>JAEWJO010000196.1 GCA_023386455.1 Pseudomonadota bacterium | reverse complement strand
TCCCCTCACCGAGCGAGAACGCGGTCGCCGGCGGCGACTCGTCGCGCCAAGGTTTCGGGATGGAGGCGGCGTGATGATGAGGATCCACAAGGACACGGCGGGACTCGGCATGCCCTGGGAGAGCGAGTACGGTTACGCGCAGGCAGTCCGGGTCGGCAACACGATCTACCTCGCCGGTCAGGTGAGCCACGACGACGACGGCTCGATCGTCGGCGAGAGCAACATGGAGCTGCAGATGCGGCAGGCCTACGCGAACGTGCGCAAGGTCCTCGCACGCTACGGCGCGACGATCGAGAACGTCGTCGAGGAGACGCTGTTCGTCACGCGCATGGACGAGGCCTTCAGGGCACGCGCGGCGTGCCGGGACGAGGTGTTCGGCGGCCACACCGAGCTCGCGAGCACGATCGTGCAGGTCGAGCGCCTCGCATTTCCCGAGCTGATGGTCGAGATCAAGTGCACCGCGAAGCTCGCGCCGGAGCTGTGATCAGCGCTGGTACTTCGTGACGTTGCGCTCGTGTTCCTGGACGGTCTTCGAGAACACGTGCTCGCGGTCGTTCTTCGCGACGAAGAACAGGTAGTCGCTGCCGTCCGGCGAGATGACGGCCTCCATCGAGCGCCGGCCGGGATTCGAGATCGGGCCCGGCGGCAGGCCCTCGTGACGGTACGTGTTGTACGGGTTGTCGGTGTCGTCGAGCTGCGCGCGGTGCAGGCGATCGCAGCCGACCGGCAGATTCTGCTTCGCGCACGGCTCGTTCCACGCGATGCACGCCGCGCTCTTCTTCTCGGGGACGAGGCAGCCGTAGCGGATCGTCGGATCGGTCTCTAGCCGGCGCGGCTTGAAGTCCGGCTTCACGAGCCGGTTGATGAACACCTGCGCGATGCGCGGCCGCTCGGCGGGCTCGACCGCCTCCTTCTCGACGATCGACGCCATCGTCAGGATCTCGTGATCGGACCAGTGCAGCTTGTCCTTGAGCTTCGCGGCGTCGCGCGGGTTCTTCGTGATGACCTCGTGCCACACCTCCTGGTGCCTCGTGATGAGGCGCTCGAGCACGGCGCGCGGCTTCTCGCCGGCGCGGAACTCGTAGGTGTCGGGGAACAGGTAACCCTCGACGCTCTCGCCCGCGATCGCGTGCTGCGAGAGGAACTCCTTGTCGCGCGCGACAGCCTCGAGCTCCTTCGCGCTCGCGATGTGCGGGCACGGTTTCTCGGGCGTTTCGGTCATGCCGGCGGGGCACGCCCTGCCGATCAGCTCGAAGTACTCGAGCATGTTCTTCCCCTCGGGCAGCGTCACCTTGATCGTCGTCTCCTTGACGCCGGTGACGATCACCTGGAGCACCTGCTTCGGAGACAGGTTGTCCTTGATGAGGTACTTGCCCGGCTTGATGTTCGTCGTGTCGCCTTCCCACATCGCGTAGAGCCGGAACCACGTCGGCCGCGCGATCACGTGCTTCTGCGACAGCAGCGAGGCGACCGCCGGGAAGCTCATGCCGGACCTGATCTCGACCTCGACTTCCTTGCCGCTGCCGGCGTGCGCCTCGTCTGGATACGACAGCGCGCGGTGCACGAAGTAGCCCGCAATGCCGACCACCAGGATCACCGAGCCGATCACGACCGCGAGGGCGACCCGGAACGAACGCTTCGACATCGCGGTCGACCTTACCCTTATCCGCGTGCCCTGCGGGCGTCGAGCCACGCCTGGAGGATGAGCACGGCGGCTTGCTGATCGATCACGACCTTGCGCCGGGCGCGTGACACATCGGCATCGATCAGCACGCGCTGGGCCTCCGCGGTCGTGAAACGCTCGTCCTGCTCGTGAAATTCCAGTCCGGAGGGCAACGCGCGTTTCAGCGCAGTGATGAGCTCGAGCACACGTCGCGCGCGGTGCCCGACCTTGCCAGACAGCTCGAACGGCATTCCGATGACGACATCGGTGATGTCGCTCTCCGCGACGAGTGTCTGGATCGTCGACACGTCGGTGTCGGTTCCCTTCCGAGCGATCACGCCGACCGGGTGCGCGGCGATACCCGCCTCGTCAGTTTTGGCGACACCGATGGTCTTGCTGCCGACGTCGAGTCCGAGTGCGCGCATCCGCCGATAGCAATTCCGGAAAAATAAAGGCCCTGCAAGGGGGATTGCAGGGCCTGGGCGCAGATCGAAGTCGCTACTTGTTGCCTCAGGTGGTGGGGGAGACCAGCGGGATGAGGGGGGAGGGAACCACCAGTCATCCACCGAGTCGAAACGTTCGTTACTCCGTCGCGCGTGGGATTCGTTTTGTTTTCAGTACCGAGACCGTCGCCTTGGCTATTCCTTGGAACGTCCGAGGAGGCGTCTGGTTGCATGAATCCTTGAGCACATTCGATGCCACGAAAAATCGGGATCTCGCAGACGGGGAAACGCGCGGTTAGAGGGGCACCTGTGCCCAGACGGCAACCATTCCTGTCACCCCTTGTTCTCAGGCTGGCCAGTGTGGTGGCCACCTGGATGAAAACGCTTCGCCGGATCGTCGCGGAATCGTCGCAGGTGTCGCGGTCTTGATCGCGGTTCAACCACGACTCGATCGGAGTAGAGCGCTAGTGTCGCCGGCATGTCGGACGACCCTCCTCCGCCGCCCAAGCTCCAGGTCCAGATCGACGATGACGTCGCCCTCGGCGTCTACTCGAACCTGGTCCTCTTGAACCATACCGAGAACGAGTTCGTCCTCGACTTCGCGTTCATCCAGCCGAGCAACGGTCGCGCGAAGGTCCGCACGCGTGTCATCTCGTCACCGCGTCACACGAAGCGGCTGCTGCTTGCACTCCAGAAGAACGTCGAGCGCTACGAAGAGCGCTACGGCCGGATCGAGCTCGGTCCGGACGAAGAGCCGATGCTCCACTAATCGACCGCGGGCTCGGTGATCTCGAGCGTGCCTGCATCGAGATCGAGGATCGCGTCCGCACCGAACGGCACCGCCTCGTTGCGCGTGCCATGGCCGATCGGCGCACCGACCGCGACCGCCGTGCCCGCGACGTTCAGCCGCTCGAGCACGACCTGCAGCGCTGCATCGGGCGCATCCGGCGAGCCTGCCGGCGGAGCCGGATCGGCACAGCGCGTGAGGTCGCCGACGATCACCGCGGCGAGCTGCGCGAGATCGCCGGTCAGCGCGAGCTGCGTGAGGTAGCGATCGATCTCGTACGGCTTCTCGCCGACCTCTTCGATGATCGCGAGCGCGCCGCGTACCGGCAGCTCCCACGGTGTGCCCGCGAGCAGCGAGTACATCGTCAGGTTGCCGGCGATCAGCGGTCCGCGATAGCGACCCTTGCCGTGCGCCGCGAGCTGCCACGGCCGCACGCCGGGCACGCGCGCGTCGCTGATCATCTCGATCAGGTACGCGATCTCGCGCGGCTCGAGGACGCCGAGCTGCACGACCATCGGTCCGTGCACGCCGCGCACGCCGGCGGCGTACGCCCACGACAGGAGCGCCGTCGCGTCGGAGAAGCCGATGATCGGTTTCGGATCGCGACGCAGGAGCTCGGGATCGAGCCGCGGCAGGATCCGCATGAGGCCGTAGCCGCCGCGCGCGAGCATGATCGCACGGACGTCGCGATCGCGGAGCATCGCCTCGAGCTCGGCCGTCCGCGTGTCGTCGTCGGCGGCGAGGTAGCTCGCGAGGCCCTCAGGCCGCGGCGCGAGGATCGATGGCGCGACGCGTACGCGAAACGTGTCGCCGAGCTGTGCGAGGCCGCGCTGGAGCTTGTCGGTGTGGTTCGGCCCTGCGGGCGCAATGACGCCGAGCGTCTCGCCCCTGGCAATGCGCGGCGGCCGGATCGGCGTCACGAGCCCTCCCCGCCACCCGCCCGCCGACGATACGGGCGCCGGTCCCCGAGACGGTGGTCGATCAGCCCGGCATTCATGGTGGCGTTCAGGTTCCCGGTCACGTCGAGATCGACATCAACGCTTCTTCTTCTTCTTTTTCTTCCCGCCGTCGGGCTTGTCGCCCTCGACCACGCCGCTCGTCTCTTCCTCGACCTCGACCACCGCGGGCATCCCGCCGCTCGAGGCCGACGGATCGAGCCCGAGCGCCGCGAGATCGACCGCGTCCATCATCATCGTGCGCTTGCCGTCATCGATGATCTGCGTCGGCGACTCGGTGACGACCGCCATGCCCGGGTTCGTCGTGCGCGGGACGACGACCGGCACCTCCGCGATCTGGGTGTCCGGATCGACCGCATCCATCACCGAGGTGTTGTTGCCATCGTCGACGAGCTCGGGCACCGCGGCGTCGATCCGGCGCGACACGAGCGTCACCTTGGTCGGCGCCTCGGCCGGATCCGGCTTCGCGGGAGCCTCGGGCAGCGAGACGCGCGCGGTCCACCATGTCTTCTGCGCGTCTGCGTCGAGCCGGGGCCGCACGGTCATGCCGGGCGGTCGCTCGCTCCCGCCGACCTGCTCGTGGATCTCGGCGACCTGCGCCTCGAGCAGCACGCCGTCGTCGGTCGCGATCCCGATCGCGGTGCCGACCGGCATCGGCGCCGGCATCTCGAGATACCCGCTGGTCGGTCGAACCTGCGTCAGCTTGATGCGCTTACCGAGTGCGAGACCGCGATAACTGAGGTCCACGAAGCTCTCGCTCATCGCGGCCATGGTATCGCATCCTCCAACCCGTGGGCCTCTTCGACCGCCTCAAGCAACTTCGCAAGAGCGTCCCCGACGACGACATCGCGGGACGCACGCAGGCGCTCGTCGTCCACGGCAACGAGTTCGGATTCGATCCGTTCGGGCTGTCGCGGGAGTCCGTACGCACCGCCGCCACGATCGGGCGCTGGCTGTATAGACATTATTTCCGCGCGGAGTCGTTCGGGATCGAGAACGTCCCGGCGAGCGGACGGATGATCCTCGTCGCGAATCACTCGGGTCAGCTCCCGTTCGACGGGCTCGTGATCGGGAGCGCGTGCTTCCTCGAGCCGCCGCAGCCGCGACTCGTCCGCGCGATGGTCGAGTTCTTCGTCCCGACCGTACCGTTTGCGTCGTACCTGTTCTCCCGCTGGGGGCAGATCACGGGCACGCCCGAGAACTGCCGGCGCCTGCTCGCAGCCGAGGAGGCCGTGCTCGTGTTTCCGGAGGGCGCGCGCGGCATCTCCAAGCCGTTCTCGAAGCGCTATCAGCTCGCCGAGTTCGGCAAGGGATTCATGCGGCTCGCGCTCGAGACCGGCGCGCCGATCGTTCCGGTCGCCGTGATCGGCGCCGAGGAGCAGGCACCGGCACTCAACGTACGGCCGCTCGCGAAGCTCCTGGGCACGCCGTCGTTCCCGGTCGTGCCGTATCCGCCGTTCGTCGCGCCCTTGCCGCTCCCGGTGAAGTACCGGCTCTACTTCGGCGAACCGATGAAGTTCACGGGCGATCCCGACGACGACGACGACCAGCTCGACGACAAGGTGAAGCAGGTGAAGAACCGGATCCAGGGAATGATCCATCAGGGTCTGCGGGCGCGCGAACATGTCTTCTGGTGAGCGCGTTCGAAAGGTCGTGATCACCGGCATCAGTGGTCGGTTCGGTCACATCGTGGCGCGCCGGCTCCATCACGAGGCCGGCTGGAAGATCGTCGGCCTCGATCGCCGGCCGATGCACGGCCGCCCCAAGGACATCGAGCACTACCAGGTGGATCTACGCAGCAAGAAGGCGCGTGAGATCTTCCGTGCCGGCGATGTCGATGCACTCGTGCACCTCGGTGTGATGCACGATCCCAGGGCGCGACCTGCGGAGCTCTACTCGTGGAACATCACGGGCACGACGAAGCTGCTCGAGTACTGCCAGGCGTACTCGGTGCCCAAGGTCGTGCTGCTCTCGAGCGCGAACGTCTACGGACCGCGCCCCGATAATCCGCAGTTCCTCACGGAGGAGGCGCCGCTGCTCGCCGCGCAGCGCTTCCCGCAGATGCGCGATCTCGTGGAGATCGATCACCTCGTGTCGACGTTCTTGTGGCGCGCGCAGCAGACCGAGACCGTGATCCTGCGGCCGGTCCACATCGTCGGCGCGGTCCACAACGCACCGTCGAACTACTTACGGATCGATCGGCCGCCGACGCTCCTCGGCTTCGATCCGATGGTGCAGCTCGTCCATGTCGAGGATGTCGCCGAGGCGATCGCGGTCGCGCTCACTCCCGGCCGCCGCGGCATCTACAACATCTGCGGTCCGGGCGAGGTCCCGCTGTCCGCGATCCTGCGGGAGCTCGGCCGCGTGCCGCGGTCGATCCCGCACCCGGTCGCCGGGGCCGTCCTGGGCATGGCGTTCAAGCTCGGGATCTCGAGCTTCCCGGTCGCGGAGCTCGATTTCATCCGCTACGTCTGCATGGTCGATGGCCGGCGTGCCGCGGCCGAGCTCGGGTTCCGCGCCCGCTTCGGCCTGCGCGAGACCATCCACGCGGTCGAAGATCCGTCCTGACGGTCGACCGGCTGCTCCCGGGGTGGCCGATCCGGGGTGATTTCATCGCCGGATTCGCGCCGCGCGGGACGATTTTCGTGACGGATGGAGCATCCGCGCCAGTCGCCGATCCCTCTGAAATACCGGCCCTTGCCGTATCTCAACGCCACACAAGGTGTAGCTCGCCGTTCACACCTCGGACCTCGGCTGCGGCTCCCGATCGCGGGGTGTACATCGGCCCACCCTGTAAACCGGATCGTGGTGCCGAGAGTCTTGTTCCCGGTGGTGGCGATTTTTCGGGCATTTTTGTCAGAGACTCGGCGGCAATTCCCAACAGACCGCGGCTACGTGTCTCGACGTTAGTGGATTATCGAGCAGTTCGATCTCGTTGCCGCAGTGGCACGAGGGCTGCTTTGCGAAGTGCCACCGCACGCCCACCTGAGAGAGGAACGATCCCCCATGATGAAGCACTCAGTCGCTCTGCTGGTCTCCGCGATGACCAGCCTGCTCGCCGGATGTTCGCTGTACTTCGGCGGCTCCGATAACGACGGCTCCTGGAACTACTGCGGAGAAGACGGCTACTACGAGTGCGAGGGCAACGACTGCTTCTGGCGCGGCCCCTCCTGCCCCGCCGGTACGAGCACCGACCCCAATCCTCCCGGTAGCTTCGAGTGCAACGACAACGCGGACTGCGCCGCGGGCTGCTACTGCGGCGCGGACGGCACCTGTGAAGAGGCCGGCTTCTGCACGCAGGACAGCGACTGCGGCGAGGGCTACACGTGCAACGAGGACCGCTCCTCGTGCGAGCCGGACACCGGCCCGGCGACCTGCGACTGGGACAGCGAGTGCGCCCAGGGCGAGTACTGCTCGCCGGCGACCAACCAGTGCACCGAGACCTGTACCTGCACCGACGACGAGACCGCGGTTGCCGGCGGCTTCGGCTGGTGCGACGAGACCCGCAACACCTGCCTCCCGGGTCAGGACCCGGCCGGTAGCTGCGCGGGCATCCCGACCTGCAGCGCGGCGCAGCCGACGTGCCCGCTCGGCCAGGTTCCGAAGCTGATCGACGGTTGCTGGACGGGCGAGTGCACCGACTACGCCTCGTGCGACATCGCGCCGGAGTGCGGCCACATCAATGACTCGCAGAACTGCCTCGGCCGCACGGACTGCTCGGCGGTGTACAGCGGCCTCAACTGCACCAACACGGACGGCACGGCCTGCAGCGACGGCGACACGAACTGCACCTGCACGTCGTTCGTCTTCGCGAGCTGCCGCACGCGCCTGGCGACGCGCGGCATCATGGTCCGCTCGATCGATGGCTACATGCTCGACGCCTCGCAGCTGATGCTCCAGAACTGACCAGGAACACTCTTCGGTAACGTGCAGCGTGGCGGGCCTCTCGGCCCGCTTCGCATTTTTCGGGCTAGGCTCTGCGCATGGGCTTCGAGTTCGCCGAGACGATGTCAGGGACCGTGGAGTGGGACGCCGAACCGGGGAAGACGCATCCGTTCCGGTTCGAGATCAGGGCGCATGCACCGTCGACGCGCGAGCACTTCGCGACCGGCAAGGCGAACGTCCGCGGGCTCGTCTACTGTCCTCCGAAGGCCGACGGCGTCGACGCCGAGGGCACGATCACGATCCGGCCGCTCGGCCAGCGGATCATCCGCTACGAGCTGTCGTTTCTGGCCGACGACGGCCAGCGCTACGAGCTGGTCGGTCAGAAGGACATCTCGTGGCTCCGGCCGGTCGCGTCGTTCACGACCCTGCCCGCCGAGATCATCGACGAGGACCACCGTCGCGTAGCTACCTGTTTGACGAGGTTCGACTACCGAAATGACCTGTGGTCATTCCTACGCAGCTTTCGCCCGGCCTAGGGGGCCAGATGGTGGTAAGAAGCCCCTCGGCCCATGGGACTGCTCCAGAAGATTTTCGGTAGTAGGAATCAACGCGAGCTGACAAAGCTCCAGCCCAACGTCGATCGGATCAACCAGATCGAGCCGACCTACAAGGCCAAGTCGGACGCCGAGCTGAAGGCGATGACGGGCGAGCTCAAGCAGAAGCTCGACAACGGCGCGTCGCTCGACGACATCCTGTGCGACGCGTTCGCGGTCGTCCGCGAGGCCTCGGTCCGCACGACCGGCATGCGCCACTACGACGTCCAGATGATCGGCGGCATGGTGCTGCACTCCGGCCGGATCGCCGAGATGCGCACCGGTGAAGGCAAGACGCTCGTCGCGACGCTGCCGACGTACCTGAACGCGCTGACCGGCAAGGGCGTCCACGTCGTCACCGTCAACGACTACCTCGCCAAGCGCGATGCCGAGTGGATGGGTCGCATCCATGGCTTCCTCGGCCTGCGCACGGGCGTGATCGTCCACGGCCTCGACGACTTCGAGCGCCAGCGCAACTACAACGCCGACATCACGTACGGCCAGAACAACGAGTTCGGCTTCGACTACCTCCGCGACAACATGAAGACCTCGCCGGACCGCATGGTCCAGCGCGGGCTCAACTACGCGGTCGTCGACGAGGTCGACTCGATCCTCATCGACGAGGCGCGCACGCCGCTCATCATCTCCGGCTCGGCCGAGGCGTCGGGCGACCTCTACATGAAGGTCGACCGTTTGATCCCGCGCCTGAACCGCGAGGTCGACTACACCGTCGACGAGAAGGCGCACTCGGCGATGCTGACCGACGACGGCGTCGAGAAGATGGAGAAGCTGCTCGGCGTCGACAACCTGTTCGAGGCGTCGAACATCCAGCTCGTCCACCACGTCAGCCAGGCGCTCCGCGCGCACACGCTGTACAAGCGCAACGTCAACTACCTCGTCCAGGAGGGCAAGGTCGTCATCGTCGACGAGCACACCGGCCGTACGATGCCGGGCCGCCGCTGGAGCGATGGCCTGCACCAGGCGATCGAGGCGAAGGAAGGCGTCGAGGTCGAGGAGGAGAACCAGACCCTCGCGACCGTGACGTTCCAGAACTACTTCCGCATGTACAAGAAGCTGTCCGGCATGACCGGTACGGCCGACACCGAGGCGTCGGAGTTCCACCAGATCTACAAGCTCGACGTCACGGTCATCCCGACGAACAAGCCGATCGCACGCAAGGACGCGCCGGATCTCGTCTACAAGAACGAGGTCGGCAAGTTCAAGGCGGTCGCTCAGGACATCGAGGACTGCTATCGCCGCGGCCAGCCGGTGCTCGTCGGTACGGTCTCCGTCGAGAAGTCCGAGGTCGTCGCGAACATCCTCAAGTCCAAGGGCCTGCCGTTCAACGTGCTGAACGCGAAGCAGCACCAGCGCGAGGCGTCGATCGTCGCGCAGGCCGGCCGCAAGAGCGCGATCACGATCGCGACGAACATGGCCGGTCGCGGTACCGACATCATCCTCGGCGGCAACGCCGAGGCGATGGCGAAGGATGCGCTCCTCGAGGAGAAGACGAAGCTCGCCGAGGAGGCCAGCGGGGCGAAGGCCGCCGAGGGTGGCGAGGGCGGTGAGGCCGACGGCGACCCGTACCGCGGGTCGAGCGTTCCCGACTTCGACGAGGAAGCGCGCCTCAAGGAGCTGACCGAGAAGTTCAAGGCGCAGTGCGACGCCGAGCGCGAGGAAGTGCTCGCCGCCGGCGGCCTCAAGATCATCGGCACCGAGCGCCACGAGTCTCGCCGCATCGACAACCAGCTGCGCGGTCGCGCCGGTCGCCAGGGCGATCCGGGCAGCTCGCGGTTCTACCTGTCGCTGCAGGACGACCTGCTCCGCATCTTCGGCCTCGACAAGATGACCGGCCTCATGGAGCGGCTCGGTCTCGAGGAAGACGTGCCGATCGAGTCGCCGATGGTGACGCGCTCGATCGAGAACGCGCAGAAGAAGGTCGAGGGTCGTAACTTCGATCAGCGCAAGAACGTCCTCGAGTACGACGACGTCATGAACCAGCAGCGCAAGACGATCTACGCGCTGCGCCGGCAGATCCTCGAGGGTCGCTATCACCCCGAGCTGAGCGACGAGGATCGCGAGAAGGGGATCCCGCAGCCCGAGCCCGTGAAGGAGAGCGGCGACTGGACGCAGGAGAGCATCCGTCCCGACGTCGAGAAGCAGCTCGCCGACATGATCTACGTCGTCAAGGCGAAGGTCCGCGAGCGCGACCTGCGTAACCGCTCGGGCGCCGGCTCGATGACGGAAGACGAGACGAAGTGGCTCGAGGGCTGGCTGTCTGACAAGCAGAACGACGGCCGACCGATCATGACGTCGGACGAGCGTCCGGGCTGGCGCGTGCTGCGCGCCGAGATCTGGCGCCAGTTCGGCACGCTGCTCGACCTCGAGAAGCGCTACGACAACGACGACAAGACGCTGCTCGAGTACTGCGCGACCGAGGTTGCCGGCTCGCTGATCCAGCAGCGCGAGCGCCTCTACGATCTCTCGCACACGCAGATGGCGTCGGTGATCGAGAAGGTCCTGAACGCCGAGCAGAGCGAGGACGAGTGGGACTGGGATCAGCTCGACTCGGCGCTGCAGGAGGCGTTCGACATCGACTTCGAGCTCGCCCACGGCACGCCGGACGAGGCGGCCGCACAGGCGTGGCCGGAGATCGAGTCACGGCTCGGCGAGCGCGAGAAGGACCTGACCCGCGCCTGGCTCATGTACTTCACGCGTCACTTCTATCTCGAGGAGATCGATCAGCAGTGGATCGAGCACCTGAAGACGATGGATGCGCTCCGTGAAGGCATCGGCCTCCAGGGCTACGGCCAGAAGGATCCGAAGAAGGAATACAAGAAGGCCGGCTTCAGCATGTTCTCCGAGATGATGGACCGCATCCAGGAGAACGTGATCAAGAAGATCTTCCACGTTCAGATCCAGCGCCAGGAACAGGCCGTGCCGCAGCTCCAGAAGGAGAAGGAGCGGCAGATGATCGAGCGCGGCGTCGCCGACAAGAACGACGAGGACGTCGATGCCGAGGTGAAGGAGCAGGAGCAGGCCGCGCGTGGCAAGGGCGGCCGCGGCAAGGCTCGCACGGCGGGCGACGGCGCGACGACCGCACCGATCAAGCGCGAGCGGCCCAAGGTCGGTCGCAACGATCCGTGTCCGTGCGGCTCGGGCAAGAAGTACAAGAAGTGCCACGGCAAGGACGACGAGGCCGCGGCCGAGGGCTAGCTCCTCGCCGAGCGAGACCGTCGACGGGCCCATCGGGCCCGTTTTTTTTGGGCGATTTCGTGCGACATCGGCCGGCTCGCGGGTTTAGCGGGCATGACCCGCTTCGCATCGATTCTCGTCGCCTCGCTCTCGATCGCCCTCGCCGCCTCGTGCGTTCCGATGGGCCACTACCAGCAGATGAACCAGCAGCACGTCGCGCGAATGTGCCAGGACGCCAACTACGCGTACGAGTCCGGCTACAACAGCGGCCTCGAGCGGCGGCGGCTCGACACGACGTGGGTCGATACCTCGTGCATGCCCGCATGGCGCGCGCAGATCCGGCAGAGCTACCAGACGGGCTACGAGCAGGGCATGTCGCACGCGCCGATCGTCGTCAACGGCATGGGCGGTGGCGGCGGTGCGCGCGGCGCGGTGTACGTGAGCGAGCCGAGCTGCACGTTCTCGAGCGACTGCGCCGACGGCCAGTCGTGCCGGCGCGACTCCGCGTCCGGCGCCAACGTGTGCATGGGCGGCGGCTACGCCGGTGATGCGTGCTGGTTCTCGAGCGACTGCGTGTCGAACCAGTGCTCTAGCAACCGCTGCCGATAGGGGTCATACAAGTCATGTCTGCCCCCCATCCCGCAGCAGGCGCTCGAGCGACAGCTCGAGCTGGCTCTCGACCAGCGGGAGCAGGTTCTCGAGATCGCTCCCGCGCGCACCGATCGTCTGGCCGAGGATCGCATGCACGCCGCGCACGAGGCTCTGCCGCGCGTTCGCGATCCAGCGCGCGGCGGTCGCGCGATGAACGCCATAGATCGCGCCGATCTTGTCGATGCCGAGCTCCTTCACGAGCGCGAGGTTCAGGACGCTGCGCTCGCGCGGCTCGAGCGCGGCGATGGCCTGCTCGAACGCGGCCTTGAACGCGGCGCGATGCTGCGCCTTGAGGCGAGCGAGCGCCGGATCGTCGGCGGCGACCGGGATGTCCTCGAGCCCGTCGCTCGCCTCGTGGTCGAGCCGGCCACGCTCGCGGAGGAGATTGAGGCCGGCGCGGATCGCGGCGACGCGCAGGAGGCCGCCGAGCTGGCCCTGCCCCGCGTACGCGACGACGCGCGGCAGGTCGCCGCCCTCGGCGACGAACAGGCGGACGCGCAGGATCTGCTCGATCTCGGCGATCTCGTCGCGACCGAGCGAGAGGCGCGACAGGGCGGCCGGAATCGCGCCGAAGTAGCGGCGCTCGAACGCGGCGATCGCGTGGGCGTCGGACGCGGCACACGCGCACGCGAGATAGATCTCGTCGGCGGCGAGGTGATCGGGGTGCTCCTCGTCGGCGACGCGCGCGAGCACGAGCGGCGCGAGCACCTGCGCGGTGGTGGTCACCTCCGGGTGTGCCGCCCGCCCGATCTGGAGGATCCGCTCGACTGCATCCGTCGCCACGCGCGGCTCATATCACGAGGCTGGTCGATTCCGTGCGACTTATCGAAGGCGCCGGGTTAGGGAGGCATGAACACCCTGTCGCGCCTCGTTTCTCGCCGTCTTCTCCCTGCTCCTTTCTCTGCTGCTTTCTCTGCTCCTTTCTCTGCTCCTTGCCTCGCGCTCACCCTGGGTCTCGCATCCCTGACGGCCGGCTGCGCCGACGACGACGGCGGCTCGCTGGGTTCGAAGGTCGACACGACGAACGTGTCCGCGTTCTGCCGCGCGACCGCGCAGACCGGGTGCTCGACGATGTACGCGTGCCTGACCGAGTCCGAGCGGCTCGCGAAGAAGCTGCCGCCGACGATCCCCGAGTGCGAGCGCTCGCTCGAATCGAAGTGCGAGGACATCGTCGATGCGTGCGACGACGGGGTCTACGCGTACTCGCCGAGGGTCGCGGCGGACTGCCTCGACGAGATGCAGGTCGCGACCTGCAGCGACGCGGCCGAGCCGTGGCTCGATGCGCCGTCGTGCCGCAACGTCTGCCACCGCGTGGTCGGCGCGCTCGAGGTCGCGTGGCGGTTCTCGCCCGCGTACAAGTGCTCGGACCTCGGCATCTACTATGTCGACGTGGTGTCGTTCGGCGGCGACGGAACCTACACGGATCGCTTCGACTGCACCGCGATGCAGGGCCTCACCGCCGACATGCCGTACGGCACCTACGCGGTGCGCGTCGAGCTGTTCGACGTGTCGGGCACGCGCAAGTGGGCGAGCAGCCCGGTCTCGGCGACGCTGGACGACGACCTCGTCGATGTCGGTACGATCACGATTCCCGTCCAGTGAAGGGTCGGTCCAGCGCCGGCAACTCCGGTCGCCAGTTCCGCTCGCGCGGGCTCTGCCGTATCGTCGGCCAGCCGTGCGAGCCCTGCTCTCCTCCGCACTCCTTGGCGTCGTCGCATGTGGATCGCCCGCGGATCCCGCGACACCGGACGCTGCGGCGTCGGCCGATGGTGCCGAGCTCGACGCGCCGCCCTCGGGCGTACCGCTCGCCGGGTTCGGCGACCTCGCCGGCATGTGCGGGGTGTTGAACGATCCGGAGCTGACGGGCGCGGACCCGAGCACCGTGCACGTCACGATGACGTTCCAGCGCCGCTACAACGATCCGGCGGATCGCGGCCTGCTGACGCCCGGCGGCGCGCGCATGATGGCGACGCCGAACGCCGGCGGCAGCTCTGGCATGTCCGAGGCATTCGCGTACGAGGAGCTCGCCCGCTGCGAGCTCGCGCCGCTGCTGCACACCGAGACCGAGATCACGTACGCCACGACCGGCAAGATCACGGACCTCGAGGTCGAGATCGACATGCACAAGATCGGCGTGTCGGTCACGCGTGCGTTCGGCTATCCACTCGGCACGCCGTACACGCTGTCGGCCGCGACGACGCTGCTGACGCGCAAGCTCGGCGACGTCAAGGCATCCACGATGAACGTTTCGGAATCGGATCGCTGGACGAAGCAGATCCTGGCTTACCTGTCGTACGACGACCAGTCGACCGCGATCTTGGATCAGGCGTGGGCAATGACGGATGCCGCGACGAAGGGCGACACGATCTTGCTCGTGATCACGACGTTCGGCGACGACGCGTTCCTGTACACGAACAACTAGCGCATCGCGTCACGCCGATTCTCGTCGGTCGCTGGATTGAACTTTTCCGGGGGCAAGAGGATGCTGCGCCCAACCAACCATGCGCATCGGCGTTCCCAAAGAGATCAAGACCCAAGAATTTCGCGTCGGCATGACTCCGTCTGGAGTCGCGACGCTCGTCGCCCGCGGACACGACGTGTTCGTCGAGCAAAACGCGGGCGTCGGCTCGTCGATCCCGGACGACGCTTACGTGAAGGCGGGCGCGACGATCGTCGCGACCCGCGAAGAGATCTGGGGATGCGACATGGTCGTGAAGGTCAAGGAGCCGATCGCGCCCGAGTTCGCGCTCATGCGCAAGGACCTCCTGCTCTTCACGTACCTCCACCTCGCCGCGGCGCACGAGCTCGGCAAGGAGCTGCTCTCGCGCGGCGTCAACGGCGTCGCGTACGAGACGATCGAGCCGACGCCGGGCGACCTCCCGCTGCTGACGCCGATGAGCGCCGTCGCCGGCCGCATGTCGGTCCAGGCGGGCGCGACGTACCTCGAGCGCGAGCGCGGCGGCAAGGGCGTGCTGCTCGGCGGCGTGCCGGGCGTCAAGCGCGGCCGCGTCACCGTGATCGGTGGCGGCGTCGTCGGTCAGAACGCGGTCAAGATGGCGGTCGGCCTCGGCGCGAACGTCACCGTGCTCGACGTCAACCTCAAGACGCTCGCCTACCTCGACGATATCTACGGCGGCCGCATCTCGACGCAGTACTCGGATCCGCTCAGCATCGAGCGCGCGGTCCAGGAGAGCGACCTCGTCGTCGGCGCCGTTCTGCTCCCCGGTGCACGGGCGCCTCGCCTCGTCACCGAGAAGATGATCAAGCAGATGGAGCCGGGCTCGGTGATCGTCGACGTGTCGATCGATCAGGGCGGTTGCGTCGAAGGCGCGCGCCCGACGTACCACGACAACCCGACGTACGACCTCCACGGCGTCACCGCGTACATGGTCGCGAACATGCCGGGCGCCGTGCCCCGCACGTCGACCTATGCGCTGACGAACGCGACGATCAAGTACGTCGTCACGCTCGCCGACAACGGCCTCGAGAAGGCGGTCGCCGCGGTGCCCCACCTCGTCACGGGCATCAACACGTACAAGGGTGGCGTCCCGCACGCGGCGGTCGCCGAGGCCCTCGGCGTCGCGCATACGGCATTCCGCGCCTGATCGCCGCGATCCCGTCCGAAAAACTCGCGGGATCTCGAAAAGTTATGGCGCCCGCTACGTAACGTAGCGTTTCGGGAAGAAGGCGGGCGGTCCGGCAGGTAGACAGTTCGAATGCTGGCCGTGAAGCAAAAGCGCAACGAGTTCGAGCGCCAAGCGCTCGTCCACCTCGATGCGATGTACGGCGCGGCCTACCGCCTGACCCGCAACCCGCGCGACGCCGAGGACCTGGTCCAGGACTCGCTGCTGCGCGCGTTCCGGTTCTGGGACTCGTTCCAGCAGGACTCCAACTGCAAGGCGTGGCTGCTCCGGATCGTCACGAACACGTTCATCAACGAGTATCAGCGCCGCAAGCGTTCGCGCGAGGTGCTCGATGCCGCGACCGCCGAACAGGACGCGACCGACGGCGTGCTCGTCCATTCCGATGCGAACGACAAGGTGTCGCCCGAGAAGGCGATGCTGCAGTCGAGCGTGTCGGACGACGTGCAGCGCGCGCTCGACTCGCTCCCCGACGACTTCCGGACCGCCGTGATCCTCTGCGACATGCAAGGCCTCTCCTACAAGGAGATCGCCGAGATCATGGAGTGTCCCGTCGGCACCGTGATGAGCCGTCTGTTCCGAGGGCGCAAGCTCCTGGCCGCCGCGCTGCGCGAGTTTGCAGTTGCAGAAGGCTACGTGAAGAAGTCTGATGATGCGAAGGCTGCCGCTGCAAAGGCAGCTGAGGGCAAGACGTCAACGATCGATCTCGAGAAGTACCGCGCCAAGAAGGCGCGCGAGGGTTCGCAATGAGTCTGTGTAAGAGCATCGACACTCTTTCGATGGCGTATCTCGATGACGAGCTCGCCGACGAGGAGCGCCACGAGCTCGAGGCGCACCTCACCGAGTGCGCCGCGTGCCGCGCGCATCTCGAGCAGGAGCGCGCCGACGTCTCGCTCGTGAGGCGTGCGCTCGTCGCGCCGCCCGCTTCCGACATGTTC
>JAEWJO010000306.1 GCA_023386455.1 Pseudomonadota bacterium | reverse complement strand
GCCGGCGCATGCGCCACCGGTGCCCGCGGACACCGCGTTCTGCTGGCCGACGGCGGTGCCGCCGGCGTGCGCCGCGGTGATGCTGCACGCGAGCGTGAAGAGGATCGTGGTGAGCGTCTTCATGGCTGCAGCTCCCCGGACAAGAAGCTGGCGAGCTCGCGCGATCCGCGCAGGAACTCGGGCTCGATCGGGATCGTCAGGAACGCGTGCTCGGCGATGTAGTCGCGACGCGGCGCGTGGGTGACCGACTCGAGGATCTTCGTGTTGTCGTTCGGGATGATCATGTCGAGCGTCGCCATCTGGAGGAGGACGGCACGATTACTCGACATGATCGCGGCGCCGATGTGCTGCGGATCGACGGCGTCCATGAACCACTTCGCGACGGTGAAGAACCGGCGGCCCTCGAAGCTCTCGCGATCGGTGTGCTGGCGCGTGAAGAACGCGTCGAGCTGCGGCGAGAAGAACTGCGAGTCGTCGAACATGGGGACGAGGTTCGCGCCGGGCACGTTGAGGACCGCGCGCTTGATGTCGGGGTCGGTGCCGAGGAAGATCGCGCCCATGATCCCGCCGAGCGACTGGCCGGCGTAGTAGATCCTCGACGTGTCGACCGGGCGGCCGATCACGCTCTGCCAGTTGCCGAGGCGGAGCGAGCGATCGAGCGCGCCGAGATCGATCAGCGCCTGCTGGAAGTGATCCTTCGTGTTCGCGATGTGCTCGATCTCGAGGAACATCGCGCCCGACGCGACCGGCATCGACAGGACGCCGAAGGTCGCGAGCGCGTTGCCGTTACCCTGCGCGTCGACGCACTTGCCCTCGTCGTTGCACGTCGTGCCCGCCTGGCATGGCTCTAGCGACGTCAAGCTGCCGTCGGTCGGATCGACGACCGAGATCGGGCCACCCTTGGCGCAGTAGGTGCGCTCGCCGTGGTACGGGAAGTCGATCGAGATCGCGGCGTAGCCCTTCGCCGCGAGCGCGTCACCGATCGCGAGCACGAACCGGCGCTCGGTGATGAGGCCATGGCCGAAGATGACGACGGGCACGGGACCGGTGCCCGATTTCGGCATCGTCAGCGTGAACTTGATGTCCTGATCCTCGTGGCCGCCATCGCCGCGCCACGCGCGGGTCTTCTTGTCGAGGAACACCGGCGACTTGATCGTGCCGTAGTAGACCGAGCTGACGTACAGCGTCGAGCCGATGCCGATCAGGAAGTCGCCGAACGCCTGCGTCGGCGTCAGCTTCGTCGTGCTGGCCGGATCCGGGTCGATGCCGAGCGTCGCCGCGGTCTTGCGCAGCTCGACGAGCGGCTGGTGCATCGTCATCGTCGTGAACGGCCAGGCCGCGAGCACCTTGTCGCGGCCGAGGCTATCGAGCGCGTTGACGAGCTCGCCGCGCGAGGTCTCGACCTTCAACGCGTCGTGGTCGTCGACCGCGCGGATCTGGCTCTTGCCGTCGACGAGCAGCGGCGTCTGCGCGCGCAGGAAGTGGCCGATCGGCATGAGCGTCGGGGTCAGGCCCGCGGCGTCCTGGATCGACTTGTCGAGCACGAGCGCGAACCGCGTCTGCTCGGGCAAGCGGCCCGACTTCGGCGTCACGACGAGGCTCCGCTTGTCCTTCAGGAGCTCGACGGTCGCCGGCACGAGCTCGGGCGTGCCACCGTTGATCTGGTAGAGCTTGATCGTGTTCTCGGTCAGCGTCGCGGGGTTCATCGGCCCGGTGAACTCGAACAGCTGGCTGCCCGACAGCGCGAAGCCGTCGAACTGCGAGAGCCGGCCCTTTGCCTCGCTCTCGACCGCGCTGTCCCACGGCGCCGCGGGTGCGTCGACGTGCTTGCTGACGGGATCGAGCATCAGGTCGATCGGCAGCGGGATGCGTTGCGACGGCTGATCCATCGCGAGCTCGGTGCGCGTCGTCACCGTGAATGCCCACAGCGCGGCGACCTCGCTGCGAGGCATGTCGTGATCGGTGAAGTAGTCGAATGCGGGCACGAGGTCCTTGCGGATGCCCTCGAGCCGCGACGCGTTCGAGACGCGCTCGGCGTGATCGTCGCCGGGGAACGCGTGCTCGTGGTCCGGCGTGTCGAGCGCCTCGAGCTGGCGCAGGAAGTAGAACGCGGCGTCGCATTCCACCTTCTCGCCGGCGAGGCCGACGACACCCTTGTCGCCGCCGCGGACGAACGCGACGTAGCGATCGCCGCGGACCCAGCCGGTGCGCGGCGGATCGATCGTCAGCTTCTTGCCGTCGGCCGAGACCGAGATCCGCGCGTCGGTCACGCGCTGCGGGATGGTTCCCCAGTGCCAGACTTGCACCGTCCCATCGCCGACCGACTTCGGGTCGATCGCGCCGGTGAACTCGACGGTGGCAGACATGAGACTCGACCAGCCATCGAGAGTCTCGAGGTAGTCGTAGAACTCGACCTCTGCCGCGTTGAGCTTCGCGCGTTCCTTCTCGGTGTCGTTCGGTAGATTCAGCCGGCCGACGGCCGCATCGCGCAGCACGTCGGTCGGCATCGGAATCACCGACGCGTCCGGGTCAAACCGCGCATGAATGACGCGCGGGGCTGGATCGAGATCCAGCGTTGTACATCCGACGGCGAATACGAGTCCGAAAGTCGCAATGAGCCGCACGGGAATCCCCTCCTCGAGTCGACGCGCACGGTTCTGCGCCTTTATTGAAACCGAGTCAAGAGCTCGTTGAAATCAGGTCAATGACCGAACCTGACACATGACGCGTTAGTGAGTCATCATTGACAAATGACTCACGCTCGATGACGCTGGTTTCGATGCGTCGGACCCCGCTCTCCCGGCTGCTCGATGACGAGCCGGCACCGCGCAAGGTGTCGCCACTCGATGCGTTCAAGCTCGCGAGATCCAAGTGGCTCGCGGGTGAGCGGCTCGACGTCGGCAAGCTCGCCGGCGAGCTCGGAGTGGGTCGCGCGACCGTGTTCCGCTGGGTGGGGACTCGCGAGAACCTCTACGGCGAGATTTGCTCCGCGCTGTTCCAGAAGGAGCTCGATCGCGCGACATCCGGAGCGAAGGGCGAGGGCCTCGATCGCCTCATCGACATCATGGAGCGCCTGCTGCGCTCGCTCGCCGGCGCGCCGCCGCTGCGCCGGTTCGTCGCCGAGGATCCAGAGTTCGCGCTGCGCGTCCTGACGAGCCGGCACAGCCCGGTCCAGCATCGCTGCACCGTCGCGATCGAGAAGCTCATCGAGGAGAACGTCGACGCGCCGGCGCTGCCGCCCGACGAGCTCGGCTACATCGTCGTTCGCATCACCGAGTCGTTTCTCTATCGCGACGTCATCACCGGCGAGCGCGCCGACATCGAGGCCGCGATCTCCGCGATCCGCATCCTGCTCTCGGCAGCGCCGCAGAAGCGGCGAAGCAAGCAGAGGCACTGATCTCGCCGCCAGGGATCTGGAACGACCCGTAAGCGTAGGCGCAAGCGTAGGCGTAGGCGGATTTGGCAACCGCGGCGCTGGTGGCGACGCTCGCCTCGTCGGAATCGTCTCGTTGTTGACCAGGATGATCGGGTAGTCGCTCACGCTTACGCTTGCCCCTACGCCTACGGATCCACCCAGCCGGACGCTGGAGCTAGTAGCTCGTGCGGTCGAGCAGGTAGCCGAGACCGCCGACGCGATACCAGCGGTACGCGTACGACTCGAGCACGATGTGATGCCGGCCGCGCCCGTCGGCGTGGCTGTGGTGATCGTCGAGCAGGCTGATCAGCGTCCGCCCGGCCTGATCGCCGAGTCGCAGCTCGATCTCGGTCTGCGCGGCGCCGAGGTTGTGGATCACGAGCACGCTGTTGTTGCGCCAGTCGTAGCGCAGCGCGAGCACGTGCGTCTGGCCGGTCTCGACGACGGAGAACTCGCCCCAGCCGATCTCCGGAACCTCGTGGCGCATGCGGATGATGCGCTCGGTCCAGTTGAGCAGCGAGCCCGGATCGCGGCGCTGCTGCGCGGCGTTGACCTGCTCGTAGCCGTACGGCCCGCCGGTGATCACCGGCACGATCGGCTTCTCGGCGCGCGTGAACCCGGCGTTCGGCTCGGTCGACCACTGCATCGGCGTGCGCGAGCAGTTGCGCTCCTTGAGCCGCAGGTTGTCGCCCATCCCGAGCTCGTCGCCGTAGCGGATCACGGGCGTGCCGGGCAGCGTGAACAGCAGGCTGTATGCGAGCTCGAGGCGGCGCCGGTCGCCATCGAGCATCGGCGCGAGCCGCCGGCGGATGCCGCGATCGTAGAGCTGCATCGACTTCTCCGGACCCATCGCCTCGAAGACCTTCGCCCGCTCGTCGTCGGAGAGGCGGCCGAGGTCGAGCTCGTCGTGGTTGCGCAAGAAGTTCGCCCACTGTCCCGTCGCCGGTCGATTGCGTGTCTGCTCGAGCGCCTTCGCGAGCGGTCGCGCGTCGCCGGCCGCGAGCGCGTAGAACACGCGCTGGTTGACCCAGAAGTTGAACATCATCTGCAGGCGATCGCCGTCGTCGCCGAAGTAGTTCATGTTGAGGTCGGGCTCGACGTTCGCCTCGGCGAGGATGATCGCGTCGCCGACGCGCCACTGCAGGAACGCGCGGAACTCGCGCAGCATCGTGTACCGCTCCGTGTGCGCCTTGTCGGTGCCCTTCGTCTGGATCACGAACGGCATCGCATCCATGCGGAACCCGCACACGCCGAGCTGGAGGTAGAAGCCCATGATCTTCCGGATCTCCTCCTGGACCTCGGGGTTCTGCGTGTTGAGGTCGGGCTGGAACTTGTAGAACCGATGGAAGTAGTACTTCCCGGCGATCGGATCGCGCGTCCACGTCGTCTTCTGGACGCCGGGAAACACCATGCCTTTGTCGGCGTCCTTCGGCTTCTTGTCCGCCCAGAGGTAGTAGTCGCGGTACCTCGACGTCTTGTCGCGCCGCGCCTCCTGGAACCACGGATGCTGATCGCTCGTGTGGTTGACGACGAGATCGATCATCACGCGGATGCCGCGCTGCTTCGCCTCGTGCGTGAAGTCGACGAAGTCGCCGAGCGTGCCGTAGCGCGAATCGACCTGGTAGTAGTCGCTGATGTCGTAGCCGTCGTCGCGACACGGTGACTTCTGGAACGGCATCAGCCACACGCAATTCACGCCGAGGCCGGCGATGTAATCGAGGCGGCGCATCAGGCCCTCGAAGTCGCCGATGCCGTCACCATTCGAGTCCATGTAGGTCCCGACGTTGAGGCAGTAGACGACCGCGTTCTTGTACCAGAGGTCCTTGATCACCGATCCGGTTCTTGGACCGCACGCGGCTGTACGGCAACGCGCGGCGCGCGACCGTACGCGGTCCTCACGCGTGTCAGAACCGCTCACCGGGAGCGTCAGCGGCCGTAGATCAAGCCGAGGTACACGAGCTCGCGCTGGAACGACAGCTCCATCGTGTTGCCGGCGAGGTTGCGCCAGATCGCGGCACGCGCCTCGATCGACCAGCCGCTCGACAGCTTGCGCGCGAGGCGCGCCTGCAGCGACGAGCGGTTCTCGTCCTCGACGTTCGTGAACTCCTGCTGCTGGAGGTCGCGGCGCACGACGAGGCCGTCGAGGTACTGGTCGATCTGGAGGATGCCGAGCAGCGTGCCGTAGAGCTTCGCCGGCAGCGCGATCGTCGCCGACGCCGTGACCCGGTGGCGCGCGAGCGACTGACCGAAGCTGTTCGAGTCGATCAGCGTGAACTGGTAGCCGATCGCGGCGACCTGACGGCCGACCCACGTGAGCTCGGTGCCGAGGCGCTGGTAGCGGTCGCGCCGCTCGAGATCGGTCGGAGCCGTGCAGTTCGGATCGGCGGGCGAGCCCGGCGGGCACGCGTTCACGAGCGCGACCGAGTTGCCGAACGTGCGGTTCTCGAAGCCGAGCGTCGTGATCAGCTCGAGGCTCTTCGTCTTGCTCGGCGGCTGCCACAGCGTCAAATCGAGGCGGACGTTCGCGGCCGGACCCCAGTAGTCGAAGTCGTGGTCCGGCTTGTACCGGAAGTCTCGGATGCCAAAGCCGATCGTCAGCACGCGCTCGTCGCCGCCGCGGAACGCGAGGACGCCGTCGCCGCCGAGATTCGAGAACGTGCGCGCGCCGATGTTGTCGGTGATCGGGATGGCGTCGATCGCGGAGAGCGCGACGCCGGCGTAGACCGGGCGGTCAGCGAGCGGGTGCAGCCAGCGCGCGTTGCCGGCAAACGACGCGACGTTCTCGGCGGAGGCCTCGCCCTCGGACACGAGGCGGGTCAGGTTCGAGACGTTGAACGCGAACGTCCCGCCGAGCAGCTTGGACTTGCTGTCGATGCGGGCGCCGAACCGCAGCACGCTGGCGGAGATCCGCTTCGTGTCGAGGCCCGGGCCGGTCTCGACGCGCTGGACGTTGTCGTCGCGCTCGGCGCCCGCCTCGCCGGAGACGTAGGTCTGGGCGTGCGCCGATCCTCGCAGAAACGCGAGGACAACCATCGCCGCGACGGCGGTGTGGCGCACGGCCGCATCGTATCCCGGCCGCACCCGTGGTAGGGCAGGGCATGCGCTCGCTTCTCGGCCTCGTCTTCGTCGCGTCCCTCCTCGGCATCGGCTGCAAGGGCGATCCCGAGAAGTGCGAGAAGGCCTGCCGCAACTACGCCGAGCTCATCTTCTGGGAGAAGGCCGACGCCGAGATCTCCGCGGCGCCGGTCGAGCAGCGCGACGAGCTGCGCAAGCAGCGGCTCGCCGAGTTCACGAGGAACCTCGAGAACGGTCTCAACACGTGCACGAGCAAGTGTCTGTCCGCCAACAAGGAGGAGGACATCAACTGCATGATGGGCGCGAAGACCGCGAAGCAGGCGAAGGCCTGCGTCGAGGACTGATCAGCGCTTCCTGCGCGGCGGCAGGAGCTCCGCCCGCGGCAGCCCGCGCTCGCGGATCAGCCGGTCACACTCGGTCTCCCACACGGCGGTCACCCAGGCGAGGGCGACCTCGATGAGCCACCAGCCGATCACGCCGACGAAGAACGCCATCAGCACGGCGTGGAACTGCGGCCAGTCGGCGCCGAGCACCTCGCCGAGCTCGCGCGTCGTGCCGAACCCGATCGCGACCGAGAGACCGATCGCGATCGCGCGGCGGTAGCGATCGAGCCAGCGTACGCGGCCTGCGAGCAGCTCGATCCGCTCCACGCCAGCGGGGACGTCTGACATCTCCACCAGCGTAGCACTCGCGTCTATCTGTCGCCCTCGCTTCCGAAAACGAAAACGCCCCGGAGAGCCGGGGCGTCGTCGGATGTGGTCAGAGCAGGGACTAGAAGTCCATGCCGCCCATACCACCCATGCCACCCATACCGCCGCCACCGCCGGCCGGCGCGGGCGCATCCTTCTTCGGACGCTCGGCGATCATCGCCTCGGTCGTCAGGAGGAGCGCCGCCACCGAGGCAGCGTTCTGGAGCGCGGTACGGACGACCTTCGTGGGATCGATCACGCCGGCCTTGATGAGGTCGGTGTACTCGAGCGTCTGCGCGTTGAAGCCGAAGCCGTCCTTGGCCTCCTTGACCTTCGACACGACGATCGAGCCGTCGACGCCCGCGTTCGTCGCGATCTGGCGCAGCGGCTCCTCGATCGCGCGGCGCACGATCGAGACACCGAACGCCTGCTCCTCCGACAGCTTGAGGCTGTCGAGCGCGCTCTGGGCGCGGAGCAGCGCGACGCCGCCACCGGGGACGACGCCCTCTTCGACGGCCGCGCGCGTGGCGTGCAGCGCGTCCTCGACGCGGGCCTTCTTCTCCTTCATCTCGACCTCGGTCGCAGCGCCGACCTTGAGGACGGCGACGCCACCGACGAGCTTCGCGAGGCGCTCCTGGAGCTTCTCGCGGTCGTAGTCCGAGGTGGTCTCCTCGATCTGGTTGCGGATCTGCTTCACGCGGCCATCGATGTCCGCCTTCTTGCCTTCACCGCCGACGATCGTGGTGTTGTCCTTGTCGACCTGGATCCGCTTGGCCTGGCCGAGATCCTTCAGCGTCAGGTTCTCGAGCTTGAGGCCGAGGTCCTCGGTGACCGGCTCGCCGCCGGTGAGGACGGCGATGTCCTTCAGCATCTCCTTGCGGCGATCGCCGAAGCCCGGCGCCTTGACGGCGCAGATCTGGAGCGTGCCACGGAGCTTGTTGACGCCGAGCGTCGCGAGCGCCTCGCCATCGACGTCCTCGGCGATGATGAGGAGCGGCTTGCCCTGCTTCGCCACCTGCTCGAGGAGCGGCAGCAGCTCCTTCATGTTCGAGATCTTCTTCTCGTGCGTCAGGATGAAGCAGTCGTTCAGGACGACCTCCATCCGCTCGGTGTCCGTCACGAAGTACGGCGAGAGGTAGCCGCGGTCGAACTGCATACCCTCGACGACGTCGAGCTCGCTGGTGAGCGTCTTCGCCTCTTCGACGGTGATGACGCCTTCCTTGCCGACCTTCTTCATCGCCTCGGCGATCATCTCGCCGATCTCGGTGTCGCCATTCGCGCTGATCGTGCCGACCTGCGCGATGTCGTCCTTGCCCTTCGTCGGGGTCGAGAGCTTCTTCAGCTGCTCGATGAGCGCCGACACGGCGGTGTCGATGCCGCGCTTCAGCTCCATCGGGTTGTGACCGGCCGCGACGAGCTTGCTGCCCTCGCGGTAGATCGACTGCGCGAGCACGGTCGCGGTGGTGGTGCCGTCGCCGGCGTTATCCGAGGTCTTCGACGCGACCTCCTTCACCATCTGCGCGCCCATGTTCTCGAACTTGTTCTCGAGCTCGATCTCCTTGGCGACGGTGACGCCGTCCTTGGTGACCGTCGGGGCGCCCCACGACTTCTCGATCACGACGTTGCGGCCGCGCGGGCCGAGGGTGACCTTCACGGCGTTCGCGAGCGTATCGACGCCCGTCTGCACGCGGGCGCGAGCCTTCTCGTCAAAAATGATGTCCTTGGCTGCCATTGGCGTTCTCCTTCGACCTTCGATTACGACTCGATGACGCCGAGGACTTCGTCCTCGCGCACGATGATGTGATCCACGCCGTCGACCTTGATCTCGGTCCCGGCGTACTTGCCGAACAGGATGCGATCGCCCGCCTTGACGTCGAGCTTCACGAGCGTGCCGTCCTCCAGGCGCTTGCCCGAGCCGACAGCGATGACCTTGCCCTCGAGCGGACGCTCCTTGGCTGAGTCGGGGATGATGATGCCGCCGCGGGTCTTCTCGACCTCCTCGACGCGACGAACCAGGATGCGATCCTGCAGGGGACGAACGTTCATGACTTGCTCCTCGAAGTGGCGGGAATTTTGTTAGCACTCACCGAAGACGACTGCTAACGGCGGACTGGATAAGACCTAAATGGGCGCCGCGCAAGGGGCTCGGGCGCCAGGATTTCTGAACAGAAGGACCCTCGCGGGAGCATTTCCAACCGTTCGGAACCTGTGAGGTTCTTGCGACGGGCGCCGCGACTATGAAAAGTCAGATCATGGACGTCACGTTGGCTACGTCGGTGGATGAGTTCTTCCACGAAGTGGTGACGGACGCGCTGACCGTGGTCGACCTCGATGCCAGCGAGCCCGCGAGCTGGTACCTGGTTGGCCTCCTGGGCGAGATGACGCGGGCCCGCCTCTCGGACGAGGCCCTCGGCCCCAAGCTCGCCCAGCCCGGGGTCGACCCGGGGGAGCGCGTGCGCACCCTCAAGCATGTCGGCGACACCTCGCTCTACGTCGCCGGGTTCTTCGCCGAGTCGCTCAGCCGGTCGCTGGTCGATGTCGACTACTACGTGAGCGTCGGCCAGAACGCGTACGCGCAGCTCGCGCGGTCGTTCGGCGCCGGCAAGTCACTGACCGAGGTCTACGAGGAGCTGGCGGACAAGTTCCCGCACTTCGTCGACGTGCTCGCCGAGGTCCGCAAGCGGACCGACTTCGCCACTCCGGATGTCGGCCGGCTCTACGAGATGTGGCTGAAGACGCGCGACGAGTGGATCGAGAAGAAGCTGCGGGCGCTCGGCGTCCTCGTCGAGGTCGATCACAAGGTGATCCAGTAGTGCGGACGCTCGCCCGCGTGCAGCGTGGGCTCGAGTCGCTGTACCGCGTGACGACCGGTGTCGAGGTCGACGACTTCGTCATCGACGAGCCGACGCGGGACAAGGTCGCCCCGCAGCGCCGGCCGCGCGAGCAGCTGCTCGTGTGCGAGGACGCGGGCGAGATGGCGCTCGCGCTGTTCATCCATCCCGCGGTGCTCGCGAACCTCGCCGAGCACGATCCGGGGCGACGCCTCGGCGATCACAACTTCGGCGACTTCGTGCTCGCGATCGAGGGCGTCAGTCACTTCATCTATGCGATCTGCTGCGCGCGAGCCGAACGGCCGGTGACCCAGCTCGAGCTCGAGCTGCAGGCCGAGGTCGACAAGTACGTCACGTGCCTGCTCGCGACCGAGCCGGCGAAGGCGCAGAGCAAGTCGCTGCGCGAGCGGCTGTTCGAGGACCCCGACTACGAGCCGGACCTCGACGGCGACGAGCGCGACCGCTATCGCGCGGCGAACGACAATGCCCAGCGCTACGCGGCCTACCTCGAGGCGACGTACGTCGCGCCGCGCCGCATCCCCGAGATGCTCGGCGAGCTGCGCCGCTTCTATCGCCAGGGCCTCGCCGCGAAGCTCGCGACCATCGCGCGCGCGGCGTAGCCGGGGTAGGCGTCCAGACCACCTGCGAGCCTGATACGATGGATCCGTGGACCCGAGGGCGCCAGCCGTGAAGGTGCTGGTTTGCGCGCAGACCGACGTCGGTCGGGCGCGCAAGACGAACGAGGACGCCTGCTCGATCACCGAGCTGGAGTCGGGAACCGTCATCGATCTGCAGGGCGCCGACCACACGCTCGACGTCGGCTTGAAGGGCATCCTCCTCGCGGTCTCCGACGGCATGGGCGGTCATCAGGCAGGAGAGGTCGCGAGCGCGCTCGTCCTCGAGTCGCTGCAGCGCGAGCTGACGCAGGACGCGAAGGCGCCGACGCACAAGCAGCTCGAGGAGGCAGTGCTTCGCGCGAACCGGCGCGTCCACAACGCGGCGCGCACCGCCGATCGCCACGGCATGGGCGCGACGCTGACCGCGGTGATGATCAAGGGCACCGAGGCGTTCATCGCCGAGGTCGGCGACTCGCGCGGCTACCTGCTGCGCAACGGCCGGCTGCGCCAGATCACGCGCGACCAGAGCATGGTGCAGATGCTCGTCGATCAGGGCGTGATGTCCGAGGCCGACGCGCGCAAGGCGCCCGGCAAGAACGTCATCCTGCAGGCCGTCGGTCTCGCGCCCGATGTTCGCGTCGCGATCGGCCGGCTCGAGCTGCGCCGCGGCGACCGCCTGATGCTGTGCTCGGACGGCGTCTCGAACCAGCTGACCGACGACGAGATGCGGCAGATCATGACGATGAGCCCGCCGCGCGAGGCCTGCGAGACGATGATCGCGCTCGCGAACGAACGCGGCGGCGACGACAACGAGACGGTGATCGTCGCGGACGTGCTCGGCGAGGACCTCGCGGAGGTCGACGAGTACGAGACCGTGACCTCGACGTTCGAGGTGCTCCAGGCATTCGAAGCGCGGCCGAACAAGCAGCGCCGGCGAACGCCGGTCTCGGTGCCGATCACGCAGCCGACGGACAAGCCGATCGAGCCGGCGCCATCGGCTCCCGTGGTGATCGAGATGGAGGCCTCGCCCCCGCCGGTCGCCGCCGCGAATCCCGACGACGAGGCGCCGGCGACGGAGCGGCGTGGCTGGATCACGTCGCTGCTCGATCGCCTGAAGATCGACCGGCCGAAACGCTAACCGAGCACGCGATTGTCGATGAGGCGCGTCGCGCCGACGAACGCGGCGACCGCCATCACGGCGCGGCCGCTGACGGTCGCGATCGGCGTGAGCTCGTCGGCGTCGCGGAGCTCGAGATAGTCGATGCGCGCGAGCGGCTCGGCGGCGAGCGGCGCGCGTGCAGCGGCGAGCAGTGCCTCGGCGTTGCGCTCCCCGGCCTCGAACGCGGCCTCGGCGGCGGCGAGCCCCTTCGATAGCGCGAGCGCGGCGACACGCTGCTCGGGCGAGAGATACGCGTTGCGCGACGACATCGCGAGCCCGTCGGCCTCGCGCATGATCGGTACGCCGACGATCTCGATGCCGAAGTCGAGGTCGCGCACCATCCGGCGGATGATCGCGAGCTGCTGGTAGTCCTTCTCGCCGAACACCGCGAGGTGCGGCCTGGTGATGTGGAACAGCTTCGTGACGATCGTCGCGACCCCGGCGAAGTGTCCCGGGCGGCTCGCGCCACACAGCGGCTTCTGCAGCTCGCGCACCTCGATGAACGTCTGCGCGCCCGCGGGGTACATCGCGCTCGCCTCGGGACAGAACGCGAGGTCGATGCCGCACGCGCGCGCCTTCTCGAGGTCGCCGGCCTCGTCGCGCGGATACTTCGCGAGGTCCTCGTTGGGGCCGAACTGCGTCGGGTTGACGAAGATCGTGAGGATCACGATGTCGGCGCGCGACCGGGCAGCACGAAGCAGCGAGAGGTGACCCTCGTGGAGGGCGCCCATCGTCGGGACGACGGCGATCCGGCGGCCGTCCCGCCGCAGGTCCTCGACGCGGGCGCGCATCGCGGCGGGGTCGCGAATGATCTCGAACGGCGGACGCTGGAAGGTCACGGGTTGAAGCCTACCCCGAGACGGCAGGCGAGTAAGATGTACCCATGTTCGGTCGGTGGGCGTTCGTGCTGCTGGCGAGCACGGCAGGGTGTATCGGCTCGGACCTCGTGCCGTGCGGCGACCAGCTATGTCCCGTCGGGAACGTCTGTACGCCCGGCGGCTGCGCCTCGCCCGAGGCGGCGTCAGCATGCGAGGCCAAGGCCGATGGCGAGGCGTGCGCGACGGCCACGTTCGGCGACGGCACGTGTGCCGGCGGTGCGTGTCACGAGGTCGCATGTGGCAACGGCATTCCCGACGTCGCGTACGGCGAGGTGTGCGACGACGGGAACCAGGCATTCGACGACGGCTGCGCCGCCGACTGCCGGTCGAACGAGACGTGCGGCAACGAGGTCGTCGACGTCGTCACCGGCGAGGAGTGCGACCTCGGCGTCGTCGGCGTGTCGGGGGACGGTTGCACCTCGACGTGCACGTTCGAGATCGAGCTGTGGCGCGACGTGTCGCCTTCGCCGAGCGAGGTGCGCACGAACCACGCGATGGCCTTCGATGCCGCACGCGGTGTCACCGTGATGTTCGGCGGCCAGCGCGACGCGATCCGGCTTGCCGAGACGTGGCTGTGGGACGACGACCTCGGGCAGTGGCAGCGCGTCGATCCGGCGGCATCGCCGAGCGCGCGCGACGGTCACGTGATGGCCTACGATCCGGTGCGCGAGCGCGTCGTGCTGTTCGGCGGATCCGACGGCGCGGCGACGTTCGGCGACACGTGGGAGTGGGACGGCGTCACGTGGACCGACAAGACGCCGGCGGTGTCTCCGCCGATGCGCACGCAGGCGGCGATGGCGTTCGATGCCGAGCGCGGAGCGATCGTGCTCTACGGCGGCATCGGTGCGACCGCGGCGCTCGGCGATACGTGGACGTGGAACGGCACCGCGTGGACGGCGCTGTCGCCGCCGACGTCACCGGGGCCGAGGGTCGACGCCGCGCTCGCGTACGAGCCGGCGACTCGCACGCTGGTGCTGTTTGGCGGCGAGAACGCGGCCGGTGTCGCCCAGGACGAGACCTGGCTGTGGAACGGCACGACGTGGACGTTGCAGACCCTCGCGAGCTCGCCGCAGCAGCGGCGCGACCACGCGATGGTCACCGATGGCACGCGCGTCGTGATGTTCGGCGGCCGGCGCGGCACGACCCGGTTCGGCGACACGTGGGCGTGGAACGGGACGACGTGGACGCTCCTCGATGCGTCGGCGCCGGGCGCACGCTCCGGTCACGCGATGGTCTGGGACACGCGCAAGAACCGCGGCGTGATGTTCGGCGGCGCGAACGCGAGCGGGCTGCAGCTCGCCGAGATCTGGCGGTACCAGGCAGGCTGGACGTCGCTCGCGGTGACGCGCTCGCCGGCGATGCGCGTCGGCGCGACGTTCACGTACGACGCGTATCGCGGCCGTTCGGTGCTGTTCGGCGGCGCGGTCTCGCCGGGGCCGGCAGGCTTCAACGACACCTGGGAGTGGGACGGCTTCAACTGGCTGCGCGTCGCGCTGATCCAGTCGCCGCCGCCGCTGCGCGATCATGCCGCGACGTTCGATGGCGGACGCGGCCGCATCGTGATGTTCGGCGGCGTCGACGACACGAACACGCTGCGCTCCGACACCTGGGAGCTCGCCGCCGATCGCTGGCTGCATCCGAGCCCGCCGACGAAACCGCCCGCGCGCTCCGCCGCCGCGCTCGCGTTCGATCCGGTGCGCAGGCGCGCGATCCTGTTCGGCGGTGCCGCCGGCGCGACGTTCTTGCGCGACACGTGGGAGTGGGACGGCACGACGTGGACGCAGAAGCTGCCTGCGATGTCGCCGCCGGCAAGGGCAGGGCATCACCTCGCGTTCGACGCGGTGCGCGGCCAGATCGTCCTGTTCGGCGGCGTCGATGCGAGCATCGTCTACAACGACACCTGGGCGTGGGACGGCGACACGTGGACGCTCGTCGCGTCGACCGGTCCGTCGCCGCGCTCGTTCTCGGCGCTCGTCTACGATCCGTTCCGCGGTGCCGCGGTGCTCGTCGGTGGCCTCGCCGCGGCGAACGTCGCCGACAGCTGGGAGCTCGCGGGCGACGCGTGGATGGCGCAGAGCCCGGTCGCGCAGCTGCCGCCACGCTCGCGCCACGTGCTCGCATACGACGCGATCCACCATGCCGCGCTCGTGTTCTCGGGCAATCACAGCGGTGCGATCGGTGCTGACACGTGGGCGCGCGCGTTCGAGTCCGCGGTGGCTCCCGCCGACCGCTGCAAGCGCGCGACGGTCGACACCGACGGCGATGGCCTCGCGGGCTGCGCAGATCCGGACTGCTTCGCGCGCTGCGAGCCGATGTGTCCACCGGGGGCCGCGTGCGACCCGCTGTACCCCCGGTGCGGCGACGGCACGTGCTCGCGGCTCGAGGACTACCTCATCTGCCCGGCCGACTGCACCGAGCCGTAGCTCAGCAGTCGGTCAGCGCGGCCGTGCACTCGCTGATCTGGTACATGACCGTCAGCGGGTTCGTGCCGTTCGCGCTGCCGCACGACAGGTGGTCGACGGCGTCGAGACAGCGCTGCGCCGACGGACAGTTCGTCGGCATCGGCATCTTCGGCAGTGCCTTGAACTGATCGCACGCCATCGAGATCAACGCCTGATCGAGATCGGGACAGTCCTTGAGCTTCGTGCAGACCTTGTCGACGACGTTGAACATCACGGCGCCGGCACCACCGCCGAGACCACCACCGGTACCGCCGAGGCCGCCGAACAGATCGTCCGGATCGGCGGGCGCGACGTTCAGATCGTTCGGATCGATGGTCTGCGGCGCCTGCGGCTGCGGCGGCTGCGCGCCCGGGTCCGGGCCACCGCCCCACGGATCGATCTGGCTCGCCTTCGGCGGCAACGGGTTCGTCTCCATGCGCTCGGGCGCGGGCGTCGGCGGCAGCTTTCGCGAGCCGGTGCGCGGCGTGTCCTGCGGCAGGATCATGATCACGACGGCGACGATGATCGCGACGACCGCGATCGCGATGACGAGCATCGGCCAGCTCATCCAGGCGGCGCGCGGCTTCTGCGCGCGCATCGAGCGGCCGGTCGGACGCGGCGGCAAGATCGGCTGGCTGCCCTCGCGTGCCGCGGGGATGACGACGGTCGGTGCGGCGGCTGCCGGAGCATGCCCGTTCGTGCCGGGCGGCACGGCCGTCTGCACGGCGACCGCGGTGCCATTGAGCGACGGCAGCGCGGCGGCGGCCTGCGGGCGACCCGTGCGGAACTGCGTCAGGTCTTCCTTGCAGTGCTTGCAGCGACCCGCGACCGGGTGGATGAGGCCCCCGCACTGCGGGCAAGGGACGCGAGCGTCACCGAGACCAGGAGGGCGTGCGGCCGCTGCCATTGTCTCCAATGCTGTCATCCTTGGTATCCCTCTGCAATCCGATCCCGTCGGTCCCTGTGAAACCCCCACCGCACCGTGGGCATTCCGCGTGACGTTGCCAACGCCGACGGGAGGGACCAAAGTGGCGTGAATGCCACCACCGCCTCCGCGGGTTTCGGAGCACGAGGTCCGCATCAAGGGTCTCGACCCGCGCCCCGACGGCGTTCGCGTCGCCCAGCTGTCCGACATTCATGTCGGCAACATGACGCCGGCATCGCACGTCCGGGCCGCGATCGACGCCGCGAATGCGGCGAAGCCTGACCTCGTCGTCTTGACCGGTGACTACGTGTGCTGGCGGCGTCACGAGGCGGAGCTGGTCCGCGACCAGCTCGGCGGCCTGCGTGCGAAGCGCGTGCTCGCCGTGCTCGGCAACCACGACTACTTCACCTGGGGCGCCGGTGTCGCCGAGGCGCTGCGGCACAACGGCTACGAGGTGCTGAAGAACCAGACGACGATCGCGGAGGTCAACGGCGCGCCGCTCGCGATGGTCGGCGTCGACGATCCGGTGACGCGTCACGATGACCTCGACGCCGCGTTTGCCGGCGCGCCGGCGAAGCTGACGAAGCTCGTGCTGTGTCACGCGCCCGACGCCGCGCCGCGGCTCGCCGCGCGCAACGCCGACCTCGTGATGTCAGGCCACACGCACGGCGGCCAGCTCTACTTCAAGGGCATCACCGATCGCGTGATGAAGAAGATCGGGCTCAACTATCGGCGCGGCATGTACTCGTTCGGCGATACGACGCTGTACGTGACGCCGGGTGTCGGGTTCTCGGGCGTGACGAAGCGATTCGGTGAGGGGACCGAGGCCGAGGTCGCCGTGCTCGTCCTGCGCGCTGCGTAACTACTGCAGCGGGATGTCGGCGAGGACGAAGCCGTCACCGGCCTCGATCGTCGGAGCGCCGAGCGGGACGCCCGGGATGGAGGGAAGCGGCAGTTTCGACAGCGCGTCGTCGGCCTTCACGCCGACGAGACCCCACGCCGCGGTCACGAGCGCCTCGACCTGCGAGTCGGTCAGCGGCTCCTCGACCACGGCACTCTGCGCGAGCACCTGCGCGTAGACCGTCGGCGAGCCGACCGTCAGCAGGATCTTGCCGGACTGGCTCGGCTCGGCCTCGAGCGTCGTGCGCAGCGACAGCGCGATCGTGTGGACGTCGTTGCCGAGCTCGTCCTTGACGAGGATCATCGCGTCGCCGAGCGCGAGCTCGAGCTGGCCCGACGCGGTCGACACCGTCGGCGGCAGCGCGAGCGCGAGGTCGATCGTGCGGGCGTCGTCGTCGAGCAGCGCGCCGAGCGCCGGGATCGAATCGATGGTGAGCGAGAGGTCGAACTTGTCGGCGGCCCAGAGGCCGGCGAGCAGCTGGTTCGCGACATCGTCGTCGAGCGCGACGCCGAGGCCCTGCGTCTGGCTCATCGAGGCGGGCGACAGCGTGGTCGGCGTCGTCAGTGCGGTGCCGCCTTCGCCGCCGGTGATGCGGACCTTGGTGTCGAGGCCGACGAACAGCTCGTCGGCGGACAGCGAGACCTTCGTCGGCGTGACGCTGATCGCCGTGTCGGCGCCGAGGATCGAGGTCGAGAGCGGCTTCGCGACGAGACCGGCGAGCGTGCTGTCCGCGATCGGCGGGACCTTGCTCTTGATCGCGCTCTCGAGCGCTCTCGCGACGCCGTCGCGCGCCTGGTCCTTCAGCAGGCTCTCGATCGCACCCGGGACGCCGCCGACGTCGATCGTGAAGCCCTCGAACGTCACGGTCGCCGCGGGCAGCGACGTCGCGATCTTGCCGGCGCTGATCGCGGCGGCGAGGTCGCCGTGGACCTTGGCCTTGGTCGCCTTCAGCGTGATCGTCGTGCTGCCGCCGATGCAGGCGACCTTGAAGTTCGCGGCGAGGCGGACGTCGAGGTTCGAGATCGTGACGTCGGTCGACAGGATGTTCGGCTTCGGCGCGAGCGCGACGCCGAGGTCGGAGAGGTTGATGCTCGTGATGTTGATCTTCGCGCCGAGGCAGCCGTCGTTGTTGTAGACGGGGTTCAGCGCCTGGGCCGCCTGGGTGAAGTTGATCATCTTCGCCTGCGTCGCGACCGCGTTGCCGATCGCGCGGAGCGCGGGGACGCCGGCGCGCGCGCCGACCTTGCCGGCGGTCGTGCCGTCGGTCGGGGCGAGCGTGCCCGCGAGCACGGCGCGGACATCGCGTACGTCGTGACCGTGGTTGTCGATCGCGTGGCTCTCGATGATCGCGATCCCGTCGATCACCGGGACCGTCGTCTGGAACGTGCCGTCGGTCGCGGTCGGAACCTCGACGCCGCCGACCGTGACCTTGACCGAGGCCCACGACTCGTCGGTGACCTTGCCGGTCACGTTGACGGACTCGCCCTCGACGAGCGTGCCGCGGGCGGGGCTCGTGATCTCGAGCACCGGCGGCTTGTCGCCATCATCCCCTGCACCCGAACAACCGACCGTGAAGCCGGACATACAAAC
>JAEWJO010000270.1 GCA_023386455.1 Pseudomonadota bacterium | reverse complement strand
AAAGCTCGGCAGCTAGTGAGAGCCGAGCGGCATCGCGCCGACGGCGACGATCGGCTCGCCCGCGGCGTCGGTACCCTTGAACATCGCGACGACGCGCACGCCGGTCGACGGCGATGCGATGGTCGCGAGCTGCTCGGTGCCGCCATTCGTCTTGACGGTGCCGATGTTCTTGCGCACGCCGAGCTCGTCCTCGACGAGCACCTCGACGGTGCCGGCGCCGAGGCCCTTGCCGCTGATCGTGAGCTGCGGTCCGACGCCGATCGTCAGCTCGCCGCGGAGCAGGAAGTCGAGCATGCCGGTCTCGTACGCGGCGACCTGGGGCAGGATCACGCCGACCTGCTCGAGCATGCACTCGTCGTCGAGGTGGAACGACAGCACGCCGTGCTCGACGCGGTAGCGCGCGAGGCACGTGCCGTCGGCGCCGCGCAGCGTCGTGCCGTCCTCGCGGCTCGCGGCCATGAGGTTCAGCCGCGTCGGCAGCGCCGGCTGCGGGCGCGCGAGCTGCGGCTTGGTCTCGTTCCCGACGCGCGTCGCGCCGGGCAGGGTGTTCGCCGAGAAGTACGAGCGCGAGATCTGGTCGGCGAGGCCGGTGCCGTCGGCCGACGTGAAGAAGGCGCGGAGGTGCTGGCGCGTGATCACGCGCGACGGCGCGGGCACGCCGAGCCGACCGTAGGCGAGGGCGGCGACGCGCTCGAAGCGCGAGCCGAGGTCATCGGGACCGGCGCCGAGTGGCTCGAAGTGCGCGGCCTCGTCGCCGCGGACGCGCGACGGCGCGCCGAGATCCCCGAGCACGTGGATCAGCGCACCGGCGGCGACGAGCGCACCGGCCATCGCGCGCGAGCGCTCGCCCGGCGTCGCGCCGGTGATCGCCTTGCTGTACTGATCGAGGAAGCCGGCGAGCGAGAACGGGTTGTCCTTCGCGGTCACCCAGTCGACGGCGGGCACGCCGCGCTCGGGGAGCTTCGCGCGGCCGACCGCCTCGCGAACCCGATTGGACAGGCCGGCGAACACGCCGCGGTCCGGGCGCTCCCAGCCACGCTTCGTCGCCGGGTCGTAGAAGTGATTCGCGCCGAGCTTCGCCGGCACGTCGGCGATCGCGGCGCCGGCGGCGATCCACGCGAGCGCGGTCTGGCGGCCGCGCGCGTCGGGCACCGAGCCATGGCTCGGCGAGAGCAGCTTCAGCGTCTGGATCAGCGTCGGCGCGTCGGCTGGCGGGACGGTGAGCTGCTCGAACAGGCCACCCTCGAAGCCGAGCGTGACGAGGCGCTTGTGGAGACGCGACGACAGCGCGGCCTGCTCGGCGAGTCCGGCCTGCGTCGTCTCGGCTTCCCACGCGTAGGCGCGGTCGCTCGCGACGGCGAGCGGCAAGACGGCGGCGAGAACGGCAGCGATGCGCTTCATGGTGCGGTCCCGGGTACGAGCTGCTTGAGCTTGCTGTAGACGGTCTGGCCGAGCGCGCTCGCGTCGTCGATCGACGTGCACTGGTTGACGCCGCACGTGACCAGCACGACGATGCCGCGCGTTCCGTCGAGGAAGCCGACGCCGCGGATGTCGTTCTCGTTCGCGACGAACGATCGGCTCGCGACGTCGTCCTTCTCCTGCACGCCCGGCAGCTGCGTCAGCAGCTCCTCGTAGCGCTCCTGTGCCTTCGCCGGCTCGAGCCGCCACACGCGGATCGCGACGTCCCAGGTCTCGGGGCGGCCGAGCGCCTTGAAGTGCTGCGACGAGTACGTCGCCGTGTCTGGCTCGTCGGAGAGCGGGCCGGTCTCGAACTGGCCGTCGTACTTCGTGCGCGCCTTGATGTCGGCATCGGTGAGCAGCTGGGCGGCGACGACGTAGCTGCCCTCGCGGCCCGGACGCAGATCCTCGCCCGACGGGCGCTTGCCCTCGAGCTCCGCGCTCGCGTCGGCGAGCTCCCACTGCGTGAGCGCTGCGACCGCGGTGCCCGAGCCGACGAACCGGAGGTGGCGCGCGTGCGAGAGCTCGTTGCGCCAGCGCTCGAGCAGCACCTGGTTGCCGGTCTGCGCGAAGTCCATGCGCGCGCCGAGATCGTAGAACCGGCGATCGCTGCGATACGCGACGTAGCCGCGCTTGTAGATGAGCAGGGTGAAGTCGGTGATCCGGGCGCCGGGCGGCAGCTCGCTCGGCTGACCGATCCTGTAGTTGCCGCCGGCGTCGGTCGAGCCGACGATCTCGCGGAAGCCCGCGGGCTCGGTCAGTGCGGTGCCGCGCTCGAGCGTCCACGACGCGTAGACGAGCGCACCGGCGATCGGTGCCTTCGTCGTCGCGTCGACGACACGGCCGGTGAACGGGCCGCGAAGCGAGCCCGGATCGGCGGCGTCGGGACGCGACCTGAACGGTGCCGTCCGGACCGATGACTCGACGCAGGCCACCTGGCCGGACGCGAGGACAACCACGACGAGTTTTACGAGCGCGTTTGCGATCTTGCGTCCCACGGGGCGGCCCGGTCTTAGCAAGTCGCCATCGACGTTGCAAACCCGCCGCCCGCCATTCACTCGCGCCGAGGTTTTCGCCAAACTCGGGACAAGAGGGGTGTGATGCGTTGTTCTGCTTGTGGACACCAAAGCCCGCCGGGGTCGTCGTTCTGTTTGAACTGCGGCACCGCGCTAGCGGCTGCCCCAGCGCAGACTCCCGCTGTGCCCGCGGGGTTGCCCACCATCTGCAATGCATGCCGCGGTGAGAACCCGCCTGGCATGAAGTTCTGTCGCAACTGTGGCGCCGCGCTCGGCCAGACGACTCCGGGATCGCCCGCACACGCTCCCGCTGTCGGTGCTCCGATGATGCCGCCTCCCGCGATGCCACCGCCGGGTCCGTTCGCGACGCCGATGCCGATGGCACCGCCACCGATGGGGCCACCGCCTGGATTCACGCCGCCGGGCGCGATCGGTTCGCCGCCGATCGCGGGACCGAACGCGAGTCCGCCGCGCGTCTCCGCGCAGGGCAGTACGATCGCGTGCCCGCGCTGCGGGACCGCGACGCCGGTCGGCTTCGCGTACTGCCAGCAGTGTGGCCTTCATCTGCAGCCGATCGCGCCGACCGATCCGGGAGCGGGAGGGCCGCGCATCCGTCCGCCGACGGGCGCACCACCGATCGCGAGCGCATCGGGAGCCGCGCCGCAGCCGGCGAGCGGCGTCGACCCGCAGGCAGCGACGCTC
>JAEWJO010000187.1 GCA_023386455.1 Pseudomonadota bacterium | reverse complement strand
GCTTGTTGTGAGCGGCCGACAGCTCCTGCTTGTGCGCGGCCTCGGCGCGCGCGGACGCGGCGCTGCCGTCGGAGCTCGCGCGCGGTGCAGCGACCGGCTGCGCCGGCGGCGGCGCGCTGGTCGAACCGCACGCGGCGAGACCGATCCAGATCGACGCGCGGGCCAGCCACCGGGTCATCACGATGCCGAGCGTACTGCAGTGACGATCGTCGTACGATCCGGAGCGCGAGTCGTCTACAGTCGAGTCATGCGTGCGGTGTTCGTCCTCTGCGCCACGGCGGCCTGCGCGAGCGCCGGCAATGACGTCAGCGACAGCGGGACGGGCGGCGGAAGCGACGCGAGCGCACTGAAGGACGCGGCGCCATCGATCGACGCGCCCGCCAGCCAGTGCCCGAGCAGCGACACGTGCGCCGCTGCGATGATGCTCGGCACGGTCAGCGGCGACTCGACGACCCCGAAGCTGACCGCGAGCGGCTATCGCGCCGCGTGGTACCGCGTGCGTGTCACCGAGGACAACAGCTCGATCGGCGGGCTCAAGCTGCGCGTCGCCGCGAAGCTGACCTCGCCCGCCGCGGTCGACTTCGACGTGTTGGTCTACGTCAATGCGGGAAGCGATGTCATCGAGTGCGCGACGACGACCGGCACCACCACGACGAGCGGCAACCTCGATACGGTGAAGGCCGAGTGGGGAGAAGGCACGATCTCCAACGGCTCCGACGATGGGCGCAACGTCTCGATCGAGGTGCGTCCGAAGTCGGGCCAGTGCATGCCAGCGTACGCGTGGCAGCTCGAGGTCGAAGGCAACTGGCTCTAGTACGCTGCCGTCGGCGCGATCGGGCCCAGCTGGCGTAGCCAGTCGATCGCACGCCAGTCCGCCTGCGGCTCCCGCGGAGGAGGCTCCTCCTTCAGCGTCGCGGTGAGCTCGATCTCGTTGCCATCGCGGATCACGCGGATCGGAACGCTCGGCTTCGTGGCCTCCGCGAGCTCGAACACGATGTCGGACACCGAGTCGACCGTGCGTCCGCGAATCTCGACGATCACGTCGCCAACCTCGATGCCGGCCCCGGCGGCGGGGCTGTCCGGTGTGACGCGGGCAACGAGCACGCCGCTCGTCAGATCGGCACCGAGGTGTTCGCGAAGCTCGGGCGTCATCGACATCACGAGCACCCCCAGCCGGCCGCTGCTCGTCGGAGACGGAGAGGTCTCCGCACCGTCGCCCTTCGCGGGACACGGACAGTCAGGGGTATCGGCAGCCGCATGAAGAGGCGCCACCGCAATCCCTGCTCCGACGAGCAAAGCACGTAAACGCCGCATTCGAACCATCTCCTCTATCACCTGCGACATAAGGCCCCGGACCCACCCGCGCAATTCGCCAGCGGCTGACAGCGGCTTGACGACGGGCACGACTTCGCTAAACATGTTCATTGAACATGTTTAACCAGCCAGGCCGGCGCGCGGCGCAAAAGACGGCGACGGCGAAGGCCGTGCTGGCCGCGGCGCGGGACGAGTTCGAGCGCGTCGGGTTCGAGGCTGCGAACATCCGCACGATCGCCGCGCGTGCGAAGGTCGCTGCCGGGACGGTAATCCATCACCATGGCGACAAGCGCGAGCTGCTCCACGCCGCGCTGTTCGAGGACCTCGAGCAGACGCTGCAGCGCGCGACCGCCGAGCCGGGACCGGCCCCACTCGAGCGCCAGCTCGAGAAGCTGACCCGGGCGGTGTTTCGCTACTACCAGAAGCGGCCGCAGCTCTCGCGCACGATCCTCAAGGAGTCACTGTTCGCCGATCCGCCGTGGGCTCAGCGGTTCACCGGCCAGGTCGCGGGCGTGCACGCCGCGATCGCGACGCTCGGCGCCGAGGCGAAGGCGCGTGGCGAGCTGCGCGGCGACGTCGATGTCGCGCTGCTCGGCGTGGCGTACTTCTCGTTCTTCTACTTCGCGTTGATCGCATGGGTGCAGGGAGGGCTCGACAACCCGGTCGCGCTCGTCGTGCGCCTCGTGCAAGAGCACCTCGCAGGCAAACGGCCTGCGAGCCGACCGAGGAGAGCTCGCCGATGAAGCCGATCTTCAAGTCCGACGCTGCGAAGACCCTGATGCTCGAGTGGTTCGAGCGATTCCGCGCGCGCCTGCGCGTGCCGACCGAGAGCCGGATGGTGCCGACGCGATTCGGCGAGACCCACGTCCTCGTCGGTGGGCCGGCCGACGCGCCGCCCGTCGTCGTGCTCCACGGTGCGATGGCGAGCTCGGCGCACCTGCTCGGCGAGCTCGCGCCGTTGCTCGAGCGCTTCCGCCTGCACGCGGTCGATGTCGTCGGCCAGTCGGTGAAGACGCCGCACGCGCGGCCATCGGTGAAGAACAACGACTACGGCGTGTGGCTCGCCGACGTCCTCGACGAGCTGTCGCTCGCGAGCGCGCCGATCATCGCGGTCAGCTGGGGCGGGTTCGCCGCGATCCGCCTCGCCGCACACGCACCCGAGCGGATCGAGCGGCTCGCGCTGCTCGTGCCAGCGGGCATCGTCAACGGCTCGGCGTGGCAGGGCATGACGAAGCTGATGTGGCCGATGATGATGTGGCGGATGTTCCCGTCGGAGAAGCGCTTCGACGCGTTCGCGAACAGGCTCCTCACGACGACCGACGACGACTGGAAGCCGTACCTGCACGACGCATTCTCGTCGTTCAACATGGACATGACCGTGCCAAAGCTCGCGACGCCCGACGAGCTCGCGCGGTTTCAGGCGCCGACGTTCGTGCTCGCCGGCGACGGCGATCTCAGCTTTCCCGGCGCCAAGCTGCTCGCGCGCGCCACCGAGCTGTTCCCGTCCCTCGTCGCGCAGGAGCTCGTCGCGAACTGCCGGCACAGCCCGCCGACGACCGACGTGTTTCGCGCGTGGCTCGGCGAGAAGCTCGCGCGATTTCTCGCTGACGCTCACTCGAATGCGAGTCGAAGCGTCGTCACGACTGCCTGTTAGCGATTTTTTTCTGCGCGTGATTTCCAAATTGCGTCGCTCGGATACAGGATTCAATGGGGTGGTGGGATAGCGACGCACAGCGTCATGATTGTTGACGCGTCGCGCTAACGCGTTCATAACGGATCTCACGATGATGGGAACAACGAAGCTAGCGCCCTCGCTGCCAGCTTCGCGGAACACCGTCGTCGTCGGCATTTCCATCGTTGCGATCGTCATTTCGATCGTCGGCGTACTGCTTCTTATTACGGCCGCGGGGCCCCCGATGTAGCGGACGAAGACAGCGTCCCAATCGGCCCCCGCCCCGGAAACGGAGCGGGGGCTTTTTCGTTGATGGCCCTGTGGCGGAAGGCATGCGATGCGGAGTGACAAGATCAAGAAAGGCCCCTCGCGAGCTCCTGCTCGCGCGATGTTGAAGGGCGCCGGCTACACGGACGCGGATCTCGAGAAGCCTCTCGTCGGAATCGCGAACACGTGGACGGAGGTCACGCCGTGCAACGTGCACCTGCGCGCGCTCGCCGAGCACGTCAAGGCAGGCATCCGCGCCGCGGGCGGAACGCCGATCGAGTTCAACACGATCGCGGTGTCCGACGGCATCACGATGGGCACCGACGGCATGCGCGGCTCGCTCGTGTCTCGCGAGGTGATCGCGGACTCGATCGAGCTGTTCACGATGTCGCACGCACTCGACGGCGTCGTCGCGCTGTCCGGTTGCGACAAGACGATCCCCGCGACGGTGATGGCGCTCGCGCGGCTCGACGTGCCGGGCCTCGTGCTCTACGGCGGCCCGATCGCGCCGGGTCGGTTCGAGGGCAAGGACGTCACGATCCAGGACGTGTTCGAGGCAGTCGGCGCGCACGCGACCGGCGCGATGTCGCCTGCACGGCTCGCGGTCCTCGAGGACAAGGCATGTCCCGGTGCGGGTGCGTGCGGCGGCCAGTTCACCGCGAACACGATGTCGGTCGCGCTCACGCTGCTCGGGATGTCGCCGATGGGCGCGAACGAGGTCGCGGCGACCGACCCGCGCAAGGCCGACGTCGCGCGCGAGTGCGGCGCGCTCGTGATGAAGCTCATCGCCGACGACGTGACGCCGCGCGCGTTGCTGACGCGGCCCGCGTTCGAGAACGCGATCGCATCGGTCGCCGCGACCGCCGGATCGACGAACGCGGTGCTCCACCTGCTCGCGATCGCGTACGAGGCCGGCGTCCCGCTCGCGATCGACGACTTCGACGCGATCGCCGCACGCACGCCCGTGCTCGCCGACCTCAAGCCGGGCGGCCGCTACACCGCCGTCGACATGACGAAGGCCGGCGGCGTGCGCCTGCTCGTCCATCGCATGCTCGAGGCCGGCCTGCTCGTCGACACGCGCACGTGCACGGGCAAGACGCTGCGCGAGGAGACGCGCGGCGCACGGCAGGGCGACGGTCCACCGGTGGTGCGCGAGGTCGCCGATCCGCTGAAGCCGCGCGGCGGGTTCGCGATCCTGCGCGGCTCGCTCGCGCCGGAGGGCTGCGTCGTCAAGCTCGCCGGCCACGACCGCGATACGCACACCGGTCCCGCGCGCGTGTTCGATGGCGAGGAGGCCGCGTTCGCCGCGGTGCAGGCCGGCTCGATCAACCCGGGTGACGTCGTCGTCATCCGTCACGAAGGTCCGCGTGGCGGTCCGGGCATGCGAGAGATGCTCGCGGTCACCGCCGCGCTGATCGGTCAGGGCCTCGGCGACTCGATCGCGCTCGTCACCGACGGTCGGTTCAGCGGCGCGACGCACGGCCTGATGGCGGGACACGTCTCGCCCGAGGCCGCGTCCGACGGACCGATCGCGTACGTCCACGACGGCGACATGATCACGTTCGACGTCGCGGCCCGCAGGCTCGATGTCGACGCCGACCTCGCGGCGCGCTGGCGTGCGCATCCCGCGACGCCGCGCTCGCACGGATACACGCACGGCGTGATGGCCAAGTACGCCGCGCTCGTCACGTCTGCGTCCGAAGGGGCCGTCACGCGGCCCCGCCCCACCAGGAAGGAACCTGCATGATGTCGCTGAGACCGGATCCGCTCCAAGGCACGTTCACGCTGCGAGACGCGAAGGTCGCGATCCTCGGATACGACGACGATGCGCGGGAGCACGCGCTCGCCCTGCAGCGCGCCGGGAACACGGTCGCGATCGGCGTCCGGCCCGACACGACCTGCTGGGCACGTGCGGCCACCGACGGGTTCGCGGTGGGCCGGCCGGAGAACGTCGTGTCGAAGGCCGAGGTGATCGTCGTGCTGATGCACGAGTACGAGCAGATGTGGCGGCAGTGCGAGCACTACGTCGCCGCGGGCACGCTCGTCGTGTTCGGCTCGGCGCGCGCGCTGCAGTCCGGCGCGTGTGCCTGTAGCGGTGTCGACGTCGTGCTCGTGACGACGATCGGCAACGAGCACGCCGGCTGTCGTGTCTCGGTCCATCGCGACGTCACCGGCCGCGCCCTCGTCCGCGCGGTCGCGTACGCGCGCGCCGCGTTCAACCCCGACGTCGAGCTGCGCGCGACCTCGGTCCACCTCGAGGCCGACATCGAGCTGTCGTCGGTCAGCGAGCGCGCGGGCAGCCTGCTCGCACTCTACGCGCAGACCGAGCGCCTCCCGCCTCGCGTGATGAAGCCGCTCGCACTCGTCGAGGACGACCTCGACGACGAGGCCGACACGCCGAACGCGCTCGACCCTGCCCTCGCGTGGTGGAGACAGATGTGACCCACGCGCAGCGCACCGGCGCACAGATCCTGTGGGAAGCGCTCGAACGCGAGGGCGTCGACGTCGTGTTCGGCTATCCGGGCGGGGCGATCATGCCGGCGTACGACGCGCTGCTCGAGAGCCGGATCCGCCACGTGCTCGTCCGCCACGAGCAGGGCGCGGCGCACATGGCCGACGGCTACGCGCGGGCCTCCGGCAAGGTCGGTGTCGCCGTCGCGACATCCGGTCCCGGCGCGACGAACCTCGTCACCGGCATCGCGACCGCGATGCTCGACTCGATCCCGCTCGTCTGCGTCACCGGCCAGGTCGGCTCCAAGCTGATCGGCAGCGATGCGTTCCAGGAGACCGACATCACCGGCGTGACGCTGCCGATCACGAAGCACAACTACCTCGTCACGCACGTCGACGACATCGCGAGGACGATCCGCGAGGCGTTCTACATCGCCCGCTCGGGGCGCCCGGGCCCGGTGCTCGTCGACATCACGAAGGACGCGCAGCAGGCGACGACCGTCCCGGTGTGGAGTGACGCGCCCGTCCAGATGCGCGGCTACCGTCCCGACCATCGCGCCCGCGGTGACGAGCTCGCACGCGCCGCCGAGCTGATCGACCGCGCGAAGCGTCCGGTGATCCTCGCCGGTCACGGCATCGTCAAGGCCGAGGCGACGGCCGTCCTGCGCGACCTCGTCGACAAGACGTCCATGCCCGTCGCCGCGACGCTGCTCGGCCTCGGCGGGTTCCCGGCGAGTCACCCGCTCGCGCTCGGCATGATGGGCATGCACGGCGAGGCGTGGGTGAACCACGCGATCCAGGAGGCCGACCTCCTCGTCGCGCTCGGGATGCGGTTCGACGACCGCGTCACCGGCAAGCTCGACACGTACGCGGTCGACGCCAAGAAGATCCACTGCGAGCTCGACCCGGCCGAGATCAACAAGAACGTCCGCGTCGACGTCGCGCTCGTCGGCGACGTGAAGGACACGCTCGACGCGCTGCTCCCGCTCGTGTCGCGCAAGGACCGCGGCGCGTGGCTCGGCCGGATCGCCGAGCTGAAGGGCGACTCGGCGGTGCGCGACATCCAGTGCCTGCCGCACGACGGCCGACTGTTCGCCGCGCACGTCATGCACGACCTGTGGCGGATCACCGAGGGCAAGGCGCTCGTCGTCACCGACGTCGGCCAGCACCAGATGTGGGAGGCGCAGTACTACCGCCACGATCATCCGCGCAAGCTCGTCACCTCGGGCGGCCTCGGCACGATGGGCTTCGCGCTGCCGGCGGCGCTCGGCGCGAAGATGGCGGTGCCCGACGAGGAGGTGTGGGTGATCGCCGGCGACGGCGGCTTTCAGATGACCGCCTGCGAGCTGTCGACGATCGCGCAGGAGGGCGTGAAGCTGAACATCGCGATCATCAACAACGGCTACCTCGGCATGGTCCGCCAGTGGCAGCAGTTCTTCTACAACGGCCGCTACTCGGCGACGCCGCTCAAGAGCCCGGACTTCGTCAAGCTCGCCGAGGCGCATGGGCTCACCGGCCTGCGCGTCACGACCCGCGACGAGGTCGCGCCGGCGGTGGCGCGTGCGCGCGCGGCGGCCGAGACCGTGCTGATCGATTTCCGCGTCGAGCAGGAGGACTCGGTCTACCCGATGGTCCCTGCGGGCGCGGCGCTCCACGACATGATCCGGCGACCGAGCCGGATCGTCGAGACCGCGGAGGACGACTAGATGAGCTCGCGCCTGCGTACTCTGATCCTGCACGTCGAGGACTTGCCCGGCGTGCTGAACCGCGTGACGTCGCTGTTCCGGCGCCGCGGCTACAACATCGAATCACTCGCGGTCGGCCGCACCGAGGTGCCCGGCGTGTCGCGGATGACGATCGTGATGGAGGCCGATGACGACGCCGCGCGCCGCATCGAGGCCAACGTCTACAAGCTCGTCAACGTGCTGCGCATCGAGGACACGACCCACCGCCCGAACCTGACGCGCGAGATGGCGATGATCAAGGTCCGCGCCGACCACGCGTCGCGCGCGAACGTCATGTCGCTCGCCGACGTATTCCGCGCGCGTGTCGTCGACGTCGGTCGCGAAGAGATGATCTTCGAGATCACGGGCACCCGCGACAAGATCGATCAACTCGTCGCCGTGCTGACGCCCTACGGGATCGTCGAGCTGGTGCGCACGGGAGCGATCGCGATGTTTCGCAGCGCCGATCCGGTGAGGACGCGGCGCGAGTCACCAAAGGAGATGGCCGATGGCAACGATCTACTATGACAAGGACGCTGACCTCTCGCTCATTCGCACCAAGAAGGTCGCGATCGTGGGCTACGGCTCGCAGGGCCACGCGCACGCGCTGAACCTCAAGGACAGCGGCGTCACCGTGAAGGTCGGCCTCCCGCCGACGAGCAAGAGCATCGCGAAGGCGAAGGCCGCCGGCCTCGACGTCGACGCGGTGCCCGAGGTCGCCGCGTGGGCCGACGTGATCATGGTGCTCGCACCCGATACCGCGCAGCCCGCGCTGTACGAGAAGGAGATCCTTCCGCACCTCACGCCCGGCAAGACGCTGATGTTCGCGCACGGGTTCAACATCCGCTACGGCACGATCTCGCCGCGCAAGGACGTCGACGTCTCGATGATCGCGCCGAAGGGCCCGGGCCATCGCGTGCGCGAGACGTTCCAGACCGGCAGCGGCGTGCCGGCGCTGATGGCGGTCCATCACGATGCGACCGGCACCGCCCGCCACGTCGCGCTGTCGTACGCGAGCGCCATCGGTGCGGGACGCGCCGGCGTCCTCGAGACGACGTTCGCCGAGGAGACCGAGACGGATCTGTTCGGCGAGCAGGCCGTCCTGTGCGGCGGCGTCAGCGCGCTCGTCAAGGCGGGCTTCGAGACGCTGACCGCGGCCGGCTACCAGCCCGAGGTCGCGTACTTCGAGTGCCTGCACGAGCTGAAGCTGATCGTCGATCTCATGTACCGCGGCGGCCTCAGCTACATGCGGTACTCGGTCAGCGACACCGCCGAGTACGGCGACTACGTGTCCGGACCGCGCGTGATCGACCCGCGCGTCAAGGAGACGATGCGCAAGGTCCTCGACGACATCCAGAACGGTGGCTTCGCGAAGCGCTGGATCGACGAGAACAACGGCGGCCGGCCGTGGTTCGAGTCGCAGCGCCGCGACGAGACCGAGCACTCGATCGAGAAGGTCGGCGCGCAGCTCCGCACGATGATGCCGTTCCTCGACCCCGTCACCGTCAAGCCGGGCGAGTGACGCGATGGTCGACCACGTACGCATCTTCGACACGACGCTGCGCGACGGCGAGCAATCGCCGGGCGCGACGATGACCTCGACCGAGAAGCTCGAGGTCGCGCGCGCACTCGCTCGCCTTCGCGTCGACGTGATCGAGGCTGGCTTTCCCGCCGCGTCCCCCGACGACCTCGCGGCGGTCCGCACGATCGCCGAACAGGTCGGCACGGCACCGGCGCCCGGCAGCGGCCTCGCCGTCCCGCCGACGATCTGCGGGCTCGCGCGCGCGGCGAGGAGCGACATCGATCGCGCGTGGGAGGGCGTGCGCCTGGCCGCGAGGCCGCGCATCCACACGTTCCTCGCAACCTCGCCGCTCCACATGGAGCACAAGCTGCGGATGACGCCCGCCGAGGTGTGCGCGCGCGTCGCCGAGATGGTCGCGTACGCGAAGTCGCTGTGCGACGACATCGAGTTCTCGCCCGAGGATGCGGGCCGCAGCGACCCGGAGTTCCTCTACCAGGTGCTCGAGCTCGCGATCCGTGCGGGTGCGACGACGCTCAACATCCCCGACACCGTCGGCTACACGACCCCCGACGAGTTCGGCGCGCTGATCGCCGGCATCCGCGACAACGTCCCGGGCGCGAAGGACGTCGTCCTGTCGGTGCACTGTCACGACGACCTCGGGCTCGCGACCGCGAACGCGCTCGCCGGCATCCTCGCCGGTGCACGCCAGGCGGAGGTCACGATCAACGGCATCGGCGAGCGCGCCGGCAACTCTTCGCTCGAGGAGGTCGTGATGGCGATCCACACGCGATCCGCGAAGTTCAACCTCGCGACCCAGGTCGACACGACCCAGCTCACGCGCGTGAGCCGGCTCGTCACGCAGTGCACCGGGATGGCCGTGCAGGCCAACAAGGCGATCGTCGGTGCGAACGCGTTCGCGCACGAG
>JAEWJO010000231.1 GCA_023386455.1 Pseudomonadota bacterium | reverse complement strand
GAACGGCACCGACAAGAAGCCGTGCAAGAAGCTCACGGACGAGTTCCCGCGCCCGGCGTCGCCGCGCAGCGCCCGCCGATCTCCGCGCAGCGCCCGCCGATCCCGACCGGCTCGATCTCGACCGGCTCGATCCCGCCGCAGCGTCCGCAGACCGGCGCGGTGCCCGTGGTGAAGCCGCCGGTGCCGCCGCGGCCGCCCGTCGCGAGCCCGCAGGCCCGGACGATGATGCTCGATCAGAGCGCGTCGCCGCACGATCAGTCGACGCGCGTCATCGTCGACCCGCTCGAGACGGCGTTCTCGAACATTCCGACCGAGCAGGGAGACCTCGAGCTCGAGCCGGAGACCTCACCGGCGTCGACCGCGAGGGGCTTCGGCGCCCAGCGCGATACCGGCGTGTCGCCCGCGTCGACGGCGAGGGGCTTCGCGCCGGCCGGAGCGCCACCGGTGCGCGCCGGGACCTCGCAGCCGCTGCCACCGCCGCCGCCCGGTCCTGGCGCGCACGCACCGCTGACGCCGGGCTTCGAGCTGATGCCGGCATCGCCGCAGGCGCCGACGCTCTACGAGACGCCGGCGCAGCCTCCAGCCTATACGCCGCCGCAGACGTATCCGCAGGCGAACCCCGCGTACGCACCGGCGATGCCTGCGCCGGTCGTCCTCGACGTAACGCCGCGCGGCCTGGGAATCGGCACCGTCGCCGGGTTCTGCGAGGAGCTGATCCGTCGCAACTCGCGCGTGCCCGCCGAGATCCGCAAGCTGTTCACGACGTCGCGCGACGATCAGGACAGCGTCCGGATCATCGTCTGCCAGGGCGAGTCGCGCCGCCTCGACAAGAACACCGTCATCGGCGACCTCCGGCTCGAGGGCATTCCGCGGCGCCCGCGCGGCGAGACCTCGATCGAGGTGACGTTCCAGCTCGACGCGAGCGGCATCCTGCAGGTGAAGGCGCGCGACGCGCAGACCGGCATGGAGCAGCGCGCGTCGCTCGATCTCGTCGGCGAGATGCCGCAGCACGAGGTCGACAGCGCGCGCGAACGCGTGCAGTCGCTACGGCGCTAGTTACTCGCCGTCGCTGGCGGCGGCGCCATCGGCACCGGCGTCACACCACGACAGCTTGATCGCCTTCTTCTCGGCCAGCGACTTCGAGTCGAGGACGCCGAGCTCGCCGAGGCGATTGCCGCGGAGCAGGACGAGGAAGTTCTTCGCACCGGCGACGGCGGTCGCGCCGATCAAGTAGCCCGACGCCTTGTCGACGCTGGCGCGGCACTTGTCGGTGACCTTCTCGCCGTCGAGCCAGTACGCATCGAGCTCGGCTGGCTTGCACGCCGCCTTGGGGACCTTGCGCACGAGCTTCGCGCGCGCACCGTTGTCGACCTGGAACGTCGTCAGCGTCTCCATGCCGCGCGAGCTGACACCGATGCGCGTCTTGTCGAGAATCGAGACCGAGCCCTTGAACGTCGAGAGCGGCTTGTCGCCACCGCCGAGGCTCGTGACCGGGCCCATCGGCGTACCATCGCTCTTGAAGACCCAGACCTGCGCGTGCGGGCCCTGGTCGGCGCCCTCGACGACGATCGCGTCGCCGACGTAGTGCACCGCGGTCGGATCGTTCGTCACGCCCTTGTCGCCGCGGATCGAGAACGTCGACTCGTGCGCCTTGCTCTCGGCGTTGAAGAGATGGACGTCGTCACCGACGAGGACGGCGACCTTCGTGCCGTCGATGTTCTTCGCGATGTGGGCGACCTTGCCGGAGATCTTCGCGTCGTCCGGTAGGCAGTATCCGCGCGCGCAGTGACCGTCGAGCAGCACCGAGACGCCGCGGCCCGGCAGCATCTGCGGCTCGCGATACTCGAGCGCACCGGTCGCGAGGTCGACCTTCCAGCAGCCAACGGGACCGAGCAGACGCGACTCGTCCTGATCCTCGGCGCAGATGAGCGCGTCGGCACCGGCGGCCGCGAGCTCGAGCCGAGGCGCGCCTTCTTCCTTCAGCGAGGTCGGCAGGCACTTGCTGCCCTCGGGGATGATCGCGTGAGCCTGCTCCAGCCGCTTCGCTTCGCGGTCGGCCTCGGTCTCAGGCTTCGGCGCGACGGGCCCGCTCGGCTCCTCGGTCGAAGGCTTCTTCACCTCCTTCTTCTTCGAGCCGCCACCGCAGGAAATCGCAAATAGAGTAGCCCCAACAAGGACGTAGCCGCGCATGCCGATCGTTGTACGATCGGAGGGGGGCTGATACAAGGAGTCGTGGCACGTCGCATCCGGCTCGAGCGAAACACGAAGGAGACGCAGATCAGCGTCGACCTCGAGCTCGACGGGACGGGCAAGCGCTCGCTCCAGACGCCGGTGCCGTTCCTCACGCACATGCTCGACGCGTTCGCGCGCCACGGCCTGTTCGATCTCGACATCAAGGCGGCGGGCGACATCGAGATCGATGGCCACCACACCGTCGAGGATATCGGCCTCGTGCTCGGCAACGCGTTCGAGCAAGCGCTCGGCGACCGCGCCGGCATCGTGAGGTACGGCTGGGCAACGCTGCCGATGGACGAGGTCATGACGACCGTCGCCGTCGACTTCTGCGGCCGCCCCGCGTTCGTGTGGAAGGTCCAGGGTCTCGAGGGCAAGTGGATCGGCGACTTCGACTGCGAGCTCGCCAAGGAGTTCTTCGCGGCATTTGCGACCCGGGCTCAGTGCAACCTGCACGTGAACCTGCATTACGGCGGAAATGCACACCACGTGATCGAATGCATCTTCAAGGCATTCGCTCGCGCCTGCGATGCAGCGACACGAATCGACCCTCGTCTGGGCGGTGCGGTTCCGTCGACCAAGGGTACTCTCACGGAGTGATCGCGGTCCTCGACGTCTGCTCTGGCAACCTGCGCTCGGTCGAGCGCGCGCTGGCGCACGTCGGAGCCAGTGTCGTCGTCACGCGCGATCCGGCCGTCGTCCGAACCGCCGACAAGCTCGTCGTTCCCGGCCAGGGCGCGTTCGGTGTGTTCATGAAGTGCCTCGCCGATCGCGGCCTCGGCGATGTCCTCCGTGAGCGGATCGCCGCCGGCACGCCGTACCTCGGCATCTGCCTCGGCCTGCAGGTCCTGTTCGAGCACAGCGAGGAGGGCGACTGCGCCGGCCTCGGCGTCCTCCGCGGCGAGGTCACGCGCCTGCGCCCGCACGATCCTCGCCTCAAGATCCCGCACATGGGCTGGAACCCCGTGCGCGCGAAAAGGCCGGTTCCCGGCCTCGCCGACGGCGCCTACGTCTACTTCGTTCACAGCTATCGCGTCGTCCCCGCCGACCCGTCGATCACCGCGCTCGAGGCCGACCACGGCGAGCCGTTTTGCGCCGCGATCCAGTCGAACAACCTGCTCGCCTGTCAGTTCCACCCCGAGAAGAGCCAGGGCGTCGGGCTCGCGATGCTCCGTGCGTTCGTGGAGGCCGCGTGAAGCTCTACCCCGCGATCGATCTCCTCGGTGGCAAGGCGGTCCGCCTCGAGGAAGGCCGGCGCGATCGCGCGACCGTCTTCCACGACGATCCACCGCAGCTCGTTGCCGAGCTTGCACGCGATGGTGCGGATCGCCTCCACGTCGTCGATCTCGACGGCGCCTTCGCCGGCTCGCCGCAGCAGCTCGACCTCGTCCGCAAGATCGTCGCCGCATCGCCGATTCCCGTCGAGGTCGGCGGCGGCATCCGCGATCGCGCCGCGATCGACACCGTCCTCGCGCTCGGCGCGTCATTCGTCGTGCTCGGCACCGCCGCCGTCCGCTCGCCCGCGCTCGTCGAGGACGCGTGCCGCGCCCACCCCGGCCGCGTGATCGTCGCCGTCGACGCGCGCGATGGTGTCGTCGCCGTCGACGGCTGGACCGCCAGTGGCGACGTCACCGCGATCGAGCTCGGTCGCCGCGCCGCATCCTGGGGCGCCGCCGCGCTGCTCTACACCGACGTCTCGCGCGACGGCCTCCACGTCGGCCCCAACGTCGAGGTCACCGCCGAGCTCGCGCGCAGTGTCGACTGCGAGGTGATCGCGTCCGGCGGTGTCGGCAGCCTCGACCACCTCGTCGCCCTCCGCGCAGCGAGCATCGCCGCGGTCGTCGTCGGTCGCGCGATCTACGACAAGCGCTTCACCGTCGCCGAGGCCGCGCACGTCGCCCACGGAGGATCGTGATGCTCGCCCGTCGCCTGATCCCGTGCCTCGACGTGAAGGACGGCCGCGTCGTCAAGGGCATCAACTTCCTCGAGCTGCGCGATGCCGGCGATCCCGTCGAGCAGGCTGCCGCGTACGAGTCGCAGGGCGCCGACGAGCTCTGCTACCTCGACATCTCCGCGTCGCCGGAAGGCCGCTCGACGATCCTCGACATCGTCCGCCGCACCGCCGACCAGGTGTTCATGCCGCTGACCGTCGGTGGCGGCGTGCGGTCGATCGAGGACGCCGAGAACCTACTCCTCGCCGGCGCCGACAAGATCGCGGTCAACACCGCGGCGATCCGCAACCCGCAGCTCGTCGCCGACATCGCCGCGCGGTTCGGCAACCAGGCGATCGTCGTCGCCGTCGACGCGAAGCGGCGCGACAGGACCGCCGGCGCGCCGTACACCGGTACCTGGGAGGTCTTCAGCCACGGCGGCCGGACGCCCGAAGGCCTCGACGCGCTCGAGTGGTGCCGGCGCTGTGCCGACCTCGGCGCGGGCGAGCTGCTCGTCACGAGCATGGATCGCGATGGCACCGGCCAGGGCTACGACGTCGAGCTGATCCGCGCCGTGTCGTCGCGCGTGACCGTGCCGGTGATCGCGTCCGGCGGCGTCGGCAAGCTCGCCGATCTCGCCGATGGCCTGGAGGCAGGCGCCGATGCCGTGCTCGCGGCATCGATCTTTCACTTCGGCCAGCACACGATCGGCGAGGCCAAGGCGTACCTCGCAGGCCGCGGCCTCGCGATCCGGTCGTAACGCGCCGCTCTCTGCCTGACCGCGCTCCCAGCAGGTCCCTCCAAAGGGTGCCCTTCCGGAAACTGGTTCGAACGGTTCGAACACGGGCGCTTCGGCCTCTTCGGGTTCGAACGGCTCGAACACGGGCGCTTCGGCCGCTTCGGGTTCGAACGGTTCGAACCGCACTCCGAAAGACACCTCGATGATCGAGGCCGAATCGTTGGCCTCACTACGATTCCGGCGCTTGGGCGTCCGAAGCGCGGCCAAACGTTGACAGGCGGATCGCGGGTAGCGATGGTTAGGCGTGTCCGTCGAGCCGGTCTACGACGATCGCGGTCTCGTGCCGTGCGTCGTGCAAGACGCGCAGCGCGGCACCGTGCTGATGGTCGCGTGGATGAACGCCGAAGCCCTGCGCCTGACGCGCGAGACCGGCATCGTCCACTTCTGGTCGCGCTCGCGGCAGAGCCTGTGGAAGAAGGGCGAGACGAGCGGCAACACGCTGAAGCTCGTCGAGCTGCGCATCGACTGCGACGCCGACACGATCCTCGTGCGCGCGGTGCCGGCGGGACCGACCTGTCACACCGGCACGACGACGTGCTTCGTTCACCGCGACGACGGCTTCGACGACGACGGCGTGCCGGCGGTCACCGTGCTCGAGCAGCTCGCGCGCGTGTTGAATACACGGCGCGATTCGGCGACGGGCGAGAAGAGCTACACGAAGTCGCTGCTCGAGAAGGGGATGCCGAAGATCCTCGAGAAGATCGCCGAGGAGTCGGGCGAGCTCGCGGCGGAGCTGCCCGACGGGGACGAGAGCAAGGTCGTGTACGAGACGGCGGATCTGATCTTCCACGTGATGGTCGGCCTGACCGCGCGGCGGATCCCGATCGAGCGCGTGCTCGACGAGCTGGCGCGCCGGTTCGGCACGAGCGGGCACACCGAGAAGGCGGCGCGGACCAAGTGACCGAGCTCGCACCGGGCGAGCAGCTCGTGCAGATCGGCACGTCACCGCGGGAATCGTCGCGGACAGCCGAGGTATCGCCGAGCCTCGACGGAGCGCGCGCAGCGGAGGCGGCGGCGACGTATGGCGATCTGCTCGCGCCCGGAGGCGGGCTCGATCGCGCGATCCCGTACTACGAGGATCGTGCCGAGCAGCGCGCGATGTCGAGGGCGGTCGGCAAGGCGCTCGACGAGGGGCGGCCGCTGATCGTCGAGGCCGGCACCGGGACGGGCAAGACACTCGCGTATCTGATCCCGGCACTCCAGTCGGGCAAGCGCGTCGTGGTGTCGACGGGAACGCGCGCGCTGCAGGATCAGATCGCGCGGCACGACATCCCGCTGTTGCGCACGATCCTCGCGCGGCCGTTCAACGCCGTCGTGCTGAAGGGCGTCGCGAACTACGTGTGCCGGCGGCGGCTCGCCGAGACCGTGTCGAGAGGCGATGCGAGCGAACAGCTGAGGACGCTCGTCGACTGGAGCGAGCACACCGAGACCGGCGATCGCGCCGAGGTCGAGTGGCTCGCCGAGTCGGCACCACTGTGGACCGACGTGACGACGACGCCCGATGCGCGGATCGGGCCGCGGTGTCCTTACTTCGAGCGCTGCTTCGTGACGCAGGCGAGGCGGCTGGCGGAGAAGGCGGAGCTGATCCTCGTCAATCATCACCTGTACTTCGCCGACCGCGCCCTGCGTGCGGCGCACCCGGGCGCGCGCGTGCTGCCGGAGCACGACGCGGTGATCTTCGACGAGGCGCACCAGCTCGAGGACGTCGCGACGGAGCATTTCGGCGCGAGGGTGTCGACGCACAAGCTCGCGCTGCTCGTGCGCGACGCCCACCTCGCGCTCGCACGGATGCCGCTGTGGACGGGGCGCGATGCGATCGACACGATCCAGGCGGTCGAGCGCGCGGGCATCGGGCTATTCGCGGCGGTGCGTAGCGCGCTGATCGGCCCGGACGGCGACACGCGGGTGCAGCTGCCCGAGGGCCTGTTCGAGCAGCCGGATCGACAGAACGCGTGGTTCAAGCTCGACACCGCGCTCGAGGATCTGGCGCGGACGGCCGAGGCCGAGGCGGAGCCGCCGCCCGACGAGGAGGGGACCGAGGACGCCGGTGCGCGGGCGAGCCTGAATGGCCTCGCGCGGCGGGCACGCGAGCTGCGCGACGACCTCGCGATGATCGCCGAGCAGCGACAGCAGCGCAGCCACGTGTACTGGGGCGAGGCGCGACCGACCGGCACGATGCTGACGGCCTCGCCGATCGAGGTGTCCGAGCTCGTACGGAGGCACATCATCGCGTCGGGGCCCACGCCGATCTTCACGTCCGCGACGCTGACCGCGGCGGGCGAGTTCACGTACCAGCGCAAGCGACTCGGCCTCGACGACGCGGACGAGCTGCTCGTACAGTCGCCGTTCGACTACGCGCGCCAGGCGATGCTGTACGTGCCGCGCGATCTGCCAGCGCCGACCGCCGACGATGCGTTCTCGGCGGCGACCGCGGCGCGCACGCTGGAGCTGCTGGCGATCACCGGTGGCCGCGCGTTCCTGCTGTTCACGTCGCACCGTGCGCTGCGCGACGCCGCGGCCCGGCTCGCCGGCATGCCGTATCCGCGGCTCGTCCAGGGCGACGCACCGCGCGCGGCCCTCGTCGATCGATTTCGCGCGACGCCCGGTGCGGTGCTACTCGGGACGTCGTCGTTCTGGGAGGGCGTCGACGTCCCCGGCGATGCGCTCAGCCTGGTCATCATCGACAAGCTCCCGTTCTCGCCGCACACCGACCCGTTGATCGCGGCGCGCATGCAGGCGTGCGCCGAGGCTCACCTCGATCCGTTCCAGACGATCCAGCTGCCGGCCGCGGCGATCGCGCTCAAGCAGGGCTTCGGCCGGTTGATTCGCCGCCGGGACGACCGCGGCATCGTCGCGATCCTCGACTCGCGGATCGTGACGCGGACCTACGGACGCACGTTCCTCGAGACACTGCCCGGCGGGCTTCCGCGCACGTCGGCGATCGAGCAGGTAAAACGCTGGTGGGCGAGCCCGCAGGGCTAGCTACACTGATCGCGTGACTCCGATGCTCGTGATCGTCGCCGGCTACTTCCTCGGCGCGATCCCGTTCGGCGTGCTCCTCGCGAAGCGGAGAGGCGTCGACATCCGCGAGCGCGGCAGCGGCAACATCGGTGCGACCAACGTCGCGCGCGTGCTCGGGCTCGGCACCGGCCTCGTCGTGCTCGTGCTCGATGCGCTGAAGGGCGCGGCCGCCGTGTGGCTCGCGATGCGCCTTTGCGGCTGGGAGCACATCGTGGCGCTGACGGGCTTCGCCGCGATCCTCGGGCACTGCTTCTCGCCGTTCCTCGGTGGCAAGGGTGGCAAGGGCGTCGCGACCGCACTCGGCGTGTTCGTCACGATCGCGCCGGCACTCGCGCTCGTCGCGATCGCCGTGTTCCTGCTCGTCGCCGGCAGGACGCGGGTGCCCGCGCTCGGCTCGCTGTCGGGTGTTGCCTCGGCGACACTCTACGCGTTCGTCACCCGCGCGACGCTCGACGTCTCGCTGCTCGCACTCGCGACGTTCCTGCTGCTCGTGTACACGCACCGCGGCAACCTCGCGCGGCTGCTCGGCGTCACCAGCTAGCGGCGATCTCGTCGAGCGACTGGCTCGAGGCCGCGCGCTCGAGCGAACCGATCGATCGCGTCATGCCGGGCAGCACGAGGTCCTCGCCGAACAATGCGACCATCGGCGCGAGCGCGAACCGCCGCTCGTGGAGGCGAGGATGCGGGACCTCGAGGTCCGGCGTGCGGATCATGCGCTCACCCCACGCGAGGACGTCGAGGTCGATCGTCCGCGGCCCCCAGCGTGTCTCGACGCGGCGATCGCGGCCGAGCAGGCGCTCGATCTCGAGCACCGTCGAGATGATCTCCTCGCCGATCGCGTCGGCGAGGCGGACCCGGAGCGCGGTGTTGAGGAACGGCGCCTGCGCGGGACCGATCGCGCCCGTGCGATAGAGCGGTGCCGACCGCACGTCGCCGAGCGCCGCGAACGCCGCGCGCGCGTGCCGGAACCGATCGATGATCGCGGCGTCGTCGCCGACGTTGCCGCCGACCCCGATCACGAGCGCGTCGACCGGCAGCGAGGTCACGGCCTGGCGACGACCGGGTTCTTCAGGATCCCGATGCCGGCGATCTCGACCTCGACGACATCGCCGACGCTCAGGTTGCCGACGCCCGACGGCGTGCCCGTCGAGATGAGGTCGCCCGGCTCGAGCGTCATGTGCCGCGTGACGAACTCGATCAGCGTCGGCACGTCGAAGATGAGGTCGCTCGTCGACGAGTCCTGCTTCACGATGCCGTTCACCCGCGTCGTGATCCGCAGGTTGCTCGGATCGAGCCCCGGCACGACGCGCGGACCGACGGGACAGAAGGTGTCGAATCCCTTCGCACGCGTCCACTGGCCGTCCTTCTTCTGCAGATCGCGGACGGTGACGTCGTTGACGCAGGTGAAGCCAGCGACGAAGTCGAGCGCGTTGGCACGGGAAACGCGCTGCGCCCGCTTGCCGATGACGACGCCGAGCTCGCCCTCGTAATCGACCCGCTCGTATCCGGAGGGACGGTGAATCGCCTCGCCGTCGCGGATGATTGCCGACGGAGGCTTGAGGAACATCAGCGGTTCTTCCGGGATGCCCTTGCCCATCTCGGCCGCATGGGCGCGGTAGTTCTGGCCAATTCCGATGATCTTGCCGGGGACATCCATGGCGGGAAAGGTAGGACACCTCTGCCGCAGTGTCATTGATCGATACGGTTACCCCCCGTACAATTTCACTCGATGGGCCGGGCTCCGAATTCTGGAGGGCCACAGCGTGTAACCGCTCACGTTGTGCCACGGGCGAAGCCCGTCTCGAATCCAGGCGAAGAGGGCGACGAGGAAGAGAAAACGACGATCGAGTCGCCGTGGGAGGACGAGGCGAGCACGACCGTCGAGCAAGGCGATGTCGCCGACAAGATCCGCGCGCTCGGTGCAGAACCTGCGCGACGCCAGAACACCGGCATCACGCACACGAGCGCGAGCCAGCTCGACGAGCCGACCGTCGACGATCAGAACGTTCCGATGCTCGCGCCGGTCACGCAGGTTCGCGCCGACGTCGCGCGCCTCCTGATCACGGCGGGCAACGACAGCGGCCGCCAGATCGAGATCCGCCCGGGCAAGACGTACACGATCGGTCGCGCGATCGACAACGACGTCGTGCTCACGGACATCGCCGTCTCGCGCAAGCACTTCGATCTTCGCCACGAGGACGGCGCGTGGGTGATCGTCGATCGCGGCTCGGGCAACGGCACCGTCGTCAACGGCAACGTCGAGGACAACCCGTTCATGCTCGCGAACGGTGACTCGATCGAGATCGGCAACACGATCTTCCGCTACGAGCAGGCGAACGGTCCTGCACGCGAGCGCGCGCCGAGCAACCTCGGTCACTTCGAGACCGAGGACGAGGAGCTCTCGACGGTCGCAGGCAAGCCGATGCGCGGCGAGTACGTCGAGGACATGCCGCCGCCGCGCGTCGCGCAGCCGCGTCCGAAGACGCTGCCACCGCCGACACCGCTGCGCACGCTGCGCGCTCCGACGCAGCCGCCCCCTCCGCCCGCGATGCTGCCCGCTGCACTGCAGCCGTCGTCGACGATGCCGCTCGCCCAGATGGCGAACCGCCCGCCGACGAACCTGCCCGGTGCGCCGACGATGCTCGGCGATCCGATGCTCGGCGATCCGATGCTCGGCGCGATGCCCAGCAACATGTCCGGCGCGATGCCGAGCCACCTCTCGGGGCCGATGCCGAACATGGCGGTGCCGCTCGGCAGCCCGTCGGGCGGCATGCCCGTCATGAATCCGCTCGCGCACGGCTCGCTGCAGCAGCAGCGCCCGATGTACGGCCAGTATCCGCAGGCGACCGAGATCCCGCCGCACTCCGTGCACGCGCAGATGCTGCTGATCCAGACGCAGAACCGGCGCGGCGACGGCTCGACAGCGCACGTCCCGCCGACGCCATTCGACGGCGTCCAGCTGCAGCCCCGCTACACGCAGCCGCAGCTGAGCAAGCGAACGAAGCTGATCCTCGGCGGCGCGGGCCTCGCGCTGTTCGCAGCGATCGCGACGATCGCGATCGTGAAGTCCGGCGGGCCGGCGACGCCGAAGGCGGTCCCCGCGGCGACGACCGGCGCCGGCGACGGCACGCCCGCGAAGGTCGCCGAGCAGCCAAAGAAGGCCGAGCCCGAGGTCACCGCGATCGAGACGCCGAAGTCGGCCGAGTTGCCGACCGCGACGCCACCGACCGCAAAGGTTGCGGCGCCACCGACGACGGTCACGCCAACGGTGACGGTCGCGAAGACCGAGCCCAAGATCGAGCCCAAGATCGAGCCCAAGGTCGAGCCCAAGGTCGAGCCGAAGATCGAGCCCAAGAAGGTCGAGGCCCGCGTCGAGCCCAAGAAGGCCGAGCCGAAGGTCGTCAGGAGCGAGCCGAAGGTCGAGAAGAGGCGCGAGCCGGCGCCGAGGAAGGTCGAGAAGACCGTCGCGGTCGCCGATTCGTCGTCGGCCCGCGCGAAGGCCGCCTCGCTCTATCGCGCGCGCAAGTTCAGCGATGCGTCGAACGTGCTCTCGGCGGCGTCGAAGTCCGCCGACGACAGCGAGGCGAAGGATCTGCGACGCACCTCGGACATGTACGCGAAGCTCGGCCGCAGCTTCAGCTCGGGCATGGCGCCCGCGGCGAAGGCAGTCGACGCGTACGAGCAGCTGCAGAGCGCGCTCAACTACGACAGCAACGTCGGTGGCGAGTTCGCCGAGGAGATCGAGACGAAGCTCGCGCAGATCGCGCCGAAGGCGGCGATCGGCTTCATGGCGGCGAAGAACTATCCCCGCGCGCGCAACGCGGTGATCACCGCGGAGAAGCTCGGCTCGACGGCGGAGGCGCTGAAGATGGTGCGCCAGAAGCTCGAGTCGGTCGCGGCCGAGCTCTACAACGAGGCCTCGAAGGAGACCGACTCCGGTGCGGCCAAGGAGAAGTTCCGCACGGTGATGTCGATCGTCGACTCGAAGAGCACCTGGTACCAGAAGGCCGCGAAGGCGATCGGAAAGCTGTAAGGCGAGCGCTAGGCCAGGAGCCCCGCGATCACCTTCTCGAGCGCCTCGAACTCGAACGGCTTGTCGACGTGCGCGTCCGCTCCATAGATCGGCGCGGTGATCTCGTTCGTCTTCTCGCCGATCGCCGAGACCATGACGATCTTGCAGGTCTGGGTCACCGGGTCCTGCTTGAGCGCGCGCGCGACCTCCCAGCCTGACTTGCCGGGCATCATCACGTCGAGCAGCACGACGTCGGGCCGCTCGCGCTTCGCGAGCTCGAGCGCCTTGGCGCCGTCGCTGGCGGTCGAGACCTTGTACCCGCGCTTCGTGAGCCGGGTGTTGAGCATCGCCACGATCTCGGGGTCATCGTCCACCACCAGAATGCTCGCCGACTTGCTCATGAAGCCAGGCTACGGTGCACGGCGCGGCACCGTCAAGGCGTGGTACGAAGCGTCGTGGCACGCCGCTGGCTCTGGCTGGTGATCGCCGCCGTCATCGGCGTCGCGGCATTCTCGATGGTCGGCGACCTGCGTGGGATCGGCGACCGCCTCGGCGGCTTCGCGTGGCCGGCCTTCGCCGCGGCCTGTGCGCTGGCGCTCACGAACTACGCGCTGCGGTTCTTCCGGTGGCAGATTTATCTGCGCCGGCAGGACGTCCGCGTGCCCGCGAGCTCGAGCGCGATCGTGTTCATGGCCGGGCTCTCGCTCTCGATCACTCCCGCCAAGCTCGGCGAGCTCGTGAAGAGCTACCTGCTGCGTGAGATGCATGCGGTGCCCGCCCCGAAGACGGCGCCGATCGTCGTCGCCGAGCGCGTCAGCGATCTGATCGCGCTGCTCGTGCTCGCGGTCATCGGCGTCGCCGTGTACGGCGTCGACCCGTCGCTCGTCGTCGCGGCGGGCGCGCTGATCGCGGTCGGGCTCGTCATGCTCGCGTGGCAGCGCCCGACGAGATGGCTGATCGATCTCGCGACGAGCCCCGCTCGGCTGCGGCGGCTGCGCGCGCCCCTGCACGAGACGCTCGTAGGTCTGTCGGCGCTGTGCCGGCCCGGGCCGCTGCTGGTCGCGACGCTGATCGCGGTCCCGGCGTGGGGCTGCGAGTGCATCGGCTTCGCCCTGATCTGCAACGCCTTCCCCGATGCTCATGTCCACCTCGGGCTCGCGACCGTCATCTATGCGGGCACGACGATCGCCGGCGCGCTGTCGTTCCTGCCCGGTGGACTAGGTGTCACCGAGGGCGCCATGACGCTGGCGCTCGTCCGTGGCGCGAGCAAGCTCGCCCCATCGACCGCGGTCGCGGCGACACTCCTCACGCGGCTCGCGACGCTGTGGTTTGCCGTCCTGCTCGGCGTCATCTTTCTCGCGCTCGCGCGCAGACGCATCGCCCGGATCCAGGGCCGTTCCGAAACCTGAGTGCTATAACCCGAGCATGTCGGTAGGCGTCGAGTTCGACTTCGCGCGATGGATCGCCGCCAGGCGCGGCGCGATGGAGCAGCAGGCTCGGGAGGGCGCGGCCTACGCGTTCACGGCCGAGCGGAGGTTCCGCCGCACGCTGAACGCGGCCCGGCCGGTGACGATGGCTCTCGAGGCGACGACGCGGCTATGGCGTGACGTCGCGCGCACCGAGCTGCTGGGCACGGCCGTGAAGGTCACCGACCAGCAGTATCCGCGCGTGTTCGAGGCGGCGAAGGTTGCCGGGAATGCGCTGCGCGTCCGCGTCCCCGTGATCTTCGCGGCACCGTCGAGCTCGCTCAAGGTGAAGGTGCTCGGCACCGAGGATGCGCCGCACCTGATCGTCAACCTCGAGCTCGCCGAGAAGCTCGATGACACCGAGCTCGTCGCCGCGATCGCGCACGAGCTCGCGCACGTCCAGAACGGCCACATCCTCTACACGACCGCGCTGCACTACCTGAACACGTCAGCGGCGTTCTTCGTCCGCTGGGTCATCCAGCCCGCGATCATGACGCTGCAGGCGTGGTCGCGCCGAGCCGACATCACGTGCGATCGCGCTGCGCTGCTCGCGGTCCGCGACCTCGACAAGACGCTGCACTCGATCGTGCGGCTCGAGCTCGGCCTCGACAAGGGCTCCGCGTTCAACGCCGAGGAGTACCTTCGCGCGTTGCCCGACGTGAAGAAGGGCATCGGCCGCTACGCGGAGCTGTTCCGGTCGCATCCGTACGTGCCCAAGAGAGTCCAGGCGCTGCGCCTGTTCGCCGGCTCGGCGCTCTACGCGCATCTCAGCGGCGAGGACCCGACGGGCAAGCCTTCGCTCGCCGATGTCGACAAGCAGGTTTCCGAGCTCATCAGCGTGTTCTAGGGAGAGGCCATGATCCTGCTCGAGCATCACAAGCAAGCCAAGCGCGAGATCATCAACCGGTTCCAGCAGCTCGCGGACGTCGCCGAGTCGGTTGGTATGATCACGCTCGCGCGGGACATCCGCACGACGCGCATCCCCAAGCTCGAGAGCGAGCGGTTTCACCTCGTCGTCCTCGGCGAGTTCAACCACGGCAAGTCGACGTTCGTGAACGCGCTGCTCGGCCAGGACGTCCTGCCGACCGGCATCACGCCGACGACCGCGTCGATCAACCACGTGATCCACGCGGACCAGCCGCGCGCGCGCGTCGTGTTCACGACCGGCGAGAGCCGGGACCTCGATCCGTCGCAGCTCAAGGAGTGGGTGACGGTCGCGGGCGGTCACGCCGACGAGGTCGCGTTTGTCGAGCTCGGCTATCCGAGTGACATGCTCCAGAACAACGTCGTCCTCGTCGACACCCCGGGAGTCAACGACCTCAACGAGCAGCGCGCCGAGGTCACGTACGGCTACGTGCCACGCGCCGACGCGGTCGTGTTCCTCCTCGACGCGGGACAGGCCCTCAAGGACAGCGAGCGCGAGTTCCTCCGCTCGCGCGTGCTCGAGAATGCCCGCGACCGCCTGATCTTCGTCCTCGGCAAGATGGACATGCTGTCGCCCGACGAGCGGCTCGCCGTCGTCGACTACGTGAAGAAGGGTCTCACCCAGATCACGCACGACCCGGTCGTGTTCGCGCTGTCCGCGAAGGACTGGGCGAAGTCGAAGGATCCCGAGAGCGGGATGCCCGAGCTGATGACGTACTTCGAACGGTTCCTCGCACGCGATCGCGCGCAGGTGATCCTCGACAACGCGGCCACCGACGCGGCGCGGACCGCGAGCTACCTCGAGAACAACCTCGGCGTGCGCATGCGCGCGTACGACCTCGACATCGGCGAGCTCGAGCAGCGCATCCTCGCGGTGCGCGAGCAGCTCGACGCGAGCAAGCGCAAGCTCGACGATCTCCACGTGCGCATCGAGGCCGATGCGAGCTCGATCAAGAACCAGGTCGAGCTCGACCTCGAGGCGTTCGCGAAGGCGTTCGTCCGCGCGCTGCCGATCCAGATCGACTCGGTCGATGCCGACGACGTGAAGACCTACTTGCCCGCGTTCATCGAGGACAAGTTCAAGGAGTGGGCAGAGGTCGAGGGCGCCAAGCTCGCCGCGATGCTCGAGCACCTCGCCGAGGAAGTCATCCAGATCACCAACGAGAACGTCGCGACCGCCGCCGCCGCGCTCGCGGAGCGTCTCGGTCCGCAGGACACGCAGGTCGACATCACCGTCGACTCGTTCAAGTACGACGTCGGCATCTACGCGGTCGGTGCGCTCGGCACGACGGTGATGCTGTTCGTGAACGCGCTCGCCGGCGGCCTGCTCACGCTCGCCGCGCCGATCCTGGCGATCGTGCTGAAGTCGAAGATCGCCGGCGACATCCGCGTCCAGGCGAAGGAGAAGGTCCCGGCCGCGGTGCTCAAGGCCGCGGAGGCGATGAAGCCGCACTTCGACAAGTGCATCGACGACTTCGCCAAGCGGCTGTCCGAGTTCGTGTCGAACGCCGGCAACACGCTCTACAAGGGCATCAGCGAGATCCTCGACCGCACGATGGCCGAGCGCCGCGAGCGCGCCGGTGAGATCGGCGATCTCCGGCAGTCGACGACGTCGCAGATCGCGTCGGTCAAGGCGACGTCGGCGGCGCTCCGCCAGCTTCGCGAGGGCATCTGGGCTCCCGAAGAAGCGATGCCCGCGGACGACGAGACCGGCAACTGAGCAGGCCGGTCAGAGCAGGCCGGCGTGCATCTTGTAGAAGATGCCGGGATTGGGATCTGCACCCTCGGGGCACGACATGGCCTGCGAGATCGGGTGCGACGCGAAGTAGTTGTCCGGTAGCGGCGGCTCGACGTTCATCGTCTGCGCGTTGAAGTCGAGCGAGAACGTGTAGACGCGGTCGGCGCCGACGGCACCGCATGCGAACGAGCCGTTCTGGACCGGGGTCAGGGGCTTGGCGTCGAACAGCAGCGTGGTGTTCGGCGCGACAAGGATGCAACAGTTCTGGAAGCTGAACGTCGCGAGCGAGCGCACGCCACCGCCCGCGTTGAACAGGCCGATGAACATCTTCTGGAGCGTCGTGTCGGCGGCGAGCGCGGTACCGGTCAACAGCGTGTAGTCCGCCGGCGTGCTGTTGTATTGCGAGATCGCGAGCTCGTCGTACGTCACCTGGTTCGCGAAGTCGCAGTAGAACGCGTCGTTCGTCGCCGGGTTGATGTACGTCCCGTCGGGGGCGTCGGCATCGGCCTCGCGCACGCGCTGGCAGTGGATGTTCTTGGCCATGCACGTGCCCGAGACGCAGGCCTCGACCGACGAGCATGCCGTCCCGCAGCCGCCGCAGTTTTGCTCGTCGGTCAGCGGGTTCACACACGTGTCGCCACAGACCATCTCGGCCGCAGTGCAGACCAGCGCATCTGGGGCGGCATCTGGAGTGGCGGATGAGTCTCCGCACGCGGCGAGCGACGCCGCCGCGAAGAGCGCGAGCAACCTCATGTCGCGATCATACGCCCAGATCGCACGACGCTTGCAAACTCACACCAGCGAGTCTGACGAGCGCCGTGACATCAATTGATCGGCACCTTGCGAGCGAAGATGCCCGGGTTCGCCCCGTCAGAACAGAACGCAGCGACCGACGCCGTGTGCGTCGCGAAGAAGCTCATCGAGAGCGGAATCGGCGGGTACTCGCCGGAGACGTTAAGGAAGATGCGGTATCTCGTGTCGTTGTACGGGCCACCGCAGACCGAGATGTTCGTCGCCGCCTGGGCCGGGTAGATGTACTGGTTGTTGTTGAACACCAGCATCTGGCCCGCGCCCGCGTCGGACGACTTCAGGCAGCAGTTTCCGGGCGACAGACCCGGCGCGAGGTTCAAGAGGCCGCCCTGCCGGTTCCACAGCGCGACGAACGCACCCTGGAAGCCTGGCTGGTTCAAGTCAGCCGAGCTGATCAGCTGGTAGTCGGTATATGTCGCGTTGTGCGCGCCAAGTCCGAACGCGGAGTACTGGACGTTGTTCGCGAAGTCGCAATAGAACGTGACGTTGGTTGGCGTCGTGTAGATGCCATCCGTCTCGCTGATCTCGCGCACGTCGGCACAGCTCGTGATCGGCGTGCACGTACCGGCCTTGCAAGCCTGCGTCGGTGCGCACTGCGCGTTGCACGCACCGCAATTGAGCTCGTCGGTCATCGTGTCAGCGCACGTCGCGCCGTTGCACACGGTCTCGCCCGCCTCGCACATCGGCGTCGCCGTACTGTCAGGTTGGAATGCATCGGGCACTCCAGCATCAGGAACCTTGTTGACATCACCGCACCCGACCAGAGCGAGTGCCAGCACCCAGCTTCGCATCCGTTCATCATACGGCCAAACGCCCCCCTAAATCGAATGGTAGGCTGCCGACATGTCGCTTTGGTCACGGCTGGAACGACGCCTGGGCGATCTGGCCAGCGAGCTCGTCCTCGACGAGTACCGCGACCAGCTGCACCAGGCTCGACAGCTGCTCGCCCAGGGTGACATCGCCGCCGCGATCGCGTCCCTCGAAGCCCTGCTGTCCGTGAAACCCGATCACGGCCAGGCTCTGATCGTCCTCGGCGAGGCCCGCCTGGCGAACCACGAGCCGGCGAAGGCCCACGATGCGTTCGAGCGCGCGCTGAAGCTCCGGGGCGGCGACCCATCCGCGCTCCTCGGCAACGGGCTCGCCCTCGTTGCCCAGGGTCTGTACGAGACCGCGATCACGCCGCTGGCACGCGCCGTCGCCGAGGCCGGCGGCGACCGCGGCATCCTCGCCGACGCCTATCGAGGGCTCGGCATCGCGTGGCGCAGGCGCGGCGATCTCGACAAGGCGATCCGCGAGCTCCGCAAGGCAGTCGTCGAGGACGGCGAGGATGTCGAGGCCCGGGCGGCGCTCGGCGAAGCGCTCGTCGCCGACGGAGGTCCCCACGACGAGGCGCTGCGGCACCTCGAGCGGGCCGCCCTCGGCGAGCACCCTCCGGCACTGGCGCTGTACGGCCTCGGGCGCCTCGCCCTCGTCGACGGCTCCCCCGCGATCGCCGGTGACCAGCTCGCCAAGGCTCGTTCACTTGCAGAGACCGACGCCACCGTGTTCGGCCAGCAGCTCCGGACCGAGATCGTCGTCGCCCAGGGCGATGCGGCACTGGCCGAGCGCGACGCGATGCGCGCCCACGGGTTCTACCTCGAGGCGCTCCAGCTCGAGCCCCGGCGAGCCGAGCTCCACGCGAAGGTCGCCGCGGCGCACCGCACGATCGGCAACCTCGACGCGGCGCTCGCCAGCTACGACCGCGCGCTCTCCCTCGGCGGTGATCCGGGCGTCGAGCTATTGCGCGCGGCCGTCGACACCGCGATCGCCGCACGCGACACGACCCGCGCGGCGCAGTGGGCCAGCGACCTGCTCGGCAAGGATCCGACCGACGTCCGCGCGATCGTCGCCCGCGGGCTCGCGATGGTCGCGTCGCAGCCGGATGCCGCCCGCGCGCTGCTCGAGCTCGCCGCGGCACGCGACGACGTCGATGCGCATGTCCTGCTCGCCGGGCTGTCGCTGCCGACCGATCCGTCCGCGGCTGCGAGGTGCGCGCTCGCGGCCCTGCGCACGACGCCGCACGACGGGACCGCGCGAGAGATCCTCGCGCAGGCGCGTGCTGCCGAGCTGCCAGCGCCCGCGTCGACGGAGATCGGCGAGACCGCCGCATTCCTCGAGAAGGTCGTCGAGTCGCGGCGCGAGCTCGGTCACTTCGTCGGCGAGACCGCGCGTGCGGCGGCGAACCTCGACCAGCCGCTGCTCGTGACGGTGATGGGTGAGTTCTCGAGCGGAAAGTCGTCGTTCGTCAACGCGTTCATCGGCGCCGACGTCGCGCCCACCGGAATCACGCCGACGACCGCGACGATCAACGTCGTCCGCTACGGACGCGAACGCGGCGGCCGCATCGTCCGTCCCGACGGCACGACGATCGAGCTCGGCTGGGACGCGCTGATGGCGCACCTGCGCGCGCTCACCCCCGACGACGCGCGCGGCATCGACCGCGTCGAGATCCTCGTGCCGCTGCCGCAGCTCGAGAAGATCAACATCGTCGACACGCCGGGCCTCAACTCGATCCAGCCGGAGCACGAGGCGACCGCGCGCGGGTTCATCGGCAGGGCGGACGCGGTCGTCTGGGTGTTCACCGCATCGCAGGGCGGCAAGGCGAGCGAGAAGAAAGCGCTGCAGTCGATCCGCGACGAGGGCAAGCGCGTGCTCGGCGTCCTGAACAAGGCAGACCAGCTCAGCGCGTCGGAGGTGACCGAGGTCGTCGAGTTCATCGGCGGCACGCTCGGCGAGCTCGTCGAGACGATCGTACCGGTGTCGGCGCGTAACGCGCTCGAGCACGAGCGCACGGCGACCGGCGACGACGGCAACTGGGCCGCGCTGTCGACGGCGCTCGAGGAGCGCTTCTTTCAGCAGGCGCGCCAGCTCAAGCGCGATGCGTGCGCCCGGACGCTGCGCGGCGTCGTCGCCGAGGCGCAGGCCGTGCTCGCGAAGGGCAGGCACCGTGCGGTCGAGGCGGCCGATGCCGCGAAGGCGGCTCGCGACGAGCTCGCGGCGAGCGCACGCCAGTTCGCAGGCGAGGGCGTCGTCGGCGAGCGCAAGGCGCTGTCGGAGCAGATGGCGATGCTGTACCGGCGGGCGTCGCGCGAGGTCCTCGATCTCGTGCGGCCGCGCCGCCTCCCGTTCTCGTCGCACAGCGCGACCGCGGCCGACCGCGACTACCTGATCGCGCTCCTCGCGTCGGGGTTCGAGACCGCGATCGAGACCGGCCGCCGCCGCGTCGCGACCGAGCTGACGGCACGCAGCCGGACCGCCGAGCAGGCCGCGCGCTCGATGGAAGCCGCGCTCGGGTTCGATGTCGTCGGCGATCTCGAGCGCGTCGCCGCCGACCGGATCGGGCTCGCGATGTCGCGGGTGTTCGATCGCGCGCGCGCGTACCTGCGCGGCTACCTCGAGGGCGGTTACGTCGAGAGCTTCTTCCGCAACGACGTGCCGCGGCTCGAGCTCGCGGAGGACGCGATCTATCACGCGCTCTATCGTTCCGCTCCGGACCTCGACCGGGAGGTCGGGGACCCTCTCGCGCACGCGGCGACCGACGCGCTGACCGCGCTCGCGCTGCGGCTCGATCACTGGCGCGCCGTCGTCGACGTGCGGATGTTCGACCTCGAAGTCGGCGTCGTTCGCGCTCTCGAGATCGCCGGGAGTCGTCTATGATGTCGGACGGTCCGGATAGCCTCCCCGACGACATGGCGAAGCGACGCAGCATCATCCCGAACCGCCTGACGCTCGGCATCGACGAAGCAGGGCGAGGACCCTCGGTCGGGCCGATGGTGTTGGCCGCCGTCGCGATCGACAGCAAGGCTGCCGCGGCGCTGACCCGCAAGGGCCTGCGCGACTCGAAGGCCTACGGTGCCGGCGAGGACGCCCACCAGCTGCGCACCGAGCTCGCCGCCGAGGTCCGCGCGCGCGCGATGTTCATCGCGACCGTCGAGATCGAGGTCACCGAGATCGATCAGCGCGTGTGTCGCGGCGAGCTCAACGTGCTCGAGCGCGAGCACGCATGCCGCCTCATCGACCAGGCACCGTCGTGTGACAAGATCATCGCCGACGGGAAGCGCATGTTCGCCGCGCTCGGCCTCAAGTACACGCAGTTCATCTCGATGGACGGTGCCGAGGACGCGCACGCCTCCGTCGCCGCAGCATCCGTGGTCGCGAAGGTCATCCGCGATAACCGGTTCAACGCGATCCGCGCCCGCTACGAGCCGGAGCTCGGCCCGATCACCGGCGGTGGCTACGCGAACGCGGCGACGCGTAAGTGGCTGCGCGCGTACGTCGAGCGCTACGGCAAGCTGCCCGAGGAAGCGCGGCTGTCGTGGCCCTATCCCGATCTGGCGGATCTGCTCGGCACGATTCGCCCGCTGACGACGCAGATCGAGCTGTTCGCGTAGCCATGCGCGTCGTCGCCGCGCTCGCCCTCGTGGCTGCCTGCGGTGACGATGCGACGACGACCGTCGATGCGTCCCCCGACGTCGGCGAGGTGGCCGGCTGGTCGACCGGTACCGCGGTCGCGCGCGGGGCGATCCAGGAGACCGCCGCGGTCGCGGTCGACGGCAAGGTCTACGTGATCGGCGGCTTCGACGACGACGAGGGGATCGTCGCGCACGTCCAGATCTACGACACCGCGACCGGCACCTGGAGCGATGGTCCCGATCTGCCGAGCGCGCTGCACCACGCGAACGCGGCGACCGATGGGACGACGATCTTCGTCGGCGGCGCGCTCTCGGGAGCGAGCTTCGCGGCGGTCGGAGACACGTACAGCCTCGCACCGGCGACCGAGACGCAGTGGACGGTACGAACGGCGATGCCGGCGGCGCGTGCGCGCGGTGCCGCGGTGTCGGCGATGATCGCCGGCAAGCTCTACGTCGCCGGTGGCTACCGGATGGGCGGCGCCGTCGATCTGGTCGACGTCTACGATCCCGCGACCGACACGTGGACGGCGCTCGCCGCGCTGCCTGCCACGCGCGACCACGCATGCGGCGGTGCGATCGATGGCGAGCTGATCGTTGCCGGCGGACGCACGTCGCAGAACGCGCCGCTGCCGGATGTCTGGTCGTTCGCTCCCGGCACGAACACGTGGACGGCGAGGCCACCGATGCCGACGGGACGAGGCGGCACCGGCTGCGGCGTGATCGCCGGCGCGCTCTATGTCACCGGCGGCGAAGGCAACAGCGCCGCGCCGTCGGGCGTGTTCCCGCAGGTCGAGGCGTTCACGCCGGCGACGAACACGTGGCAGCAGCTCGCCGAGATGCCGGAGCCGCGGCACGGCGTCGGCGGCGCCGTGTGGGACGGTGCGCTCTACCTGTGCGGCGGCGCGAATCGCGCGGGCTTCGGCGCGATCGCATCGACCGTGGTGTTTCGCCCGTAGCTCACGGCGGGCCGAGCGCGAAGTTCAAGTAGATCGTGGGACACGGCTCCTCGCACGAGCGCTCGGAGTACGTCGGATCGTCCGTGTCCTCGTAGATCGTCGAGTACACGAGCGCGCGGCCGTCGGGCGCGGCGACGCGGACCTCGATCGAGGTGTCGTGACCGACGAAGCCACCGAACACGGCCTCGAGCAGCGGGTAGCTCCCGCTCGCATCGGTGAGGGCGTTTGTGCGTTCGTCGCCGTCGACGACCAGCGCGACCCGCGCACCGGCGATCGGTGCCTGCTGCGCGCCACGCTCCGTCGCGAACTGGTAGCCGTCCACCGGACCTTCGACCACGGTGCCCTGGTAGCTGACGCCGGCCTCGCCGACGCACCCGGCGAGCATCAGCGCGAACGCGACACGATGCATGCGACGAGGCTCGCGCAGGTTCGCGCGTGCGTCGGTGGTTTGCGTCACATCACTGCAGCGCGGCCGTACCGACGCACTTCGTGATCGCCGCGTCGTTCGCGACGTTCGCGCGGTAGTACGCAGGGTCCTGCTTCAGGATCTTCTGCGCGAGTACCTTCACCGTCGGGCAATCCTTGCGTGCCGCGGCCGAGCGCGCCTGCGTGTGCAGCTGCGAGGCGCCTGCCTTCTGCTTCTTCGCAGCGCCGCCCTCGGAGTCGGCCACCGTCGATTCCAGCGATGGCATTGCACCGCCGACGCGGAGCTCGGTCTCCTCCGGCGGAGGTGGCTCGGGCTCCGCGATCTGGAGCTTCGCGCCAGACTTCGCCGGCGCCTTCACGTCGCGGCGCTCGTCGGTGGCCTCCTGCTTCGTGGGCTCGTCGGCGGCGCCGTCGTCCTCGAACAGGTCACCACCGGAAGCCTTCTTCGTGGGGCGCGTGGTCGGCGCGGCCTTACCCTTGTTCGCGGTCTTCTTCGCAACCTCACCGCCGCGCGGACGCACCGCACCTGGCGCGACGACCTCGGGCTTGGCCTCGACTGCGGCGGCCGGGGCTTCGTTCGCGGGAACAGTTGCGGCGGCCGGATCCATCGCCGGGGCCGCCGGCACGATCGTCGACTCGCCCCGGCCCGCGGCCATCTCGTTCGCGCTGTCCTGCGAGGCGACCGGCGCCGACGCGAGCTTCTCGTGGCGATTGCCGACGAGCACGGCACCGGCGACGAGCACCATGACCGTCGCGAGCGCGAGCACCGGCGGGCGCCGCATCATCGCGACGATGCGCTGCCAGAGCGAAGGCGTTGCCATCTCCTCGGCCTTGATGCGCGCCGCGGCCATGAGCTCGCCGAGGCCGCGCGCGGGCGGATCCTCGTCGGGCATCGACAGCCACATCGCGCGCAATCCACCGAGCTGCGGATCGTCGTCGCCGTCGTCGCCGTGATCGGTCACGGTGCTGCCTTCGCCAGATCCTTGTACTCGTCGAGCTCGAGCCGGAGCTTCTCGAGCGCGTACCGCATCCGGCTCTTCACCGTGTTCTCGGGCACACCGACGACATCCGCGATCTGCTTGAACGGCATGTCGAGGAACTCGCGCATCAGGAAGACCTCGCGCTGCTCCTCGGAGAGACCGCCGATCGCACGCTGCATCTGCTCGTGCAGCTGCTTGTTGACGCTCTTGCGATCGCTGGCCATCTCGTTGCCGGGGATCACATCCATCAACGTGCCGCTCTCTTCGCTGGTGTCCATCGGGGCATCCAGCGACGCGTGCTTGCGATGCTTGCGTCTCCTTGTCTGGTCAACGCACAAGTTCCTCGCGATGGTGTAAAGCCACGTCGTGAACTTGGCCTGCCGCTTGTAAGCCTCCGCGCCCTTGATGACGCGCATGAACGCTTCCTGCAGCAGATCCTCGGCGGTCTCGCGGTCGCCGACGAACCGCAAGATGAAGTTGAACACCGGCTTGCGATGACGCGATAGCAGGACCTCGAAGGCGCGAACCTCGCCCTTCTGGTACATGACCATCAGGTCTTCGTCGGCAGTATCGTTGAACATTGTCGGCCGGAAACCTACGTGCTCGCCGGGGTCACACTAACACGACCCAAACGCGCCAAGGTTTAGACCATTACGGGGTCTGACACGTTGGACAGTAATACGTGACTCTTCCTTGGTGGACAGCACGACGGATCGTCGCCTTGCACCGAAGGCACGGCTCACCGGCTCGCCCGTAGACCCACAGATAGTCGACGTTGTAGCCCTCGGCACCGTCGGCCGCGATGAAGTCCGAGAACGTCGTGCCGCCGTTCTCGAGGGCGTTGCGCAGCGTCTCGTCGACCGCCGCCGCGAGTCGTGCCGCCGACGCAGCCGTCAGCTTGTAGGCCCGCGTCGTCGGCTCGAGCTTCGCGCGCCACAGCGCCTCGCTCGCGTAGATGTTGCCGACCCCGGCGAGCACTGTCTGGTCGAGGAGGAACGCCTTCAGCGTCGCCTTCTTTCCCTTCGCGCGCGCGGCGAACGCCTGGACGTCGATGCCGTGGACGATCGGATCCGGTCCGAGGTTCGCGAGCGCGACGTGCGAGCGCTCCTTCGCCTTCTCGAGGACGTCGATCTGACCGAACCGGCGCGCATCTGCGAAGCGCAGCTCGCGCGCGCCGAGGTCGAGCACGACGTGCGTGTGGTTCGGACGCGCCGCCGCCTTCTGCTGGATCAACACGCGACCGGTCATGCCGAGATGGACGAGCAGCGTCAGCGGCGTGTCGGTGTCGACGAGCAGGTACTTGCCGTGGCGACGGACCTCGGTGATCGTCGCGCCGACGAGCTTGCGCAGCTTCGCGCGCGGCGGCTTGCGCTGCATGTGCAGGCCCTTGCCGCTGTCCCAGACGCCGGCGATCGTCGCGCCGATCACCGGCGCAAGAGATCGGCGGACGGTCTCGACTTCGGGCAGCTCGGGCATGACCGCTGCTTACCACTACGCGATGGCGGGCGGCAGCGCGGCGGTGAGTCGGCCGAACTCGGAGATGTCGAGCGTCTCGCCGCGCCGCACGCCGTCGATCTGCGTCGCCGCGAGTGCACCGTCGATCGCCTCGTCGGGCCACGCGGCGCGCAGCGCGTTCCGTAACGTCTTGCGGCGCTGGCCAAACGCGGTGTGCACGACCTTCGAGTAGTGCTTGTGGTCGGCGATCGGAACGCGCGGCTCGCCATTCGCGAGTGGAACGAGCTTGATCACCGTCGAGTCGATCTTCGGCGGCGGCACGAACGAGCCTGCCCCCACCTTGATGATCGTCGTGACGTCGCAGTACGTGCGGATCATGACACCGAGCGCGCCGTACTCCTTCGTGCCGGGCTTGGCGACGATCCGGTCTGCCATCTCCTTCTGGATCATGAAGACCGCGAACCGGACGATGTCGCGCGCGTCGATCACCTTGAAGATGAGCTGCGACGCGAGGTGATACGGGAGGTTTCCGCAGACGGTGATCGGCTCGCCGACCATGCGGTGGACCATGCGCAGGTCGTAGCGCATCGCATCGACCTGCTGGATCTCGAGATTGTCGACCTCACCGAGCTCTGCGTTCAGCACGCGGATCATGTCGGGGTCGGGCTCGAGTGCGATCACCTTGCCGGCGGTCACGCGCTCGGCGATGCGTGCGGTCAGCGTGCCGAGGCCCGCGCCGATCTCGACGATCCAGTCCTGATCCGACGACACGGAGGCGTCCGCGATCGCACGCAGCGCGCGATCCGAGACGAGGAAGTTCTGGCCGAACGACTTCTTCGCGCGCAGCCCGTAGCGATCGAGCAGCACGCGCGCGTCGGGGAACGGTCCGATCGCCTCGGCGAGCTTCGTGTGATCTGCGCGGGCATCGTGGTGACCGTTGCCGTTGCCGTTCGTGCCGTTGCCGCCGCTCATGTCGGTCCCGGCGGCCTTCCGAGCGGTGCGCTCGGCACGGCATCGAGCTCCAGCCCATCGCGCTCGCCGCGCGCGAGGCGGTGATAGCCGGCAGCGGCGATCATCGCGGCGTTGTCGGTGCACCGCGAGATCGGCGGGATGTGGACCTCGAAGTCGTCCTCGGCGCCGGCGGCGATCATCGCGTCGCGCAGGCCCGAGTTCGCCGCGACACCGCCGCAGATCTGCACGTGATGCAGCTGGAGGCGACGGGCCGCACGCCGCGTCTTGCGCACGAGCACCTCGACGATCGCCGCCTGGTAGCTCGCACAGAGATCCGCGAGCGGCTGGTCGTCGGGGACGCCGTGGTCGCGCACGTGATGGAGGAGCGCCGTCTTGAGCCCGCTGAACGAGAAGTCGGCACCGTGCTCGCCGCCGGTCATCGAGCGCGGAAACGGAACGGCCTTCGGATTGCCGGTCCTCGCGAGTCGATCGATGACCGCACCGCCCGGATAGCCGAGACCGAGCAGCTTGGCCCCCTTGTCGAACGCCTCTCCCGCGGCGTCGTCGCGCGTCGAGCCGAGCTCGACGATCTTGCCGTGACCGTCGACGCGGACGAGGGACGTGTGGCCGCCTGACACGATCAGCGCGAGGTGCGGAAACGGCGGCGGATCCGGCTCGAGGTAGATCGCGCTCAGATGCCCCTCGAGGTGGTGCACGCCGACGAGCGGCTTGCCCGTGACCCACGCCAGTGCCTTGGCCGTCTGCAGTCCGACGAGCAGGGCTCCGACGAGTCCCGGTGCGTTCGTGACCGCGATCCCGTCGACGTCGTCGAGCGTGAGCGTCGCCCGCTCGAGCGCGGCGTGGACGACGGGCACGACGTTGAGGATGTGCGCGCGCGATGCGAGCTCCGGGACGACGCCGCCGTAGCGCGCGTGCACCTCGTTCTGCGACGCGACGACATCCGAGCGAACGATGCGCCCGTCCTCGACGATGGCGGCAGCCGTCTCGTCGCAGGAGCTCTCGAGGCCAAGGACGATCATTTCGGCTCGGCGAGCATGCTCTTGATCGTCTCGACGCGCCGACCGTTCGGATCCATCTCGAGATACTTCTCGAGCACCGGGCGCGCCTCCGCGTGGCGCTGCGCCGACCACAAGATCATGCCCTTCTGCTCGTAGGCCGGCGCGTAGGTCCTGTTCGCGGCGATCGCGCGGTCGACGGCGGCGATCGCGTCGTCGATGCGACCCATGCGCTGCAGTGCGCGCGCCTGCTCGAGGTACGTGAGCGCGCGGGGCCGCAACGCGAGCGACTGCTCGAGGAGCGCGAGCGCTTGCTCGGGATCGCCATCCTCGAGCGCCGCGCGTGCCTTCTCGTAGAGCGCCTTCGCCTGGGCAAACTTGTCGACGCCTGCATCTGCCGTTGCGGCATCGCCCGTGCGCGCGTCGCGGTGAACGGTCGCGACCTGCGTGGCAGCGCGCACGCCCGCATCGCGCGGCGCGGTCACGACGGTCCCCGCATCCGCGCTGACCGCGGTCAGCTCGGCGGCATCCGACGACGGCGCCAGCAGCGCGGCATCGTCGCGCGTGGCCGCCGCATGCTGCGCGGGCTTCTTCTTCGAGCAGACGGTGAACACCGTCGCGCCGAGGAGGACGGCACCGGCGACGAACAAGATCGTCGCGCCGCGGCCGGGGCCCGACGACTTCGACACGCCGCCGGCGACCGAGACGCGGGGCGCCGGAGGACGAGGCTGCTCGACGGCGGGCTTGGCGGCGACCGCGCTGATCTTCGCGGTGCTTGCCGGCGGCGCTTCGCGGGCGCTCGGGGCACCGGCGCCATCCTTCGCCGTCGGCGCGGCCGCGGCGCTTGCCGATTCACCGATCGTCGCC
>JAEWJO010000119.1 GCA_023386455.1 Pseudomonadota bacterium | reverse complement strand
CTCGACGCGATGATGTCCTGCGCGGCGGGCGCCGAGACCTTCGTCGGCTCGTCGGCGGCCTCGTCGGCGGCACCGATCGCGAGCTCGATGCGCGTCTCGCCGACGACGATCGTGTCGCCGGTCTGGAGCTTCGCCTTGTTGACCTTCTGGCCGTTGACGAAGGTGCCCTTGGTCGAGCCGAGGTCGATGATGCTCACGTCACCGGGGCCATTGACCTCGATGATCGCGTGCATACGGCTGACCGTCTCGTCATCGAGCTTGAGGTGCGCCGAGGGCACCTTGCCGAGCTTGATGACAGACAGGCTCAGCCGCTCCTCGCGGAGCAGCTGATCGCCCTTGAAGATCTTGAATGAGAGAGGAACCTTTGCACCGGCCATGTTTCGTTCTCCAGTTCGGAGCTACTTCGCGAACAAAGCCGGTGACTGCAGTGCGACGCGGGCGTGACCCGCGAGGCGCTACAGGTCCTCGGCCGACTTGATGATCTCGGGGATGAAGTCCTTGCGAACACGGATCAGAGACGAGTGCTTCGCAAAGTCACGCGCGTCGACCGTCGAGCCTTCCGGCTTGATGAGGTCGCCTTCGATCGTGTCACCCGAGAAGTCATAGACCTTCACCTTGCCGTTACCGGCCGGTGCAGCGTCCTTCTTCTGGGCGTAGGCGGTCGATGCGAGACCGAGGACAGCAAACATGATCACGAGCTTCCGCATGGTCGATCCTTCGTTACGAAGGGTCGGGGTGCAGAGATCCGTGAGCACGGACGGTCCGACACCACGACCCGGTTTCCGGTTCCGAGATTCTTTCCAAAAAGTTCCGCGAAATCCAGACACGTAGATCGGCCCCGCGTTGCTCTCTCGGGGCCGAATCTTTTCAACTAGTTACTTCTGCGGCGCCGGCGCCGGGGTGGGCGCGGGCATCGGCGGCGGCGGGTTCTTGGCCAGGTTATCGGCGAACTGCTCGAGCTGCTTGATGACCTTGTCGCAGTCCTTGATGTTCTCCTTCGCCTCGGCCTTGTCGGCGTCCGATCCCTGCTTGCTCAGGAACTGGTTGAAGAACTCCTTGGCCTGCTTGTAGACGGCCACCGACTTGCGGAGCGCCTGGACCTGGTCCGGGTCGTTCTGCTTGTTCGCGCGGAAGTCCTTGTAGAGCACGCCGATGTTGAAATAGGCGTCGCCGCGCGAGCCGTCGATCTGCATCGCCTTCTTGTACGAGGCCTCCGCGCCGTCGAGGTCGTTCAGACCGCGCTGCGCGATGCCCAGGCCGATGACCGCGTCGTAGTTCTTCGGCGCGAGCTCGGCGGCCTTGCCGAAGAACTCCTTCGCCGTGTCGTACTTGCGGAAGCCGAGCGTCAGGAGGCCCGCGTTGATGCGCGCCTCGACGAACTTCGGATCGCCCTCGACGGCCGCCTGGAACGCCTGGAGCGCCTGGTTCAGCGAACCCTTGTGCATCCAGTAGAGACCGTACGCGTTCTGCAGCGCCGGGAACTTCTCGTTGCGCTTCTTGCCCTCGTCGAGCAGCGTCTTGGCGAGGTCGAGACGGTTCTTGTTCGTCTGCCAACCCTCCATGTAGACGAGACCGAACGTCGTGTAGGCCTCGACGCTATCGGTGTCGACGCCGAGCGCGTTCGACAGGTTGAAGCGCGCGTCTTCCTCGAGCTTCTTCCACTGCCCGTCCTTCGGGTTCTTGATCTTGCGCATCTGCTCGAGGTTCATCGAGGCCATGTTGATGCGCGCGCCGATCAGCTTACCGTTGGCCTTGATCGCGCTGTCCCAGTACTGCTTGGCAGCGTCGAGCTTGCCGGCCTTGTAGTAGAGCTGGCCGAGGTTCGAGAGCGCCATCGCCGACTTCTGGGGATCACCCTTCATGCGGCTGGCGGTCTGGTAGGCGGTCTCGGCGTCGGAGTTCAGGTTGCAGCGCTGATACGACAGGCCGACCATGAACTGCGCGGCGACGAGCTCGCTGTGCGAGCGGACGACCGCGGCGAAGCGATCGGCCGACGCACGGCACGCCGACTCGGACCAGGTGCCCTTGTCGTTGTTCCTGAAGTTCTCGAGCGCCGCCTGGTAGTCCTTCTTGGCGTCGGCGGAGACCTCCACCTTCTGGACGGCCGGACCACCGGGGGTCGCGACATCGCTGTGCGAACCGACCGACGGCGGCGGCGGCGGCGTGCCACCGGACTTGAGCGAACCGCCCTTGGAACCGCCGCAGGCAGCGGCGGCGAGGATGCTGATGTAGATGAGCTTACGCATGGTGATACTCGCTTCCTCGCTCAGTCGAGCTTCGCGGGGGGTTCGATGGCGATGACGGGCGCGGTGAGGTCAGAGTCGCCGCGGAGCTCCGACGCCGTCGGGTAGTCTTCCGGCTTGATCTGGCCGAGCTCGCGCTCGCAGAGCTTCGACCACTCGCTGAACCAGCCGAGCTCGGTCGACTTCGAGAGACACACGCCGTACGCGGTGAGCGACTTCTCGGCGAGCGGCTCGGCGGCCGTCGTCAGGGCGTCGCAGTACGCGTCGACCTTGTCCTGCGCGATGTCGTAGCCGTCGATCATCTGCGACTGGCGGACGTCCTTCGGGATCTCGGCCGTGAACAGCTGGTCCGAGTAGTTCTGCGTGATCTGACCGAGGCGGGCGGCCGCCGCGATCGAGTTCGCGCTGTCCTTGATGGCGAGCACGGCCTCGTACTTCTTGTTCGCCGTGTCCGCGCCCTTCGTCTTCGTCACGAGGAACTCGTCGAAGCGCTTCTTCGACTTCGAGGACAGTGCGTCGTTCTGCTTCTTGTGCTCGGGCAGACCGTCACCGAAGTTCAGGTTCGCGGGGAACTTGATGTCGAGGTACTTCTCGAACTCGACGTCGGCCTCGGCGAACTTGCCCTGCGCGTAGTAGTAGCGAGCGCCGGCAGCGCCCTCGTCCTTCTCGCTGACCTTCGAGAACTCCTTCGAGGCGGCGGCGAACTCCTTCAGCGCCTCCTTGAGCTTGCGCTCGTCGCGCTTGACGACGACCAGCTTGATCTTCGACTCCGGGCCGCACTGGAGCGGCGCGACGTAGACTTCCTTGCCCTTCTTCTTCTTCGCCGCCTTCTTGGTGACGACGGCGCGCTCGCGCGTGATCTTCACGCACGACCCGTCGATCTGCTTCACCGGGCAGCTCTCCTTGAACAGGATCTGGCCGATCTTCGCGTGAGCGATGACGAGCAGGTCCGCGCCGCCCTTGCCGCCGTGCTGGCGGATGTAGTCGCGGAGGTTCTTCACGACCGCGTCGTTGTCGCCCTGCTTCTCGTAGATCGAGATCAGCGAGAACGCCGCCTTCGCGGCCTCGGCCGGCTTCTTGCTGCCGAACGTCTTCACGAAGTACTTCGTGTCCTCGATCGCCTTGGCGTCGTCGCCGATACCCTTGCGATAGAACACCGCGTCGCTCATCGCGTCGTACGCGTCCTTCTCGCCGGCGTACTTCTTGGCGTACTGCTCGAGCTTCTCCGACGCGCGGTCGTAGAACGCGATGTCGCCGTATGCCTTGCCGAGGCGAGCGGTCGCGCGCGCCGTGATCTTGCTGTTCGGGTAGTACTTCTCGAGCAGGTTGAACATCTGGATCGCGACGCCGATCGACCGGCCTTCCTCGAAGCAGACACCCGCGTTGTAGAGGACCTCGTCGTTATCCGCGGCCTCCGGGTTCGAGTTGTAGATGTCGAGGTAGGCCTGACCGCACTGGACGTACTGCGCGAAGTCCTTCGAGACCTTCGCGTCGGCCTCCATCTTCTCCGCCTTCTTGCGCATCGACTGCGCCTTGATCTTCTTCAAGGTCGCCGACAGGTCCTCCTTGCCGTCGAGGAACTTCGGCATCTTCGTCAGCTTGTCCGCCAGCGCGAGCATGTCGTCGTAGCGCTGGAGGCGGTTGTACGAGTCGAGCAGGAGGTTCGCGGCGTACTCGGCCGTCTCGTGCTCGCTGTGCTTGTCGAGGATCTCCTGGAACAGCGGCAGCGCCTCGTCCCAGTGGTTGTAGCGCCGGTACATGTTCGCCTTGAGGAACTTCATACCGACGAGCTCGTCGTCCTTCGGGTCCTTGATGTACTTGATGTAGATGTCGAAGGCCGCGAGCATCTTCTGCTCGCGCTCCGGGATGTCCTTCGGCTTCGCGAGATCCTTGTCGGTGTAGTCGTCCTTCTTGCCCTCGATCTCCGCCTGCTGCTTCGCGCGCGGGTCGACGTTCAGGGCGTTCTTCCAGCCGAGGACGGCGGCGTACGCCGCCTCCTTCGTCAGCTTCGCGTCGACCTTGCCGGTCTTGACGACGTCGGTGAACGCGACGGCCGCGTTCTCCCACAGCTCGGTCTGCAGGCGCGCGTTCTTCTCGTTCTCCGCGCGGCTCCACAGGAGCTCGGCGTAGAAGTACTGGGTCTGGGCGTAGTCCTCCGCGTCGGGGAAGACCTGGAGGTAGACGCGGTAGAGCTTCTCGGCGTACGCGAGCGTCTCGGGGTTCTTGGTCTTCGCCGACTCCGAGTGATACGCGCGAGCGAGCTCACCCGACATCGCCGCGGCGTTGTCGTGGCACTCCTGCGCCTCGGCGGCCGGCAGCACCTTCTTGGGCTTCAGCGCGCCGTAGAGGCGGTTCAGGTTCTCGATCTCGGCGACCTTGTCGGCGTTGTTCGCGCCGGGCAGCGAGAGCGTCAGGTGCGCGATGTTGTACTGCCAGAGGCAGACGTTCTTGTCCGTCGGCGCCGCCTTCATCAGCTCGTGGAAGATGTAGATGCCCTTGTCGCTCTTGCCCTGCTCCATGTAGAGGTCGGCGAGGATCGACAGCATCGTGAACGCGTACTTCTGATCGACGCGCTTGAACGCGTCGAACGCCTTGTCGGCCTTGCCGACCTCCGAGTACGCGCGGACGAAGTCCTTCTTCGCGGCGCGGTTCAGGATCTCGTTCTTCTTGTCGTTCTTCGTCGCCTGCGCGACCTGGAAGAACGTCTCGAGCGCCTCCGTGAAGCGCGTCAGGTTCAGATGGATCCAGCCCATCTTGTACATCGCGTACCAGTACGCGCTCGACTTGGGGAACTTGAGGACCATCTTGTAGCGGGCCTCGGCGTCGGCGAGCTGACCGGCCTCGAAGTAGTAGTCGGCGAACGCGAGGTGCGCTTCGGGGACGTACTTGGAGTTCGGGTAGTTCTTGAGCAGCTTGTCGTAGACCGCTCGCGCCTCCTTCATGTACTTGCCGCCCTGCAGCGTGTACCCGTAGTAGAAGAGCGCCATATCCATCTTGGGATAGTTGCGGAAGGCGTCGTTGTCGGTGAGACCCTTGTAGGTCTTCACGGCCTTCAGGAGGTACGACTTGGCGGTCTCGGCGGCCTTGTTTGCCGCGGCCTGCGCCTGCTGCTTGGCAGCCGGCGTCTTCGCCTTGTCGACGTTGATCGAGGCCTCTGCCGCCTTGAGGCGGAACAGGCGCTGCTGCTTGGCGTAGAGCTCGCCGAGGCGGAAGTAGTAGTCGCTCTTCTCTTCGACCTCGCTGTCAGGCGTCGAGTCGATGAGCTTCGCGAGGATCGCTTCCTGCTCGTTGCGGATGTTCGAGACCAGGCCTTCGATCGAGAGCACCGCGTCGGCGGTGAGCTCGGGCTTGAACTCGGACTTGTCCTGCGGCTTGGTCTGGACCGGTTTGACGCGGTCGGAGAGCTGGACGTTGATCTTCACGTCCTGGTTGCGCTTGTACTTGGAGTCGGCCCGTACGCTGGGCGACGCAAGTAGCGCTGCGGCCACGATCAAATGCTTCATTCTGGACATGGCAGTTCCTTTTCCCCGGCGGGCACTACAACACAGCGGCGAGACGAGGGCGAGTCGGTAGGTCATCACGATGCATGAAATCGAAACGCAGAAACCCCGAGACGCTGGGGACAAGTGTCCTCGCGTTCGGGGTTCTGGGAGCGTTTCGGATAGCCATCATCGTCGGGGGGCGAGGCGATGAGCCGGCTATGTAGAAACGTAGTTCTGTATCTGGTTACTGCTTCGGGCAGCGAGACCGGATCTTGAACCGGTAGTAGCCCAGCTCGTCCTTCCAGTACTCGCCATTAAACTTCCACTGGAAGTGCTCGTCGTCAACGACAATCGGTTCCTCCTTGTGTGAGGAGGAGACGCGCGAGCCCACAGCGTCGGCCGACACCTTGTTGGCCTTCGCCTCGAGGATTTCATACTGGATCTTCACGCCGTCACGAGCGAGCGCACCGAGCTCGCGGCCGAGACGATCGACGCGATCCTTGGCGACCTTGCCGGCATCGGCCTGCGCGACCGACTGCTGGACCGTGAGCTCCTGGAGGACCTCGGCGGCGACCTGCGTCGTCTGCCACGCCTTGTCGCTCTTCTGCAGGATGGCGAGCGCGTGGTCGAGCTCGTCGACCCACGCGAACGTCTTCAGCAGCGTCTTGTCGTTGAGCACGCTCATGACGAGGCGCTGCGTCTGGGAGTCGAGGCCGGCCTGGCCCTTGCGGACCTTCTGGATGTACGTGAAGAACTCGGCGTTGTCGTCGTACTTCTTGACGATGTCGCCGAGGTTCTTCTGCAGCGGGCCGTACTTGTCGTTGAAGTCGGCGATCGCTTCCTCGGCCTGATCGTAGAGGCAGTACTTGTAATAGATGACGGCGCGGAGCAGCACGCCCTCGGGATAGAACTGGTTCTCGAAGTACGGCGCGTTGAGCGTGTGGATGTTACCGAGCGCCTTCGAGTTGAGCGTCTTCATGAAGTACGCCCACGACGCCTCGAACAGCGACTCCGCCCAGTCCGCCGAGTCCTGCGGCAGCTTCTCGAAGTACTTGATCGACGTGTCGAACTGCTGCGTCGAGTAGAACACGCGCGCCATCTGCAGCTGCGCGAGCTCGCGGTAGTTGTCGATGTCGTCGGCCGAGTACTGCCTCGGGCGCTCCTCGCCGATGATCAAGATCTCCTTGAACGCATCGACGGCCGGCTTGCCTTCGTACTTGCGGACGTACGTGACGCCCTCGAAGAACTTCGCCTTGATGAACATGTTGCTGTTGCGGTCGACCTGCTGGAACAGCGAGATCGCCTTGTCGAAGTCGCCGTCACCGCCGCGGCGGTAGTAGTGGCGACCGAGCAGGAACAGCAGCTCGTCCTTCACGCTCGCGAGCGACGGATCGTTGAGCGCGCTCGGATCGTACGTACCGATCTTCTCGAGGATGCCCGACGTCTCCGGCAGCACGCGGCTCAGAGCGGCGAGCCACTTGAGTGCGGCACCGTGGTACGTGTGGTTCTCGCCGGCCTGGACGATCTTGTCGAAGTAGGCCAGCGAGCCTGCGTAGAAGTTCATCTGGTAGAGCGTCTTGCCCATGAAGAACTCGGCGCGCTGCTTGTTCTTCGCGTCGTCGCCGCTCTCGCCGTCGAGCACCTTCTTGAGCTCGATCGACGCAGAGAAGAAGTCCTTCTTGTCATAGAGCTTGATGGCGCGTTCGAGCGTCTTCGACGGCGGCGTCGAAGCAGCGCTCTCCGGCTCGAACTCCATGTCGCCGCCCTTTTTGTCGCCCTTCCCCTGGGCTGCTGCAGTACTGATGGACAGCGCGAAGGCTGCGGCGAGAGACAGATATTTCAGAAGACGCATCGAGCTCCTCCAGTGCCGCGAAATCATCTTAGCCACGGCGTCACAAGTCAAGCCGACGGCCGGTTACCGGACACATGGATCTGCGGTCATGTTGCGCAGAAAAATCCGCACGCCCTCCGTTGCACTTCTGGCGCACCCCGGAGCTAACAGGCGCTTCTCGATCGACGCGTCCCGTGCTCGGTCTCACGAATCCTCGACGAATAGCGCCCTGGCGATTCTGCCGTGACGGATCTGGCCCTCCCCCACCACCAACCTCGGCGATGCCCAGGCATGGATCTCTCAGCGGGGACAAGGCGTTGTTCATGGTCGTTCGCTTGACTGCCGTATCAGGCTCTTTATTATCGGGCCCGATGATTCGACTAGCGGTGGTCCTGGGCCTCGCCTTTGCGGCGGCCTGCACCAGCAACCCAGTGGGTCGCATTTGCGATCTCGGTACGTCGTCCCCGGCGCCATCGGAAGTCGTCGTCGCCTCGCCGTCCTTGGACTGCGTGTCGCGCACGTGCCTTCGCGTTCCGCTCGGTCGCGAGCTGCCCATGGGCAGCACGTACCCGGAAGGGAACAACGGTCTCTGCACCGCCGAATGCGAGTCCGACGACGATTGCGATCGCGTGCCGGAGTCGCCGTGCAAGACGGGCTTCACGTGCGGCGTCGCCGTGACGGTCGGCCCGTTCTGCTGCAAGAAGTTCTGCATCTGCAAGGACTACGTCGTGATCCCGGATTCCGGTCAGCTCGCGACGCCGATGGCGTGCGATGCGAACGAGCCGGCGAACGCGTGCTGCAACCTGAGCGGCCGCACCGGCAACTCGATGTACCCGCTCTGCAAGTCGTAAGCGCGTAGCGCTCTCCGACGAGACGAGGCAGCCGAGAGGCTGCCTTTCTTCGTTTCGGCAACCGTCAGTCGCGAGCCTCGATGCGCCACGCGTCGACGACGTGCACGATCTCGTCGCCGGTGATCGCGACGACGTCGAAGCGTGCGGCGTCGAAGGCGGGCCTCCTCCACGCGAGGTACTGCTGCGCGGTGCGCGACACGCGGCGCCGCTTCGCGGGCGAGACCGCGTGGAGTGCGCTGCCGTGGCCGGCGTCGGCACGCGCCCGGACCTCGACGAAGACGAGCGTGCCGCGGTCCCGGGCGATGATGTCGAGCTCGCCGATCTTCGTCGTGAAGTTGCGCTCGACGATCGCGTAGCCCTTCGCGACGAGCAGCGCGACCGCCCGGTCCTCCCCTCGCGCGCCGATCGTGCTCCGGCTGGGCCCTCGCACGACGGGCGGCGGTGCCGGTTGCGGAGGCCCGAGCCGCTTCCTCGAGCGCTTCAGCGCCCGCGCGCTCGGATAGCGGTCGACCGGTGCCGCGGCCTCGGTCGGGTCGGCCTCGCCGTCGAACACGACGACCTCTCCCCACGCGCCAGCACCACTCCACGACGTCCCACGCTTCGTCATTCACGATCGATACGCGCTCGTTCTGACGTCGAACGGCGGTGCGCCGTGCGTCCGGTGTTCGGACACCAAAAAAGAAAGCCGCTTCGAACGAAGCGGCTGACGGAGAGACGAACCGCTTCGCGACGAAGCGGGAGCCGGTGCTCAGGCCTTCTTGGCCCGCTTGCTCTTCTTCTTCTCGGCCGGGGCAGCACCCTCGGCGCCCTCGGCACCTTCGGCCGGAGCAGCAGCCGTGGTCGCGGCCTCCTCGGGCGAGTACTCGCGCTCCTTGATGCGCGCCGCCTTACCGGACAGATCGCGGAGGTAGTAGAGCTTGGCCTGGTGAACGCGGCCGCGCGAGATCACCTCGATCTTGTCGATGTTCGGCGAGTTGTCCGGGAAGACACGCTCGACGCCGACGCCGTAGCTGATCTTGCGGACGGTGAACGTCGACCGCGAGCCCTTCGAGACGCGGCGGATGCACACGCCCTCGAAGGCCTGGAGGCGAGTCTTCTCGCCCTCGCGAATCTTCGCCCACACCTTGATCGAATCACCGGGGCGGAACTCGGGCAGAGTTGCCTGGCGACGTTGGCTCTTTTCGATGGAGTCGAGGATTCGCTGCGCGCTCATTACAAAAACCTTGGCAAGTTGCCGATTGGACGCAGGGTTCTACGGGAGAACACCCCTGGGCGTCAAGCAGGCCGACCGAACAGACGGTCGAGAATGATGGCTCCCGCCGATCGCACGGACAGATGATTCCAGTCGGAACCGCCTTCAATCGGCGCAAGCACCCGGGATACCGACGGAATTAACGAGTCGGCCAGGCCCCACCCGGTTCCGAGGAGAAGGAGGACGGGAGCGGACCGGGACGACGTTTCTGCGAGGAGCTCGGTCGTCGAACGCCGGAGGGCGTCCGGAAACGAGCTCGCCTTGGCCGACGTCGCGACCACCAGCGGAGGCTCGCCGTGGTCGGCCGCGATCGCCGCGATCACGTCCTCGACCGCCGCCGCGGTGCGGATCAGCCGGAGCGCGGCGGCGCGATGCTCGCCCTGCTCGTCCTCGCTCCACAGCTTCGCGATGTGCTCGGCCTTCTCGCGCTGCGACGTGATCGGCGTGACGATGTGATAGCCGGCGAGGCCGAACGTCATCGTCGAGCGCGCGAGGTCGTGGATGTCGAAGTTCGTCAGCGCCGTCGTGATGACGGTGCCGACGCGATCGACGACCGGATGATGGACGAGCGCGACGTGGGTCCGCTTGCGCAGCGGAGGCACGAGCTTGGCATCCGCCTTCGACGGCACGAACGAGCGAAACAGATCCGGCCGCCGCGTCGCGGTGCGCTCGATCGATTGCTTGCGGCGCCACGCCGCGATCGCCGCGTGGTTGCCCGACTGCAGGATCGGCGGGATCGTGCGCTCGATCGTGCGATCGGGCGGCACGTGCGCGGCGGCGAGCTCCGGCGGCCGCGTGTACTGCGGATACTCGAGCAGGCCGGCGGAGAACGATTCCTCGTCGACGGAGTCGGCCGCGCCGAGGACACCCGGCACGTAGCGCGAGACGGCATCGATGATGACGAGCGCGCCGAGCTCGCCACCCGAGAGGACGAAGTCGCCGATCGAGATCTCCTCGTCGATCGCGGCGTCGATCACGCGCTGATCGAGCCCCTCGTAGCGGCCGCACACGAGGACGAGATGGGGGAGCGCTGCGAGCTCGCGCACGCGCGCCTGCGTCAGCGGCTTGCCCGAGGGCGACAGCAGGATGCGGTGCGCTCGGCCCGCACGCGAGCTCGGATCCATACTCGTGCCCGGATCCGGGCTCGGACTCGGGCTCGACGCTTCACCCGCACCCTCGATCGCATCCTGCGCGACGAGCGCGTCGAGGTTGCCGTCGAGCGCGTGCTCGAGCTTGTCGATCGACGAGTCGACGCTCGCGATCGATGCGGCGACGTCACGCGGCGGGCGCGCGAACGGGCGCGTCGTCGCGATGTCGTCGGGCGCGAGCGTCGGCTGCGGCCGTGCGAACCGCAGCGTCGACGTGATGTCGTCGGAGTCCTCGAGCGGGCTCACCGGCGATTGCGCGGCGGCCGGCTCGCTCGCGCGCGCGATCGCCGCGAGCAGCGGCTCGGCCTTCATCACCATACCCGGGCCGCCGCCGTAGGGATTGTCGTCGACGGTCCGGTGCCGGTCGTGCGTGAAGTCGCGCGGGTTCACCGTGTCGACCGTGATCGTGCCTGCCTCGCGCGCGCGCCCGACGACGCCGGCCGCGAGGCACGGCTCGATCAGCTCCGGCAGGATCGTGACGACCGTGAACCTCATGGCGTGCCCGCGCCGTCGGCGCCGGTGCGAGAGGCAGCCGCGCGGCGATGCTTCTCCGCGACCGCCTTGTCCTTCTCGGGCAGCTTCGACGCGGGGAGCTCGGCGGGCGGGTCGACCGTGACGACGCCGGCGTCGACGTCGATGCCCGTGACGAACTCGTCGACGAGCGGCAACAGGCGCTCGAGGTCGCCGTCGTGGATGACGAGCAGATCCTGGTGCGCGCCGACGTCGATCGCGAACACGGTGCCCCACGGCGTGCCGTCGGGCAGGCGAACCTGGCAGCCGATGAGGTCGTCGAGGATGATGTCCTCGTCCTCGAGCTCGAGCGCCTCGCGGTCGATCGCGACCGGCTTGCCGCGGAACGCCTCGGCCGCGGTGCGCGTCGTGACGCCCTCGAGCGCGACGAGCCAGCCGCGCTGCGTATCGCGCGCTGCGGCGACCTTGTGCTCGATGCCGTCGATGTAGATCGACGTGACGGACCCGAGCGTGTCGGAGTCCGGATCGTGCGTGACGATCACGATCTCGCCGCGAATGCCGTGGGCACGCGCGACGCCACCGATCTCGATGCGAGCTTCACCGCGCATCGCGCAGCTCCGCGCGTCTTATTCGAGGATCTCGACGAGCGTGCGCTTGCGCGACCGAGGCGCGATGGCCTGGACGACAGTGCGCAGCGCGCGAGCGGTCTTGCCGCCGCGACCGATGACCTTGCCCAGGTCGGACTCGGCGACCTCGAGCTCGTAGACGTTCGCCTGGCGCTCCTCGACCAGCTCCACGCGAACCTCGTCGGGTTTGTCGACGAGGTTGACGGCGAGGTAGCGGATGAGCTCGGCCAGATCTGGATCGCTAGCCATAGCGATCAGGCGGCCTTGGCGGCCGCGCGGGCGGTGCGGCGAACCACAGCGGCGAGCGTGCCGCTCGGCTGCGCGCCGACCTTGAGCCACTTCTCGTACCGCTCCTGGTCGAGCTTCAAGACCTTGGTGGTCGGGTGGTACGTGCCGAGCAGCTCGATGAACCGACCATCACGGGCGCAGCGCTTGTCCGCGGCGACGATGCGATAGAACGGCGACTTCTTCTTTCCCTGACGGGACATGCGTAGCGCGACAGCCATGAGATCCTCTTCCTGAGAGCGCGGCAATCTACGCGGGCACTTAGGGCCTGTCAACGTGCTATATGAGCCGGGATGCGCCGCCGTGTGGCCGCTCGGGGACTCGCGATGAGTCTCGCCCTGATCGCGGCTTGTAGCTCGAAATCAGAAGTAAAAGGCGGGGGTTCGGCGGGAGGTGGCGAGGCTGGGGCCCCCGCAAAACCGACGTTCACCCTGTTCGCGCTCGCCGAGATGCGAGGGCAGATCGGCCCCTGCGGCTGCACGTCGGACCCCCTCGGAGATATTTCGAGGACCACGAAGGTGATCGAGGAGGCTCGCACCCAGGGCCCCGTGCTCGTGCTCGACGCGGGCTCCCTCCTCTACTCGAAGAACCCGGTCCCGCCGCACCTCTACGAGCAGGAGGAGCTGAAGGCCGACCTCCTGACGTCGATCTACAAGGATCAGATGAAGGTCGCCGCGGTCGGCCTCGGCCCTGCCGACCTGGCGAGGGCGGCACAGGGTGTTCGCTTTCCGCGGCAGGTCGCCAACGTGCACGAGACCGAGGTCAGCGCGGCCCCGTACGTCGTGACGGTGGGCGCCGCGAAGGTTGGCGTGTTCGGCGTGCTCGCGCCGGACGCGGTCGGGCCGACGCCGCTGACCCTCGGTGCGCAGAAGATCGACATCGGCGACCCGGTCGCCGCCGGCAAGCAGGCGGTCGCCGATCTGAAGAAGCAGGGCGCGCAGGTGATCGTCGGCCTCGTCCAGGCGAGCAGCAAGCGCGATGCGGTCGCGCTCGCTCGCGACATCGGCGGCATCGACGTCACGATCGCGGGCCTCGGTGCGGTCGCGCCCGAGCCCGAGGCGGTCTCGCCGGAGGCCGACAAGATCGGCGACGGCTGGATGGTGATTCCGGGCAACCGCGGTCAGGTGCTGAGCCGCGTCGACATCACGGTGCGGCCTGGCGACCGCCCGCTCGTCGACGCCGTCGGCACGGGCGCCGCGAAGGCGAAGATCGCGCAGCTCGATCGGCAGCTCGCGACGCTCGATCTCGATCTCGCGAAGTTCGCGCAGGACAAGGACGCCGACGCGGCGTTCGTCGAGGCGAAGAAGCGCGAGCGCGAGCAGATCGCGGCGCAGCGCAAGCAGCTCGAGACGCAACCGCTCGTCGTGCCGGCGAAGGGCAGCTACTTCACGCTCGAGCAGATCCGCATCAACAAGACGCTGGCGTGCAGCGTTCCCGTGCGCGACGCGATCAAGGCATTCGACGTCGCCGCCGGCGAGGCGAACGTGAAGGCCGCCGCGAACAAGCCGGTGCCGCCGCCCGCGAAGGGCAAGGCCGGCTATGTCGGCAACGAGGCGTGCAGCGACTGTCACCAGGAGGCGGTCGACTTCTGGAAGACGACGCGCCATGCCCATGCCTGGGAGACGCTCGTCGAGCGCGGCCAGCAGTTCGACTACGAGTGCATCGGTTGCCACGTCACCGGGTGGGACCGGCCGGGCGGCTCGAACCTCGCGCACAACGACAACCTGCGCGACGTCGGCTGCGAGACCTGCCACGGTCCCGGCTCGATCCACGCCGCGAAGGGCGGCGAGGAGAAGCCGCTCGCGATCGTGCGCGCGCCGAAGGACGATCTGTGCGCGACGCAGTGCCACACGACGGAGCACAGCGACACGTTCGAGCGCACCGCGTACCTGCGCGACATCCTCGGCGCGGGCCACGGCGAGGAGGCACGCAAGAAGCTCGGCGACGGGCCGACCGGCCACTCGCTCCGCTCGGCGGCGCTCGACAAGGCCGGGCGCCAGCTCGGCGCGGGGTGCGTGAAGTGAGATCGGCGCGCGCGTTGCCTCGGCTGATGCTGGGCCTCGTCACGCTCGCGCTGCTCGCGTTCGCCGCGTGCGGTGGCGGCCAGAAGACGAAGACGGGCAAGCCGGTCTCGAACCTGCCGCCCGGCGTGCAGGAGGGCTACGCGACCTGGTACGGCGGCGAGCTCCACGGCGGGCCGACGGCCTCGGGCGAGCGGTTCAACAAGAACGCGATGACCGCGGCGCATCGCACGCTGCCGATGCAGACGCGCGTGCGCGTGACGAACAAGAAGAATGGCCGCTCCGTCGTGCTGCGGATCAACGACCGCGGACCGTTCGGCAAGCGCAGCCGCATCATCGACGTCTCCGAGGCCGCGGCGCGGCAGCTCGGCATGATCAACGCCGGCGTCGTGCCCGTGCGTGTCGAAGTGATCAGGTAGGCTTCGGTGACACCCGCACGGTGGAGCGGTGTTACAGGGAGTGAGGGAATCCAGTGAGCGACACCGGCGCACCGCTGATCGAGCTACAGAAACTGACGAAGCGCTACGGCAACATCGTCGCGCTGAACAGCATCGAGGCGCGCATCGACGGTCGCATCATCGGCCTGCTCGGCCCCAACGGCGCCGGCAAGTCGACGCTCTTGAAGGCGTTGCTCGGCCTCATTCCCTACGAGGGCTCGGCGCGCGTGCTCGGACTGTCCGCGTCGAGCGACGGTGCGCGCATTCGCGATCGCGTCGGCTACATGCCGGAGCAGGAGGCCTTCCTCGCCGGCATGAGCGCGGTCGAGCTCTGCACGTACGCCGCGGAGCTCTCGGGCCTGCCGCGCACCGAGGCGATGCAGCGCGCGCACGCGGCGCTCTACTACGCCGGCCTCGAGGAGAAGCGGTACCAGCCGATCGACGGCTACTCGACGGGCATGAAGCAGCGCGTGAAGCTCGCGCAGGCGCTCGTCCACGACCCGGAGATCCTGTTCCTCGACGAGCCGACGAACGGGCTCGATCCGCAGTCGCGCGAGGACATGCTGAAGCTCATCGTCGAGATGCCCGAGCGGCGCGGCTGTGCAGTCGTGCTGTCGACGCACCTCTTGCCCGACGTCGAGCGCGTCTGCGACAGCGCCGTGATCATGCATCAGGGTCGCGTGCGGTTCGTCGGCTCGATCGACGAGCTGCGCGGTGCACGCGGCCGCGACACGGAGCTGACCGTCGAGGTCAAGGGCGAGGCCGCCCGGCTCGCCGACGCGCTGGCCGCGCAGGGCGCGACGTGTACCGTCACGTCGCCGGTGGCGCTGTCCGTCGATCTGCCGGCGAGCGCGACGACGCGCCTCGTGTTCTCGACCGCACGCGACGTCGGCCTCCAGGTGCGAGGCATCGAGGTCCGACGCGAGAGCGTCGAGGCCGCATTCCTCCGCGTCATCGGCGAGGCGCCGGACGCACCGATCCGCGGTGCCTACAGTGCCGGCCCCGGCCTCGCTGGAGCGTCGCGATGAGCACCGCCAAGGGCACGGTCTACGACCTCGGCTACAAGCGCTACGTCGGCTCTCGCCGCGCCGCGTGGACGCGCTGGCGCGTGGTCATGCGCAACCAGATCGCGATGGGCTGGAAGACCTGGTGGCGCTACAAGCTCGCGCTCAGCCAGGCGGTGGTCACCGCGTTCATCGCCGGCGGCTTTCTGTACTTCGCGACGAGCAAGATCATCCGCTCGGTCGGTGCCGCCGGTGGCGGTGCGGCCGGCGACATCGTGCTGCGGATGGGCGATGGCGTCCTGCCGATGTCGATCGAGTGGTTCTGCCGCGCGGCGTTCGTGCTCAGCCTGACGCTCGGCGCGAGCGTCGTCGCGACCGACACCCAGAGCGGCGCGTTCACGTTCTACTTCGTGCGCTCGATCCGGCCGCGGGACTACGTGCTCGGCAAGCTCGCCGGCTACGGCACGCTCGTCGCGACGCTGCTCCTCGCCCCGATCCTCCTCTTGTGCGCGCTGCGCCTCGGCCTGTCGGCGACCACCGACGAGCTGGTCGATCACCTGATCATCGTGCCGAAGGCGCTCGCGATCGGCGGGCTCGCGGTCCTCGTCTACACGGCGATCCCGCTCGCGATGTCGGCGCTCGTCAACAACCGGCGCTACGCGCTCGCGCTGTGGGCCTCGTACTACCTCATCGGCGGCAGCATCGCCGCCGCGATCGGCACGACCAACGGCAGCGTGATCGGCTCGCTCGATATCCAGGGCGCACTCCAGGCGGTCACGTACGAGCTGTTCGACCTGCGCATCCTGCGTGGCCGGGCGAACAACCTGTCGCTCGAGACCGCGGTCATCGGGATCCTGGTGCAGACCGCGATCGCGATCGCGATCACCTGGTACCAGGTGTCGCGCGATCAGAAGACCGGCGTCGGAGGTTCGTCGTGAGCGTCGTCGTCGTCGACAACTGCAGCAAGTGGTACGGCCACGTGCTCGGCGTCTCCGACGTCAGCTGGCGGCTCGACGGCGGGATCGTCGGTCTGCTCGGCCCCAACGGCGCCGGCAAGTCCACCTTGATCAAGATGATGGCCGGCCTGCTCCAGCCATCGCGCGGCTCGCTCCACGTCTACGGTGCGAGCCCGTTTGCCAGCCTCGAGGTTCGCCGCCGCATCGGCTACGCGCCGGAGCACGAGAAGACCTGGGACGAGCTCACCGCGCTCGAGCTCGTCACGGCGATGGCCGAGCTCGCCGGCGTGCCGGGTGGTCGCAAGGCCAAGGCCGCCGCCGAGCACGCGCTCGCCGAGATGGGGATGAGCGACGCCAGGCATCGTCGGGTGAAGGGGTTCAGCAAGGGCATGCGCCAGCGCACGAAGCTCGCGACCGCGATCGCCCACGACCCCGACTTCCTGCTCCTCGACGAGCCGCTGACCGGCGTCGATCCGATGGCTCGCATCGACATCGTCGAGCGCATCAAGAAGCTCGGCGATGCCGGCAAGACGATCGTGATCTCGAGCCACGTGCTCTACGAGATCGAGGCGTTGACGCGCGAGATCATCGTCATCTATCGCGGCCAGGTCCTCGCCGAGGGCAACGTCTACGAGATCCGCAAGCTGATCGACCGCCACCCGCATCGCATTCGCATCGACTGCGACAAGCCGCACGCGCTCGCGTCCACGCTCGCCGCCTCCGACCACGTCGCACGCATCGAGCTCGAGCGCGGCGCGATCATCGTCGAGACGCGCGACCCCGACCGCTGCTACGAGCAGATCGGCGACGCCGTGCTCGCCGGCTCGGTCGCGATCGACGCGCTGAGCTCGCCCGACAACAACCTCGGCGCGGTGTTCCAGTACCTCACCGGTGACGGAGGTCGGCGATGAGCGCGCGTACCGTCCCGTCGGCCGCGAGCGTGCTCGCGACGCTCGTCCGCGTCACCTTGCTCCGCCTGGTCCGCGGTCGCGCCGTCTGGGTCTGCCTCGGGATCGCGTTCCTCCCGCTCGTCATCGCGAGCGCGTTCCCCGGCGAGCGCAAGATCCTCGAGATCCTCGAGGTCGCCGAGATGTTCGTGCTCGTCGTGCTGCCGCCGGTGTTCGTCGCGTCCTCGATCGGCGAGGAGATCGAGGATCGAACGACGACCTACCTGTGGTCGCGACCGATCGCGCGGTGGACGATCATCGTCGGCAAGCTGATCGCGCTCGCGCCGATCGCGACCGTGCTCGTGCTCGCCGGCTGGTTCGTCTCCGTCGAGGCAGCGACGAGTCACCCGCCGTCGACCGACAGCCTGATCGCGTTCGGCGCCGGAGCGGTCGCCGTCTCGGTGATGTCCGCGGGCCTCGGCACGCTCGTGCCGAAGCAGGGCATGGTGCTCGCGATCGTCTACCTCGTCATCATCGATCTCGCGATCGGCGTCATCCCGGCCTCGCTGCAGAACATCAGCATCACGCGCCAGGTCGTCCTGCTCGGTGGGTTCGACGGGCAGGTCTCGAAGGCCACGCCCGCGATCACGATGGCGGTCATCGCCGGCGTCTGGCTCGCCATCGGACTTCTGCGCCTGCGCCGCCGCGAGTCGTGACGCTCTCCGCCCGCAGGCCCGCTCCCTACCCTCGCGAGCCGCGCGCATCGCCGGAGCGTCTCGCACGAGGCGAGTTCTTCACCGCCGCGCCGGTGGCGCAGCTCGCACTCGCCGCGCTCGCACCGGTCGGCGCCGGTGCGCGCGTGCTCGATCCGACGTGCGGTGACGGCGCGTTCCTCGCCGCGGCGCACGCATTCGGCTTCACGCAGATCGTCGGGCTCGACATCGACGATGCGGCCGCCGCAAAGGCGCGAGCCCGCGTGCCCGGCGCGCGCGTCGTCGTCGGCGATCTGCTCGATCCGGCGCTCGTCGATCGGCTCGGCCTGTTCGACGTCGTCGTCGGCAACCCGCCGTACGTCCGCGCCGGGACGATCGATCGCGCCGTCCGGCGCTCGCGCGCCGAGGTGCTCTGCGCCGACTGGCCCCAGCTCGAACGGTCGGCGCTCGACGCGATCGCGCGGCTCGCCGACATCTCGGCGACGTGCATCCTGCGCGCGCTGCGCCTGACCAGGCCCGGCGGCCGGCTCGCGCTCGTCCTGTCGACGGCGCTGTTCGAGACCGATGCGGCCGCGCCGCTGTGGCGCCTCGTCGCGCGAATCGCCGACGTGCGGGCCATGATCGTCGCACCGCGCGAGCGCTGGTTCGACGACGCGGCGGTCAACTCGATGCTGCTCGTTGCCGAGCGGCGCCGCGACGACGATCGTCACGCGGACGCGCCGGTCCGGATGTTGCGCCTGCGATCGCCGACTACCGACGTCGCGCGCGCGGAGGGGGCCGATGCGATCGCGGCACGTTCCGGCGACAGGCGCGCGCCCGCCAACGGACTCGACGCGATCGCGGCACATGCCGACGAACGAGTCGCGCCGGCGAGCCAGCCGGCGGCGTGGCGCCCTGCCCTGCGCGCGCCAACCGCCTGGTGGCGCTGGCTCGACGTGGCGCGCGACCTGATCGTCCCGCTGCGCGAGCTCGCCGAGATCCGGCGCGGCCTCACGACCGGCGCCAACGCCGTGTTCTACGTGACGCGCGACGACGCCCGCGCGCTGCGCCTGGAGCGCGAGTACCTGCGACCGGTCGTGCGCTCGCCGTTCAACGGTTCGCCGGCGCCGATCGCGATCGACGCCGACGACGCGCCTCTCCTCGCGATCGTGCTGCCCCCCGATGCGCGCGTGCTACGCCGTGCGCCGCACATCCGCGCGTGGCTCGCGCGTCACGAGGCGACGGTCGCCGGCACGAGCGTCGAGCGCCGCGATCCATGGTGGTCGCTGCCGATCGATCCGGCACGCCTGTTCCTCGCGAAGGCATACGGCCCGCGATTCGTGCAGCGGCTCGCGCCGGTGCCCGTCCTCGCCGACCAGCGCGTCTACGCCCTGCACCCGAAGCCGGGCGTCGACGTCGAGGCGCTCGCGGCCGTGCTCAACGCGCTGCCGACCGCGCTCGCGCTCGAATCGCTCGGCCGCGCGTCGCTCGGCTACGGTGCGGTCGAGTGGACGGTGCGCGATGCGCACGAGCTGCCTGTCATCGATGTCCGGCGCCTCGACGAGCCCGCGCGCGCGGCGCTGCGGCAGGCACTCGCGGCATTCGGCACGCGGCCGATCGAGCACGTGCGGCACGAGCGCGAGCGCCCCGATCGAGCGGCACTCGACCACGCGGTGCTGGCGCTCGCGGGCGCATCCGAGCTCCACGACGAGATGTGGACCGCGCTGCTCGAGTCCGTCGCGCTGCGCGATCGCTACCTGCTGCCGCCAGTCTGAGCCGGTCACAGATCGTCGTCGGTGTACGTCTGGCCGCAGCCGTGCGTTGCCTTCGACGCCGCGAGGTCGAGCGGCGACTCCGCCAGGTGCCACGCGAGGTCACCCGCGAGCGCGCTGATCTGCGCCATGTGCGGCAGGTCGATCGCGTCGGCCGTGTCGCACGCCTGGTGGTAACAGCGCTTGTCCGGCGTCCAGAAGAACACGTACGGGACGCCCGCCTTGCAGAAGCCGACGTGGTCGCTGCCGCGCGCACGACCGCCCACCCCGACGGAGAGCTTGCGGTACGACTTCTTCAGCTTGTCGAGCACCGCGCGCGCGGGGAGCTTCGCGAACGTGCCCATCGCCGCGACCCAGCCCTTCGACTTGTAGCTGCCGACCATGTCGAGGTTGATGTACTGGACGACCTTGCCCATCGGCAGCGTCTTCGGCGCGTGCTCGACAAAGAAGCTCGAGCCGACCATGCCCTGCTCCTCCGCGCCGAACGTGACGAACGCGATCGTGCGCCGCGGACCGCCCTCCTTCTGGCGGATCGCCTGCGCGATCGCGAGGAGCGCGGTGACGCCCGAGGCGTTGTCGTTCGCGCCGAGGTGCTTGCCGCCGGTGTGATCGTGGTGCGCGCCGATCACGATGATCTCGCTGCCGACCTTGTCGTCGGTGCCCTTGATGTAGCCGGCGAGGTTCGCGGTCTTCTGCTTCGCGCTGTCGACGAACGCCTGCTCGTAGCCTCCGTCGAACGCGGGCAGGAGGCCGAGGCACGTCATGCGCGCGACGATGTGGGCGCGCGCCGCCTTGTCGCCGTCGGTGCCGGGGACGCGCCCGTCGAGCTTCTCGGACGCGAGGAGCTCGATGCGTGCGGCGAGCACCTTCTGGTCGTAGGGCGTGCCGTCGAAGGCGCAGCTCTTCGGGTCGTCGGCGAGGACCGGTGTCCCGCAGGCGGCGAGGATGACGATGGCGGCGAGGACCCGGGCGCGCGAGGTCATGTCCGGAAGGACGCACCCAGTGCCGCGAGGTTTCAGCCCAAGGCCGCGCCGGGCGCCGGTGTCAGGACAGCTCGAGCGACGCCGCGAGGTCGTAGTCGGACGCCTGGGTCACGCGCGCCTTCACGAGGTCGCCCGCCTTGGCCTCGCCGTTCGCGAGGTACGTGACACCGTCGATGCCGGGAGCCTGGCCGTACCAGCGCCCCTCGAGCAGGTAGTCGGTCTCGCTCGAGACGCCCTCGACGAGCACCTCGATCTCCTTGCCGACCATCGCCTCGTGGCGCGCGCGGCTGATCTGCCGCTGGATCTCCATGAGCTTCTCCTGCCGCGCGTTCGCGACGAGGGGATCGACGCGGTTCGGGAGCATCGCGGAGACGGTACCCGGCTCGATCGAGTACGTGAACGCGCCGGCGCGGTCGAACTTCGACTCGGCGACGAACTCGCACAGCTCGTCGAACTCGGCCTCGGTCTCGCCGGGGTGGCCGACGATGTACGTCGTGCGCAGGACGACGTTGTCGATCCGCTCGCGCAGCTTCTTCACGAGCTCGCGCGTGACGCGGCTCGAGTGGCCGCGGCGCATGCGCTTCAGCATCGCGTCGCTGATGTGCTGGAGCGGCACGTCGATGTACTTGACGACCTTCGGCTCGCTCGCGATCGCGTCGATCAGATCGTCGTCGAACGCGCTCGGGAACGTGTAGTGCATCCGGATCCAGTCGACCGACTCGACCTTGCCGAGTGCGCGCAGCAGCTGAGCGAGCGTCGCGCGCGACGCCGGGTCCGTGCCCGAGTCCCAGCCATAACGCGTGAGGTCCTGCGCGATCAGGTTGATCTCGCGGACGCCCTCGCGGCCGAGCTGCTCGACCTCGGTGACGATGTCGGCGATCTGGCGGCTGCGCTGCGGGCCTCGCAGCTTGGGGATGATGCAGAACGAGCACGGCCGATCGCAGCCCTCGGCGATCTTCACGTACGCCGAGTGGTTCGCGCCGATGCGAACGCGCGGCGCCTCGTGGTCGTAGATGTACTCGGGCGTCTCGGTGACGACGACCATCGGCAGCTTCTTGCGCGACTTCGGCGGCGTCAGGACCTTCGAGATCGTCTGGAAGTCCGACGAGCCGAGGATGTGGTCGATCTCCGGGATGTCCTTCTGGAGATCCTCGGCATAGCGCTGCGCGAGGCAGCCGGTGACGACGAGCTTGCGCTTGGCCGTCCTCCCGCCGCCCTTCGTGTACTCGGCCATCTCGAGGATCGTGTCGACACTCTCCTCCTTGGCCGCGTCGATGAACGCGCACGTGTTGACCACGATGACGTCGGCATCGTCGGGCGCCGCGACGAGCGAGTGACCCGCGGCCTCGACCTGCCCGAGCATCAATTCGGTGTCGACCTGGTTTTTCGGACAACCAAGCGAGACGAAGTAGATGCGCTGAGCGGCGGACGCCATTGGGGCGGGGCAGTCTGATCTGCCGTCGGGAGCAAGTCAACGATCGATCTCCGCCGTGCCATTGCCGGGTGAAAGCTGTGGAGCTACACGTACCTATGAGGCGGCATCGACACTTGCGGCGGTGGTGACGGGCGCGGGCCGCGGCATCGCCGCAGTGAATCCGAGGCGCTGATCCATCGCCGCAACTCAGCCGTTGGGTGGCCGAAAGGCTGCCCGAGATGGAACGCCAAGATCCCAAGCCGGCCAAGAACGCCAACAACTCGGTCGCGGCTTCCTCGAGCACGTCTACGAGCACGCCATGGCCATCATCGGTCATCTGCACCGAGTCGACTAGCGCGTGCGCTCGGTCGTCACGGCGACGGGCACCGGCACCGCCACCGTGCTGCGGCGGCCGCGCGTGAGCGCGAGCACGACGAGGCCGCCGAGGCCGACGACACCGCACAGCGCCATGACGTTGGTCTTGCCGTAGAACCCGACGAGCGGCGCGAAGATGCCGATCGCAGCGCGGCGGGCGATCGACTCGATCGACAGCACCGCGGCGCGGCGCGACGAGTCCGTGATCTCGGCGTTGAGCAGCGGCTTTGTCAGCGGCGAGTAGATGCCGCTCGCGATCGCCTGGACGACGAGGAGCGAGAGCATCCACGGGCCCGCGGACGCGCCGGCGAGGCCGAGGAAGCTGACCGCGAGGCCGCCGAGGAGGCCCCACAGGAGGAGCTCGTCGCTGTAGCGGCGGCGCAGGACGTGCGTGCGGTACGCGACGAGCGACGCGACGAGCGCGACCCCGGCGTAGAGCATGCCGATCTCGAGGCGATCGAGGCCGCGCGTCGCGAGGTACGGCTGATAGAGATAGTCGGTCGCGCGCAGGAGCACGAACACGGTCGCGGAGTAGCCGATCAGCCACGCGAGGCGCGCGTTCGACGTCACGTCGCGGATCGCGGCGGTCATGTCGCGCGTCCACGAGCGCAGGACCTTCGCGGCCGGCTCGACGCGGGCGGCGAGCCGCGCACGATCGTCGGTGAGGAGCGTCGCGACGACGGCGGCGAGCGAGGCGACCGCGGCGGTCGCGTAGAACGGCAGGACGAGGTCGATCGTCGCGAGCATGCCGCCTGCCGCATACGCGATCGCGTTGCCGAGGAGGTGCCAGGCCGACGCGGTCGACTCGCGCTTGCTGTACTCGTGGACGCGGCCGTGCTCGAGGAGGAGGTCGAACAGATAAGCGGAGTCGGCGCCCGAGCACAGCGCGAGCGACATCGCGGCGAGGGCCTCGGCGATCGCGAACTCGCCGAACGTCGTGGCGGAGGCGGCGACGAGACACGACGCGGTCATCGTCAGCGCGCCGACGAGCATCGAGCGGCGGCGGCCGAGGCGATCGGCGAACACGCCGGTCGGGACCTCGACGACGATCACGACGGCGCTGTAGATCGCACCGAGCGCGAGGCTCTCGAAGAACGACAGCCCGCGCGCCGCGCGGAACAGCATGAAGATCGGGACGTAGAGGTACGACGTCGCGAGGAGGCGGTAGAGATAGAAGAGGCGCAGGTTGCGACTCATCTACTCGCGCTCCGACCACGCGGGTGGGCCGGCGAGCAGGAGCAACGCCTCCGCGACCTGCACCTGTTCCGTATCCTTGTAGCTATCGAGCGCGGCGAGCAACGACGGGAACAGCTCGCGGACGTCGCGCGCCGGGTCGAGGCGACGCAGCGCCCGCGCGGACTTCACGCGCAGCGACGGGATGCGGAGCTGATCGACGAGCACGGGGCGCGCGGCCTCGTCGTGGAGGCCGGCGAGCGCCTGGGCCGCGAACGAGTTCTGGCGATCGTCGGTGAGGAGCTCGTGCAGCGCGGGCGCGACATCGGCGCGGCCAGCGTTGCCGAGCGCGATCGTCGCGCGTGCCCGCTCGTCGGGGACCGAGCTCGGATCGGCGCGCACGTCCTCGAGGATCTTCAGCGCGCGCGGCTCGGCGAGGTACGCGAGCTGCTCGGCCGTGCCGAGGCTCAGCTGGCTGACGTTGAGGTACTGCTCGAGTGCACCGACCGCGCGCTTGTCGCCGAGCAGCGCGAGCCGGCGGCCGGCGTCGAGGCGAGGATCGCGCTTGCCCCCGCCGATCGCGGCGGTCAGGGCCGCGATGCCCCGCTTGTCGCCCGCGCGTGCGAGCGCGTAGGCGACGGCGAGGTCGGCACTCTGCTCGTCGAGGGCGGCCGCGAGCATCTGGATCGCGGCGGCATCGCCGGTGCGCGACATCGCCATCGCGGCGACGCGCTGGACCCGGAGCGACTCGCTCTTCATCTGCTCGCGGAGCACCGCCTGTGCGCGCTCGACGGCGACGCTCGGCTCGATCAGCGCCTGCGCGT
>JAEWJO010000117.1 GCA_023386455.1 Pseudomonadota bacterium | reverse complement strand
GGCGACGCAGCGTGTGGACGTCGCCGCCGTGCGCGATCGCGAGCACAGGGATCCGCGACGGTAGTGCCGCGATCGCCGACGGTGCGAGCCAGTGCGCGACGATCAGATCGCAGCCGCGCGCGCGCCGCGTGACGAGTGCGGTGAGCCGCGCCGTCGTCAGCGCCGCCTCGGCGAGCCCGCGGATGCCCCGGCGCTCGAGCTCGTCGGGACCGCCGGCACCGTCGAGTAGCGCACCGCCGATCTCGTGCGACGCCGCGATCACCGTCACCTCGTGGCCGAGCGCGCGCATCGCCTCGACGTGCGCGGCGACGAAGCTGCCGGCGGCGTCGCCGTCCTGTCGCGGATACGACGTCGTGACGACGCCGATCTTCATCTAGCCGCGCGCTCGCTTGCGCGCCTGCGCCGCGAGGCGGTTGCCCCACGACCGCAGCAGCACCCACGGCAGCGGATGGAGCGCGGTGCCGAGGTTGATCCCGCTGCGCCAGTGCTCGCCGTAGATCGGGCGCACCGGGACGTCGACGACGCGCACGCCGGCGACGAACAGGCGCGACAGCAGATCGTTCGGATAGCCGTAGCGCGTCCACAGCACGTCGAGATCGATCGCGGCGAGCGCGCGCCGGTGGATCGCGGTGTAGCCGCACTGCGAGTCGAACACGTGCGTGTAGCCGCTCGTCACGCGCGTCGCCGCCGACAGCACGATGTTGCCGACGATCCGGTGGGCCGGCATCGTCGACCAGATCGACGGGTGCTTGAACCGGTTGCCCTTGACGTAGTCGGCCTCGCCATCGGCGATCGGCGCGAGCAGCGCGGGCAGGTCCTCGGGATCCATCTGACCGTCGCCGGCCATCACGACCGCGACGTCGGCCTCGAGCTCGAGCGCGCGCCGGTAGCCGGTCGCGATCGCGCCGCCGACGCCGCGGTTCTCGCCGTGGCGGATGACCTCGATGCGCTGCGCGCGGGGCGTGACGAGCCAGGTGTCGTCGGTCGACGCATCGTCGACGACGATGACGTGGTCGACGAGCTCGGGCACGCTCGAGACGGTGGCGACGATCTTCGCGCTCTCGTTGAACGCCGGAATGACGACGCAGACGCGCAGCTGCCGGTACATCGACGACGGTTTTACACCGCTTCGCCGCCGACGATAGGCCTTTGGGCCTGTCATAGCCCTGTGCTAGACGAGGCAATCACCCACGGAACGGCGTCGTTCCGGACTGGAAGAAGAACATGGCGGCAGGAGTCAACAAGGTCATTTTGGTCGGTCACCTCGGAGCCGACCCGGACATGCGGTACACGCCGAGCGGACAGGGCGTCTGCGAGATGCGCATCGCGACCAGCGAGAGCTGGAACGACAAGAACGGGCAGCGCCAGGAGCGCACCGAGTGGCACCGCATCGTCGTGTGGGGCAAGCGCGCGGAGGTCTGCTCGAAGTACCTGTCCAAGGGCCGCCAGGTCTACGTCGAGGGTCGGATCCAGACGCGCTCGTACGACGACAAGGACGGCAACAAGCGCTACATCACCGAGATCATCGCGCAGGACGTGCAGTTCCTCGGCGGTGGCAAGGGTGAGGGCCAGGGCCGCTCGGGCGGTCGCGACGATGGCCCGCCGCCGCCCAGCGATGGTGACTTCGGCGGTGCCGGCTACGGCGGCGGTGGCGGCGGTGGCGGCGGTGGCGGCCCCGACGACGACATTCCGTTCTGATCAGCTGCGGCGAGCGAAGCGCGCGGCGACCGACGGGTTCTTCATGAGCCGGTCGACCGCGACCTCGATGCTCTGCTTCTGCTTCGCGACGAGCTGCTTGTCGATCGCGGCGTAGAGCTTGCGCAGGCGCGCGGTCTCGGCGCGGCGTAGATCCGGGTCGACCTCGACGAGGATCGGCGCGGGCTCCGGCTTCTCGACGACGGGCGAGAACGGCCGCTGGATCAGCGCGAGCTCGTCCTGCGTGAAGCCGGACGTCAGGATCCAGCTCATCACCTCGCCCTCTTCGACATCGGCGAGGCGCAGGCTGTTGTTCTCCTCGGCGATCTTCAGCGCGAGCGCCTGGTTGCCGGACTTCATGATCGTCGCGGCCGCGCAGAAGTGATCCTCGTCGTCGCGCCACACGTTCGCGAGGCCGTCGACGTGCGTGTTGCTCGGGAAGCTGCCGAGCTTCACGTACGCGCGGAACGCGGCGAGGTTCTTGGCGCGCGCTGCGATCAGCGCGGCGCGGACGTCGTCACGGCTCGGCAGCTCGACGTGGTGCTGGAGCGCGGCCGGTGCGTCCTCGACCGGGGGAGGCGGCTTGGCGAAACCCGCCGCGGCGGCGACCGAGGTGAACGAGACGAGGAAGGCGAGGGCAAGGCGAGACATGGCGTGACTCCGAGGAGGCGGGGTTGTGATCAGGGGTTCGCGGCGACGAGCTGCCGCGCGAGGTGCGGGTGGTTCATGAGCCGGGTGGTCGCGGCGTCGAGGCTCGCCTTCTGGTTCTTGACGAGCATCTTGTCGACGGCGCGGTACTTCGCGACGAGGCGCTTGTCCTCGGCCTTGCGGAGCTCGGCGTCGACGAGGACGGGCTGCGGCTGCTCGCCCATCACCGGGCGGAACGGCTCCTGGATCGCGGCGACCTCGTCCTGGGTGAGGCCGGACGTCAGGATCCAGTCCATCAGCGGGCCCTGCTCGACGTCGGCGAGGCGGATGAAGTTGGTCTGCTCGCCGGTGCGCGTGACCAGGTCGAACTGGCCCGACGCCTTGATGATCGTCGCGGCGGCGCAGAGGTGGCCCTCGGCGTCGACCCACACGTTGAGCTTGTCGGCCGAGAACGTGTTGCTCGGGAACACGCCGGCCTGCTGATAGGCGCGGAACGCGGCGATGTTCTTCGCGCGTGCTTTGACGAGAGCCGCGCGGACCTGCGCGCGATCGAGAACCGGCGGGGCGATGCGGTAGCTCGCGACCTCGGGAGGCTGCGCGAACGGCAGACGCTTGGCGGAGGCGACAGATGACAGCGAGAGGACGAGAGCGAGGCTGAGCGCGAAACGAGACATGACGAGGTCCTTGTTGGGCGGGCACCAGCGCGACGCATGGGCGTCGGCGCATCGACCGTCTGCGCATACAAACGCAGCTGCGCAGAAAAGGTTCTATCGCGCTAAGTGCCCGTCGCCTGGGCGAGCTCTGTCGAGGACGAGGCCGCCTCGGGCATCATCCGGAGGGATCGCAGCGGCCACAGGAACACGGGTGCGACAAGGCCCACCGTCACGCCGATCCACACCGCGTGGCGGATCGTCGTCACCTCGGCGAGCCAGCCGGCGGCGAGCGCGGCGATCGGGACGAGGCCCGCCGTGCAGATGTGGATCGCCGCGTTCGCGCGGCCGAGCATGTCGCGTGGCAGCACCGTCTGGCGCAACGTCACCGCCTGGATGATGAACGCGACCGAGAAGCAGTCGCTGATCAGCTGGTGCGCACCGAGGAAGTACAGCGCCGTCGAGCCGTCGGCCATCGGGATCAGCAGCGCGCCCGCAACGCTGACGACCGAGCTGACGATCAGCGTCGGTCCGAGGCCGATCGCGCCGACGAGGCGCCGCGAGATCATCGCGCCGAGCAGCGAGCCGACACCGCCGATCGCGACGATCACGCCGAACGTCGTCGCGTCGAGGCCGAGCGTGCGGAAGCAGAACAGCGTGTAGAGCGACGTGAAGAAGCCGCCGGCGATCGACCAGACGACGAGCGTGATCACGACCGGCCGCACGTACGGATGACCGAACACGACGCGCATGCCGTCGCGCAGGCCGCGGGTCGACTCCCACGTGCTCGACGACGCCGACGGCGCCGGTGCAGGCGGCGGTTCCTTCGTGCGGATGCGGCCGAGCATCACGGCCGACCACAGGTAGCTCGCCGAATCGACGAGCACCGCGACCGGCGCGCCGAGCACGCCGATCAGCACGCCCGCGGTTGCCGGTCCCGTCACCTCGGCGACTCCCTCGGTCGCCTCGAGCTTGGCGTTGCCGTCCGCGATGTAGCGCTTGCCGACGAGGACCGGCAGGTACGCGACGTCCGTGATCGTGAACAGCGCCGAGGCCGCGCCGACGAGCGCGCCCGCGATGACCAGGTGCGCCATCGACAGCACGTCGAGCCACCACGCGACCGTGATCGAGCCGAACACGACCGCGCGGAACACATCCGACGCGATCAGGATGCGACGCTTGCGGCTGCGATCGACGATGCTGCCCGCGAACAGCGCGAGCACGAGGCCCGGCACGAGATAGAGCGACCACAGGAGCGCGACGCTCGTCTCGGACTGGTCGAGCGTCGTGATCGCGATGATCGGTAACGCGGTGCGCGAGATGCGCGATCCGAACGCGCTGATGGCCTGCGCCGCCCACAACCGGAGAAAGTCGGCGTGGCGCCAGAGGTCGGTCATCGTGGAAATGATGCAACCAATGAGGACCGAAGGCATCTCGGCGCGTCGGGAGCGGTTCGTGTACATGGCCGTCGCCGCCCGGTATCCTTGACCCGGATGCGACTGGGACTGCTTGCCTGGCTCGGCGTCGCGGCGTGCTACTCGCCGACGATTCCCGCCGGTGCACCGTGCGATCCCGCGCTCGACAACTGTCCGGGTGGCCAGACCTGCACGACGACCGCGGCCGGCTCGTTCTGCGGCGGCGTCGAATCGATCGATGCCGCGATGAACCCCGACGGTCCGCATCCGGACAACGCGCCCGGCTGCTACGGCACGGGACTCGTGCACGACGTCTGCAACGTCATGGGCGCGAGCGACCTCGACATCGCGAGCAACCGCACGATCAACACGGCGATGGTCGGCGGCTCGAACTGCGACTCGATCATCGCCCAGTCCGGTGGCGGCGCATCGCTGTGCCTCGTCACGGCGCGGTCGATCACGATCGCATCGAACGTGAAGCTGAACGCCATCGGGCCGAACCCGCTCGTGCTGGTCGCGACGGACACGATCGCGATCTCCGGCACGCTCGACGTCGCGAGCCACATCGCCGCGATGACGCCAGGCGCCGGCGCTGCGCCGTCGTGCGGGACCAACGGCGGCGCGGACGGCTCCGGGTTCGAGGCGGCAGGTGGCGGCGGCGCGGGTGGCAGCTTCGGCACGCCCGGTGGCAACGGCGGCAGAGGCTTTCGATCGTCGAACAACGGCAGCAACCCGACGCCGGGTGGCCTCGCGCTGCCGAGCGTCGCGCCGACCTCGCTGCGAGGCGGCTGCCCCGGCGGCGACGGCGGCGATGCCGATGGCGGTGGTGGTGTCGGCGTCGGTGGCGCCGGCGGCGGGGCGGTCTATCTGATCGCGAGCGCGATCGATGTCACCGGCGTCATCAACGCGTCCGGTGCCGGCGGCGGCCAGGGCAAGGACGGCCTGAACGCGAGCGGCGGAGCCGGCGGCGGCGGTGCCGGCGGCTTCATCGGTCTCGATACCCCGACGCTCACGATCAGCGGAGCGATCTTCGCCAACGGCGGCAGCGGCGGCGGCGGTGGCGGCGACGAGCCGCAGTTCAACGGTCAGCCGGGCAAGGATCCAACCAGCGCGACGATGACGACGGCTGGGGGCGACGGCGGAAACGGCGGCGGTGGTGACGGCGGCGCCGGCTACGGCAACGGCGCCGCGGCGACGAACGCGGCGAACGGCAGCAACCCGTACTGCTCCGGTGGTGGCGGCGGCGGTGCTGCCGGCATCATCCGCCTCTACGGCGGCGCGAGCCCGAGCGGCACGTTCTCGCCGCCGGCGACCTGATATCGGACATCGCGTCCGGCATCCGGCGGACTGCGGACAGTCGCGCGTGTCTCATCGCGCAGTTGGCGATGGCATCGGCGTTGCTCTTCTGCGCCGCGACGCCCTCGGCGTCAGAAGGAGACTCTCGTGTTGCAGAAGCGAATGTTCAAGGTCATCGCCCCGATGGCAAAGAAGGATGGGGGCACGTGGTGGCTGCGTTGTGGCAGCGGGTTCGCCAACAAGGACAACTCGATCAACATCTATCTCGATGCACTTCCGCTCGGGCAGCAGCAGATCACGCTGCAGCTGCGCGAGCTCACCGAGGAAGAGCTGCGCGAGCGCTCCGATCGCCGCGCCTCGTACAGCGCGCGCGGCGGTGGCGGCGTCTACAACGAGCCGGTGTCGCTCCCCACCATGTCGTCGGAGCCTGTCGTCTCCGACGTGCCGTTCTGAGGAGCGTGCGATGAGAACGCTCGTCCATCGTCTCGCACCGCTCGCCGCGATCGCGCTCCTCGTCGCCTCCATGGGCGGCACCTGGCACGTCGCGGACGCGGCGCCGACGGTCGCCGTCACCGAGGAGCCCGAACGCCCGCCGAAGAAGTCGGCCAAGGAGCTCACCGGCAAGCTCAACCTCAACACCGCGACCGAGGAGCAGTTGATGATGCTGCCCACGGTCGGCCCGGCGAAGGCCGAGCGCATCGTCACGTGGCGCAAGAAGAACGGCGGCTTCAAGCGCACCGCCGACCTCCGGCGGGTGAAGGGGTTCGGCTACAAGACGTTCAAGCGTCTCGAGCCGTTCCTCGACGTGAAGGGCGATACGACGCTCAGGTAGCGTCGCGACCGAGCGGTACGATCCGGGGCCTGGCTCCGTCGAGAAGTGCGTGGTGGTCTTCTCGTCCGGTTCGGGTCCTTCGGGTGCTTTGCAGCTGTCCTCCCTCGCTGCAGAGTTGGCCAGGCCTCGACTCGTGCCGCTCGGTCGCATTCTTTTTTCGTGAAGGGCGGGCCGCGTTCGCAGCGGAACGGTCTCGTACCCACGTGGGTACAGCGAGCTCACCGCCGAAGGGCGGCGAGCGGGATCCCGCGGCCGTCGTGCTCGCCGTGTCGTAACGGCACGCGGTTCGTACCCACGTGAGCATAGCGAGAGCTCATCGCCGCAGGACAGCGCGCGAGCCTGCGCCCGTTGCTCACGCCGTGTTCGCAACGGACGCGTTTCGTGCCCACGTGGGTGCAGAGCGCGAGGCTTCACATGAAGGTCTTGATGAACGCGAAGGGCGGCGCGCGGGAGCCCGTGGCCGTCGCGTTCGCAGCGGAATGGTTTCGTACCCACGTGGGTTTCGACGAGGAACTCCACGCCTCGGGCTGGCGAT
>JAEWJO010000077.1 GCA_023386455.1 Pseudomonadota bacterium | reverse complement strand
GTGCTGTATGCCGGGCCGATCCGGACCGTGAACCCGACGGAGGCCGCCGAGGTTCGCACGTGCGAGGCGGTCGTCGTCGCGGCACCCTTTGGCGAGGTGAAGCATCGATTCGCGCCCGTCGACGAGGTCGCCGGCAAGCTGCTCGCGTGGGTGCACGCGCAGCTCGCCGCCGGCAAGACGCCGGTGCTCGTCGTCGACACCGCGCTCGACGGCATCGAGGTCGCGACCCGGCTCGCGGCCGACGGCCTCGTCGTCGCCGGCTCCCGCGCGGTGCGCGACACCGCGCTGCGCATCGGCTCGGTCGCCGGCGGAGGATCGACCACGACCGGATTGCTGCCGCGCGGCGCGCAGCTTCCGGCGATCCGCGCGCCGGGCAAGGAGCCCGCGGCGACGATCCGGATCGAGACCGAGCGCGTGAAGCTCGCCGACGGTGCAAAGCCGATGAACGCGCTCGTGTCGGGGCGCGCGCTCGAGTTGCCGGGCGGCTGGGACGCGGGCTTTGCGTGGCCGTTCATCGCCGGCCGCGATCAGTTGCTCGGCTGGATCGAGCAGTCGCGCGCGAAGGACGTGTTCGTCACCGGCGCGTGCGCCGAGGCGATCGTCGACAAGCTCGGACCGCGCGCACGCGTGCTCGGACCTCCGCACCAGATGGCGCTGTTCGCGCCATGACCCCGGTCGTCATCGCCAATCGCCGTGACGGTGGCTGGTGGTGGAGGCTGCCGGTCCTCGCGATCCTGTGGCTGGCGATCGCGGCGCCGATCGTCGGCGGACTGTGGGTCGCGTCGACGTTGCGCGGCTGGGCACGCGACCTGCCCGCGGTTCCCGATCTCGACGCGTGGCTCGCCGAGGCACCGCAGACGTCGTACGTCGTCGCCGCCGACGGTACGCGCCTCGCCGAGCTGCCGTTTCGCGACGGCCGCGTCGTCGGTCACCGCACGATCGCGCCGCTCGACGCGTTGCCGCCGCACCTCGTGCAGGCGGTGCTCGCCGCCGAGGACGTCCGGTTCTTCTCGCACCACGGCGTCGACTACCGCGCGATGGTGCGCGCCGCGTGGGCAAACTACCGCGCCGAGCGCATCGAGCAGGGCGCATCGACGATCACGCAGCAGGTCGCGCGCAACCTCCTGCCCGACGAGATCGGCAAGGAGCGCAGCGCGCGCCGCAAGGTCCGCGAGGCGCTGCTCGCACGCGCGCTCGAGCGGCGATGGACCAAGCAGCAGATCCTCGAGGTCTATCTCGACTTCGTGTTCCTCGGGCAGGGCGCGTACGGCATGGCTGCGGCATCGCGCGCGTACTTCGATCGCCCGGTCGGCGAGCTCGCACTTCCGGAGGCCGCGCTGCTCGCGGGCCTCATCCAGGCGCCGAGCCGGCTCGATCCGTTTCATCACCCCGAGGCCGCGAAGGCGCGGCGCGACGAGGTGCTCTCGCGCATGGCGCGCGCCGGCCTCATCGACGAGGCGACGCGCGCGAGTGCCGCGCAGGCACCGATCGCCGTGCGCCGCCCGCACGCGAGCTACGGCACCCGCGTGCCCTGGTACACCGAGGCGGTGCGCCAGCTCGTCGTCGGCGCATTCCCCGACGACGCCGAGCGCGGTGGCCTGGTCGTCGAGACCGCGGCGCTGCCCGCGCTCGGCCCCCAGCTGCAGGCCGACGCGGTCGCGCACGCCGAGCAGTGGAAGCAGGGCGTGCACACCCCGCAGATCGCCGCGCTCGTCTGGGATCACCGCACCGGCTACGTCGAGGCGCTCGTCGGCGGCAGGATGTGGGAGGGCGACAAGTTCGATCGCCTGCTGCAGAGCTGCCGTCAGCCGGGCTCGGCGTGGAAGCCGCTCGTCTACGGGGCCGCGCTCGCGGGCGGCGCGATCACACCGGGTACCGCGCTGCGCGACGCGCCGGTCGCCGAGTACGACGAGGCGACGAACACGCACTGGAAGCCGAAGTCGGGTGATCGGTTTCGCGGCGTGGTGCTCGCGCAGGACGCGTTCGCGTCGTCGCTCAACGCGCCCGCGATCGACGTGTTCGATCGCGTCGGGGCGCCTGCCGTGATCGCGCTCGCGCGCCGGCTCGGCATCACGACGCCGCTCGCCGAGGTCCGGCCGATGGCGCTCGGCGCGTCGTGCGTGAAGCCGATCGAGCTCGCGCGCGTCTACGCGATCGTCGCACGCCGCGGCTGGGCGATCGCGCCGAGGCTCGCGGTGCGCGTGCGGCGCGGCGCCGAGATCCTGTTCGACGCGAGCGTCCCCGAGGATCCCTGGCTCGCCCCGGCAGATCGCCTGGACAGGGTCGCCGCGACCGCCGGCCTCGATCCGGCGGAGCGCACCGAGAGCGCCGGCGGTCAGCTCGTCGAGCCCGCGATCGCATTTCAGCTCGATGACATGATGCGCGCCGTGGTCGAGCGAGGCACCGCGAGTGCCGCGCGCTCGGTCGGTCGTCCCGCCGCGGGCAAGACCGGTACGACGAACGACAACACCGATGCGTGGTTCGTCGGATTCACCGGTCGCGTGGTCGGCGCGGTGTGGATCGGATTCGACGATCCCTCGACGAAGCTCGGCAGCAAGGGCGATGGCGCGCACGCGGCGCTGCCACTCTGGCAGCGCGCGATCCGCGCGGCCGAGGCAGATCGCCCCGCGATCGCGGTCCCCGGTGAGCCGCCTCCAGGCATGGAGCAAGAGACGATCGATCGCGAGAGCGGACTTCTTGCCGCACCCGGCGCGCCGGGGCTGCCCCTGTGGTTCCGCGAGGGCACCGCGCCGACGGAAACGGCCGGCCAGCCCGGAACATCTCCGACGGACTTTGGCCGTACTTCCCGCGAGTTCTAGAGCCGACCATCGCCCCGAACACTGCTATGCTGCACGCGATGTTCGGCATCGGCGGCAGCGAGATCCTCGTGATCTTGGTGATCGCGCTCCTGTTTCTGGGGCCCGACAAGCTGCCCGATGCTGCCAAGACGATCAGCAAGGGCATCCGCGATCTGAAGAAGCAGTCGCGCGCGCTGCAGAACCAGATCGAGAGCGACGAGCAGATCGGCGGCGCGATCCGCGATCTCAAGAGCGCGCTGCGCGGCGAGGAGGCTCCCACCCGGCCGCCCGTCCGCAAGGAGCCGCCGAAGGTCGAGGCGGTCGACCCGCCGCAGCTCGCCGACACCGACACCGACACCGACACCGACACCGAGGCCGGCGTCGAGGCATTGCCCGCGCCCGGCGAGACCGTCGACGACGAGCCGAAGCACGGCGTCACGCTGCCGGAGCTCGCCGGCGAGCCCGATCCCGATGTGAAGACCGAGACCGACGAGGGCGACCTCGCCGCGATGATCAAGCCCGCGACCGGTACGGTCGCCAAGGGCGAGCCCGAGAAACATGGCTGAACCAGCGACGAGGCGTCGCGACGACGACGACGATGATGCGCAGAGCCCGGTCGACACCGAGCTCGAGAGCGGGCGCATGCCGTTTCTCTCGCACCTCGCGGAGCTCCGCGATCGCGTGCGAAACGCGGCGATCTTCTTCATCCTCGCGGCCGGCATCTGCTGGTACTACAGCGGCGAGATCTTCGACTGGCTGCAGTATCCGTTGTCCCGCGCGTGGGACGCGAAGAAGCTCGGCCCGTTCCACCTCGTGTTCGGCGGTCTCACCGAGCCGTTCTGGGTGAACATGTCGATCGCGCTGTGGGCCGGCATCTTCGCGGCCTCGCCGTTCATCTTCTATCAGCTGTGGAAGTTCATCGCGCCCGGCCTCTACAAGCGCGAGCGGCGGGTCACGATCTCGTTCGCCGTGTTCTCCGCGGTGTTCTTCTGCGCCGGGGCGCTGTTCTGCTACTACTTCGTCCTCGACGGGCTCTACGGCTTCTTGATCGGGTACGGCGACAAGGATCTCGCGCCGCAGCTCCTCATGAAGGACTACCTCGACCTGACGCGCGACATGATGCTCGCGTTCGGCGCGGTGTTCGAGCTGCCGCTGCTCATCTACTTCCTCGCGATGATCGGCATGGTCACGCACCGCGGGCTGTGGAAGTTCAACCGCTGGTTCGTCGTGATCGCATTCGTCGTCGGCGCGATCCTGACGCCGTCGCCGGATGCCGTGTCGCAGATCCTCATGGCGACGCCGATGATCATCCTCTACAACTTCTCGATCCTGCTCGCGTGGAACATCACGCGAAAGCGCGAGAAGGCCGAGGCCGAGCAGCGGGCGAAGGAAGAGGCCTAGGCCTCGAGCTTCTCCCAGTCGATCTTGCGAAACCACACGAACGCGAGGCCGCTGGCGACGGCCGCCCAGACGAAGATCGCGATGATCGCGGCGTTGCGGCGCTCGCTGTGCTTCTTCGCGAGCTGATCCGCGCGCATCTGGTCGAGAAGCTCGTACTGCTCCGGCGTCTCGGCGAGGTTCTGCGTGCCGATCACCTTGCGATCGATCGCCTCGAACGCGGAGGCCTCGCGCCACTTGCCGACGAAGTGCGCCGGCACGAAGCCGAGCGCCATCGACAGCACGACGCCGGCGATGAACCGGGTGTTCTGGTTCGCGAACCCGCTCTTCGTCGCGGCGGGCGCCGTCGCGATCGGCTCGGTCGCCGGCTGGATCGACGGCGCCGACCGACGCATCGCGGGCGTCGAGGCGCGCGACGGCGGCGGCGCCGGCTCGGCCGCCGGGACGATCGGGACGTTCGCCGGCGGCGTGCTCGCACGCTTGCGTGCCGAGAACTCCTTCTCGTCGTCGGCGATATCGACGAGGAACGCCGCGTCCTGCGCGTCGGGCGGCGCGAACATGTCGACCGGCTCGTCCTTGGGCTTCGCGCCCTTCTCCGGCTTCGCGACCTTCTCGGTCCGCGGCTTCGCCGGCGGTGGGCCGATGCTCGCGGACACGCCGACCTCGGACGGCGGTGCGAACGCGGCCGCGCTCGGCGCACCGCTGCGCTCGTCGGCGCCGTCGACCGACGACAGCGCGAACGAGACGTTGTCGCCCTCGAGCGCGCCGAGGCTCGCGACCGGCTGCTCTCCGGAGAACGCGGCTGCGAGGCCACTCTGGTACTGCTGGCCACCGCCGATCGCGGGCGAGCTCGTCCGTGGCGGCGGCGCCGCCGGCGGCTGGATCGCGGGAAACGGCGTCGGCGTCAGGCGCTGCGCCGGCTGCGCCTCCTCGATCGCGCAGCGCGCACCGAGGCGCGTCAGGTCGCGGACGTAGGCCTCCGCGGTCGCGCGGTCGATGTTGCCCTTGACGCGAAACCGCCCCTTCGCCAGTCGCGACAGGAGGTCGGGCGCGGCAATGCCGTAGTGGGCGGAGATCGCATCTGCGAGGCGCGAGAGCCCCGCAGGCGAACCGTCCGTCGCTCCCTCGACGAACACGTGGAACATGTAGGTCCATCATCGCATAGAAGGGGGAGATCTCTCCCGGCCTCCACAAACTTGCGAACTCGGATCCGAGGCCCGAGCCTGGGAACATGCACCTCGGCAGCAAGCGTCCCAAGATCTCGTGGTCGAGCCGCCGCCTTCGCCTCGGAGTTGCACACCACGGCGCACCGTCCTCGTGGGTCGCCCCGGTCAAGGCCGACGCGCCCGAGCGCAAGCAGCCGAAGAAGGCCCGCCGCTAGGGGGCCGCGAGGGGGACCGCCAGGGGCGCATCCGTCGTCGGCGGTCAGTCGTCTTCCGGAGGCGGCACCTTGCTCGAGGCCTCGTTGTAGCCCTCGCGCGCGCGTGCATTCTCCGGATCGAGCTGCAGTGCCTTCTTGAAGTTCTCGGCAGCGACGGCGTTGTTGCCGCTGTTGAGGTACGCCTCGCCGAGGAGCGTGAACACGCGCGAGCTCTTCGGGGCGAGCTTCACGGCCTTCTTGAGGTGCGCGATCGCGTCGCCGAACAGGCCCTGACGGAGCGCGATCTCGCCCATGCCGATCGTCGAGACGACGTTCTTGCCGTCGAGCTCGAGCGCCTTCTTGAAGTTCGCCGCCGCGCCCGTCGTGTCGTTCGACGCGAGCTGCTGCTGACCGAGGCCGGCGAAGAAATCCGCCTTCTTGTCGGGCGTCGCGGTATCGGCCGGCGGGTCGCCGGGCGAGGCACCGTACGGATCCTGCGGGCCGTCGACACCGCCGCTGACGCCCGTCGGACCGGTCGTCGGCGTCGTCACCACCGGCGTCGTCACCGTCGGTGTCGCGTACGGATCGATCGTTCCACCGTTGACGGCGGGCGTCGTGACTGCCGGCGCGGTGACCGCCGGCGTCGAGCCGCCCGTGAACCAGTCGCCACCGGGGCGACGGCCCGCGGTGTCGTCGGTGTCGACGGTCGTCTTCGGCGAGCTGGTCTTCGTCGTCTTCGTCGCCGGTGGCAGCACCGAGCCGATGCCGTTCCCCGTCGACTTCTTCGTCGCCGTCGGCTTCACCGCGACGACCGCAGGCTGCGCGACCGGCGGCGCCGGCGTGTCGGAGCCGGCGATGATCTCGCTCGGCGGCACGTTCGTCACCGGCAGAGGCGGCGGCGTCGCGACCTCGGCCTCCTGCGCGGGCTTCTTCTTGTCGTCGCCGCGCGACATCGTGAACGAGATCGTGGCGGCGAGCGCACCGACGACGGCGAGGCCGCCGAGCAGCAGCGGCCAGCGCCTGCGCGT
>JAEWJO010000028.1 GCA_023386455.1 Pseudomonadota bacterium | reverse complement strand
TGCCTCGTCTGGCTCGGTGCCGCCGGCGTCGTCGGCCTGCTCGCACTCGGCATCGCCGCGACGCTCACCGCGAGGACGTCATGACGGTTCCCACGACGCGGCGCACGCCCCTTCCGATCAGCGTCGCTCGCTCGACCGAAGCTGTCCTGCGCGTCGAGCGCCTGAACGTGCGGCGTGGCGGGCGCACGATCGTCGAGGACCTCGCGCTCGAGGCGATGGCCGGCGAGATCGTCGCGCTCGTCGGCAAGAACGGCTCGGGCAAGTCGACGCTCCTCATGGCGATCGCCGGTGTGCTCGCACCGACCGACGGCCGGATCGTCGTCGATGGCGCGAATGTCTGGGGCAATGCGCACGCGCGCGCCGCAGCCCGTAAGGCACTCGGCTACGTGCCGGAGAACGCCGACGCGCCGGGCTTCCTGCGCGGCAGCGAGCTGTGGGCCTTGTGCGCGGCCAGCCGCGGTGCCGAGGCTCCCTCGCCGGCACTCGTCGAGCGCCTCGGTCTCGACGAGCTTGCCGAGGTCGCCCTCGAGCGCATGTCGCTCGGTCAGCGCCGGCGCGCCTGTCTGGCGGCCGCGCTGCTCGGCCCGCCCAAGCTCCTCGTGCTCGACGAGCCCGATAACGGCCTCGACGTGAAGCGCCTCGATGCGCTCGTGGCGCTCGTGAAGGACCACGCGGCCGGTGGCGGCGCAGCGATCCTCGCGACGCACGATGCGGCGGTCGTCGATCAGCTCGGCGCGCGTGTCGCGTCGCTCACGTAGGGCGTCCGGCTGCCGGACGTCCCGATCCCGGCGGTCGATCCGAGTGTCACCCGGTCGATCCGAGTGTCACCCGACCGATGAGCGGACGTACCTCGGACGTGAACGTGAACGTGAACGTGAACGTGAACCTGAACGTGGCCTCGACCCGGGGCTCGATCCGGGTGTCACGATCCGGGTGTCACCCAACCGATAGCCGGACACGGGGCTCTCGATCCGGGTGTCACCCAACCGATGAGCGGACAACGTCCACGCAAACGTCGACGTGAACGTGATCGTGACCTGATCGTGGCCTCGACCCGGGGCTCGATCCGGGGGCTCGATCCGGGTGTCACCCAACCGATAGCCGGACAGCACGCCCCGATCCGGGTGTCACCCAACCGTTAGCCGGACAGCACGCCTCGATCCGGGTGTCACCCAACCGACGTCTCCAACCGACGTCTCGATCCGGGGTGTCGCGATGAGCACACGACCGATGAGCGGACAAACGAGCTCGGTCGTTCGCGCGCGGCCGCACGCCGAAACGATCGAAGGCCCGCGTCGATTGCTCGAGCGGGCCAGCTAGCGATCAGCGGATTGTGACGATCAGGCAGCCGCGGCGGCGTCGGCCGGGTACACCGCGACGCGCATCTTCGACTTGCCGTGGCGCTCGAACTTCACGAGGCCATCGACCTTCGCGAACAGCGTCCAGTCGCGGCCGATGCCGACGTTCTCGCCCGCGTGGAACTTGGTGCCCACCTGGCGAACGAGGATGCTGCCGGCCTTGACGTTCTGACCCGCGAAGCGCTTCACACCGCGCATCTTCGGGTTGGAGTCGCGACCGTTACGAGTCGAGCCTTGTCCTTTTTTGTGTGCCATGACGCGTTACCTCTTCAGGCCTTGATCTCGGCGATCTTCACCGCGGTCACGTCCTGACGATGACCGTTGCGGCGGACGTAGTTCTTGCGGCGGCGGAACTTGAAGACAACGAGCTTGTCTCCGCGAGTCTGCTCGACGATTTCGGCGGTGACCTTGGCACCGGCGACGAGGGGCTGGCCCACCGTCACGCTGCCGCCGTCACCCGACGAAACGAGGAGAACTTGGTCGAACACGATCTGGGCTCCGGCATCGCCGTCGAGCTTCTCGACCACGACGGTCTTGCCCGGCTCGACCCGATACTGCTTTCCACCCGTTTGGATCACGGCGTACATGTCACTTGGCTCCGCGAAAATGCTTTTACGAATCGCGGACTTTACTCATGGCGAGCGCCGCGTCAAGCATGTCGTGGCGGCCTTCCTCGATCAGCTGAATGATCAGGATCTTAGCGCTGCGCGGGAACATCGCAGGATCTAGCGGCCGAGCCGTTTGTGCAGCAGGTCCGAGGTCATGACGGGGTTGGCGCGACCCTGGGTTTGCTTCATCACCTGGCCCACGAAGAAGCCGAAGAGGCCGTCCTTGCCCTTGGCGTACTCGGTCGCCTGCTTGGGGTTGGCGGCGACGATGCCGTCGATGATCTCCCAGAGCGCGGCCTCGTCCGAGATCTGCTGCACGCCGCGGCGCTCGACGATCGCCGCCGGCGCCTCGCCGGTCTTGAAGCTCTCGGCGAAGATCTCCTTGCCGATCTTGCCGCTGATCGTGCCGTCCTCGACGAGCCGGACCAGATCCGAGAGCGTCTGCGGCGGCATCGGCGAGTCGGCGATGTGCGTGCCGGCGGTGTTGAGCGCGCCGAGCAGCTCGGTGAGGAGCCAGTTCGCGATCGTCTTGGCGGAGCTCGACCCGGGGTGCACCTTGCAGGTCGCGTCGTAGTACTCGGCGAGCGCGCGCTCGGAAATTAGCGTTCGCGCGTCGTCGGGCGACAGGCCCTCGGCCACGTAGCGCGTGAAGCGGGCGCTCGGCAGCTCCGGCAGGCCACGCAGGATGTTCGCCATCACGCCGCCATCGACGACGAGCGGCGGCAGATCGGGGTCGGGGAAGTAGCGATAGTCGTTCGCCTCTTCCTTGCTGCGCATCGAGGCCGAGGTGCCGGTATCGGCGTCCCACAGGCGCGTCTCGCGAATGATGCGGCCGCCGCCCTCGATGATCCGGATCTGGCGGACGATCTCGTTCTCGACGGCGTTCTGGACGAACCGGAACGAGTTGATGTTCTTGAGCTCGGTACGCGTGCCGAGGCGATCCTCACCGCGCAGACGCACGGACACGTTCGCGTCGCAGCGCATCTGGCCCTTCTCCATGTCAGCCTCGGAGATCTCGAGCCACCGCACGAGGCGATGGAGCGCGCGCATGAACTCGGCGGCCTCCTCGGCGCCGCCGATCACCGGCGCGGTGACGACCTCGCACAGCGGTACACCCGCGCGATTGAGATCGACGTGCGAGACCTGACCGACGTGCGTGTTCTTGCCCGCATCCTCCTCGAGGTGGATGCGCTCGAGCCGCACGCGCTTCACGGTGCCGGCATGGATCATGTCGATGTGGCCGTCCTCGCAGAGCGGCTCGTCGTACTGCGAGATCTGGTAGCCCTTCGGGAGGTCTGGATAGAAGTACTGCTTGCGCGCGAACCGCGACTTCGCGCGGATCTTCGACTCGGTCGCGATGCCGAGCTTGAGCGCGAGCTCGAGCGCCGCGCGGTTGAACGACGGCAGGGTGCCCGGCATGCCGAGCACGAGCGGATCGGTCAGCGAGTTGGGCGGCGCGCCGAACTCGACGGCAGACGGCGAGAACGCCTTCGAGTGCGTCGCGAGCTGGACGTGCACCTCGAGGCCGATCACCGGCTCCCAGGTCTCGAGGAGCTTGGCGAGCTCGCTCACGACAGCGGCCGCTTTCCGCCGAGCGCGTCGAAGCTCTCGATCACGTGACCGACGCGCAGGAGCGTCGCCTCGTCGAGCGGCTTGCCGAGCAGCTGCGCGCCGACGGGCAGGTTCTCGCCGGTGAGCCCGCACGGCACGACGAGGCCCGGCAGGCCGGCGAGGTTGCACGACAGCGTGAACACGTCGCCCATGTACATGTCGAGCGGGCTCGACTTCGCGCCGAACGCGAACGCGGCCGTCGGCGTCGTCGGCGTGAGGATCACGTCGACGTGCTGGAACGCCTTGTCGAAGTCGCGCTTGATCAGCGTCCGGATCTGCTGCGCCTTCTTGTAGAACGCGTCGTAGTAGCCCGAGCGCAGCGCGTACGTGCCGAGCATGATGCGCCGCTTCACCTCGCGGCCGAAGCCCGCGCCGCGCGACTTCATGTAGAGTTCGAGGAGGTCCTTCGCGCCCTGCGCGGCCTTGCCGAAGCGAATGCCGTCGTAGCGCGCGAGGTTCGACGACGCCTCGGCCGGCGCGACGGTGTAGTACGCCGGCAGCGCGAGCGACGTGTGCGGCAGCGAGAGGTCGACGACGATCGCGCCGCGATCTTTCAGCTGGGCGACCGTGCGATCGAGCGCCGCGCGGACGTCGGCATCGATCGCGCCCTCGAAGTACTCGTGCGGCAGGCCGACGCGCAGACCGTTGACGTCGCCGACGAGCGCGTCGGTGTACGCCGGTACCGGTGCATCGAGCGACGTCGAGTCCTTCGGATCGAAGCCGGCGATCGTCTCGAGCATCAGCGCCGCATCCTCGACGGTCCGCGTCAGCGGGCCGACCTGATCGAGCGACGACGCGAACGCGACGACGCCCCACCGCGACACGCGGCCGTACGTCGGCTTCAGGCCGACGACCCCGCAAAACGCCGCCGGCTGACGGATCGAGCCGCCGGTATCGGTGCCGAGGCTCGCGGCACAGAGGGCGGCCGCGACCGACGCGGAGCTGCCGCCGGAGCTGCCGCCCGGCACGCGCGACGTGTCCCACGGGTTCTTCGTCGGCTGGTACGCCGAGTTCTCCGTCGAGCTACCCATCGCGAACTCGTCGCAGTTGACCTTGCCGAGGATCACGGCGCCGGCAGCACGGAGCTTCTCGACGACGGTGCCATCGTACGGTGGGATCCAGCCCTCGAGGATCTTCGACGCTGCGGTCGTCGCGAGGCCCTTCGTGACGAGCACGTCCTTCAGCGAGATCGGCACGCCTGCGAGCGGCGGCAGCTTCTCGCCGGCGGCGCGGCGCTTGTCGATCGCGGCCGCAGCCGCGCGCGCGCCCTCGGCGTCGACCGCGAGGTAGCTGCCGATATCGCGATCGACGTCCCGAATCCGCTCGAGGTAGCGGTCGACGACGCGCACCGCCTCGAGCTCACCGGCGGCGATGCGCCGCGCGGTGTCCGCCACGGAGAGCCACTCGGTCATTCGCTCCCCGGGATGATCGAGGGCACGACGAACACGCCGTCCTGCTTCACCGGCGCGGCGCGCAGCGCTTCGTCGACGGGGAGCGACGGCGCGGTGACGTCGTCGCGTAGCCGCAGGTCCATCGGCACGGCATGCGTCATCGGTGGCACGTCGGTCGTGTCGACCGCGGCGAGCGCGCCGAAGTGCTCGAGGATCGCGCCGAGCTCTGCCTCCATTGCCTCGAGCTCGACCGGTTCGAGGTGCACGCGCGCGAGCAGCGCGATCTCCTCGACCTCCTTCCGGCTGAGGCTCGGCATGGCTACTCGGGGAGCGGTTGCGGCTGCAGCTCCGGCCGACCGCCCATCCGCGCCGCGAGCTCCGCCCCCATGCGGAGGTACTCGTCGGCGATCCGACCCGCCCCGGGGACATCGCTCTTCTCGATCGCCGCGATCAGCTCGCGGTGGTGCTTGCGCACCGACTCCTGCGGCGCCGCGAGGTTCGCGAGCAGCGGCATGAAGCCGCGCACGCCGTCGCGCACGGTGTTGATGAGCAGCAGCATGACCTGGTTGCCCGACATCGCGGCGATCGCGACGTAGAAGTCGAAGTCGAGATCGAACAGCTCGGCCGCGCCCGCGGTGTGATCCGCCTTGTCGGCGAGCGCCCGCAGCTTGGCGAGGCCGTCCTTGTCCTTGGCGGAGCGCGACGCGGCAAGGCGCGCGATCTCGCGGCCGAAGATGCGACGGAACTCGAGGAGGTCGCGGATCAGCTCGGGCTTGCCGCCGGCGAGCGGCAGCAGGTGCTGCACCAGCTCGATACCGCCGGTCTCCATGAAGTTCTGGACGCGCGTGCCGTCGCCCTGACGGATCCGCACGAGGCCGAGGTGCTCGAGCTTCTTCAGCGCCTCGCGCAGCGACGCACGATTGACGCGCAGTCGCTTCGACAGCTCGCGCTCCGGCGGTAGCTTCGAGCCGGGCGGGTACTGACCGTTCAGGATCAGTGAGCGCAGCTGTTCGGCGATCTCCTCGGCGACGCGCTGCTTCTCGACAGGCTTGAGCATCCTACGCTGCGAGGTTAACCCGAGGCGCCTTCTAGTAGAAGAGCTTGAGGCGCTCCTGCGTGCGTGGTACCTCGCGGTCATGTCGGGGCGCGTGCTCCTGGTCGAAGGTGCCGCCACGCACGACGTGTTCGACGTCGTCGAGCGAACGCCCGGCCTCGTCCGGGTCCAGACGCCGTTCTTGTTCGAGGTCGGCGAGGAGCTGAAGCTCCGCGTCGAGGACGGCGGCACGACGACCGACCACATCGCGAGGGTCCGCGGCCACGTGATGAGCGGGGACGCGATGGTCACCGAGCTCGAGCTGGGCGACGCGCCGGCGGTGTCGTGACCGTCGCCGAGCTCGACGAGGTCCAGTACGACCTCGAGGTCGACGGCGTGCAGGTCCGCGAGCAGCTCCGCCGCCGGTTCTGGGAGGCACGCGGCTGGGCGACCGTCGCGGTCCTGTTTCGCGAGCGCGACAAGGACGGCGCGTGGAAGGTACCGAAGGTCGCGCTCCTCCGGTTCCGCCGGATGAACGAGGCATGGCAGAAGCAGGCAGTCGTCACGCTCGACGCCGGCGATGCGTTCGAGCTCGCCGAGACGCTGACCGCCTGGCGCGGCGACGTCAGCGCTTGTTCCTGAGCCGCTGCTCGAGGATGCGAGCCTCGCTCGTCGCCTCGGAGTGGTTCGGCTTCATCCGAAGCACGTCCTGGAAGTGCGCGAGCGCCTCCTTCTCGCGGCCGAGCATGCGCTCGACGCGCCCGAGGTAGAACTTCGCGGTGATCGAGCGGTCGTTGTCCTCGGCGGCGCGCATCAACGTCTTGCGCACCGTCGGCGCGATCGCCGTCTTGTCGGTCGCACCGGCGAACTGCGCCCACGCGAGCATCGCCTGGTACTCGGACTCGCGCGGCTGCAGCTCGACGGCGATCGCGAACGCGTCGATCGCGTGCTGGATCTGATCGCGGCGCAGTGCCATCTCGCCCTGCTTGAACGCCTCCTCGGCGCGCATCACGCTCATCGCGAGCTCGTCGGCCTTCGCATCCTCGGCCTTCGCGGCCGCCTCGCCACCGCGGCGGAGGAGCTTCATGTACTCGTCGCGCTTGGCCGGGTCGTTCAGGACCGCGAACGCGAGGTTGACCTGCGCCATCAGGCGCTGCGCGCGACGTTCGTCGTCGAACACGCCGATCGCGGCGAGCCGATCGGGGTGCAGCTTGCGCGCGAGTGAGAAGTACGCCGACCGGACGTCCGTCGGCGACGCGTCCTGCGGCAGTCCGAGGAGCGCGAAGTGGTCGGCGCCGCGGTCGACGAGCGGGATCTTCTCGGTGAGCAGATCCTCGATCTCGGCGAGCGCTGCCGAGTCGCGACGCGCTCGCTTGACGCTCGGCGGTACCGGGCGCGTCATCGGAGGTGCCGTGCCCTCGCCCGTCCGGTGGCTGCCGGTGCCCGCCGGGTTCATCGCCGACGGGATCCCGCCGGACGGCGACGTCGTTCGCGAGATCTGAGGTCCGGTGCCCGTCCGCGACAGCTGCGGCCCGGTCGGCGTCCGTGTCACGCTCGGCGACGTCGGCGTCCGCGTCACGGACGGTCCGGTCGCCGTACGGGACTCGGCGGGCCCGGTCGGAGCGCGCCCGACGACCGGATTCTGGGGCGACGGAGCGCGGCCGATGGTCGGATCCGACGGAGACCGGCCGACGGCCGGGTTCTGCGGCGACGGCATCCGGCCGACGGATGGATCCGTCTGGGTGCGCGACGTCGCGGCCGGAGTCGGCACGCGCGACACGGCGGGATCCGTCGTCACGCGCGACTGGGCAGCCGGCGGCGCCGGCCGTGCGATCGCCGGAGCGCGCGGACGCGACGGAGGGTACGCGCCCGCGTCGCCCGGCATGCGAGGCAGCCCGGTCGGCGTCATGCGCGGCGTCCCGGTGTCGTTCGAGACGCGATACGCCCCGGAGCCCGACCGCGGCACCGGCTCGTCGAGGGGCGCCCCCGGCGGCGGCGTCGACGTCCGCCCCACGCGCACGGGACCGGTCTCCGGCTGCGGCACGTTCTGCGGCGGGTTCGTCGGTGACGGGGGCACGCGGATCACGCTCGGCGCGGCGGTCGGCGTCGGCACGCGCGAGGCCGCCGGCGGGCTGCTGCCGGTCCCCGGGCGTGTCGGCGGAGCCGTCGTCGCGCGCTGGGTCGGCA
>JAEWJO010000797.1 GCA_023386455.1 Pseudomonadota bacterium | reverse complement strand
GCTCGGTCGCGGCGGCAGCGGTCGGGCTCGGGTCCGCGCGGCCGCACGCGGCGACGGCGACGATCAGCGCGAGGCTACCGCGCGTCACAGACGGACTCTCCTTCGCTCGGGTCATGCGGAGGAAACGTTCCAAGGCCAAAGCTCCATCCACAGGCACGTCGATCAAACGCACCAGTCTCGAGATCGAGCTTGCCGAGCCCGCCGGCAAACACACCGACGAGACTGCCGTCGATCCAGCCGAGATCGCTGACGAGCGGCGACGCCTTCTCCCACACGAGGCCACCTCCGCGCTTGTAGAGCTGGATCCGGCTCGCGCCGTGGGCGGCGATGTACGCACCGTCGGGGCTCGGCACGAGCGCGCTCAGCTTCGCGCCGGCGTAGGTCGCGATCACCTGCGTGCCGGCGTGCTCGACGACATCCTCACCGCTCACGGAGAACACGTGGCCGGCGCGGTCGACGAACGGCACGTAGCCCTCGCCCTCGAACACGACCGTGCCGACGACCGGCTTGCCGATCACGAGGTCCTCGCTGCGGATCGCGCGCACGGTCGACGCGCCGTTGCCTCCGACACTGCGCACGACCATCGCGACCGCGCCGTTCGCCTGCTCCGGGTCCGTCAGGTACACGGTCGTCTGCATCGGGTTATCGACGTCGATCCGGAACCAGAGATCGAGCCGTCTGGTCGCCGGCGTCCGCTTGACGAGGAATACGGCCTTCGCATCGGCCATGACCAGGAGCTGCGTCTTCGGATCGAACACGAGCCGCAGAGTCCGCGTCGTCTGGTTCAGCGCCTGGACCGTCTGCTTCGTGCGCGGGTCGACGATCGACACCGTGTACCAGCCGTTGAGCGCGTGGAGTGCGAGGACGTTGCCGTCGTCGAGGGGCATCGCATCGGCGAGCTCTCGCGGATCGTCGGACACCACCAGCGCTTGCCCGATCGCGAGGTTCGCGTCGAGCGGGCGCGGCTGTGACTCCTTGTTGCCGATCGCGAGCGCCTCGCGATGAAACGCGACGCGCTTCATCGAGCCGATGGCGTAGCCGAGGTACAGCGTGTGATCGGCGGTCGTCAGCTCGAGCGCATCCTTCGCAGCGGTGACGACGACCCCATCGCCGATCGCGAGGATCGCGGCGTTGATCGTCGTCGGCTTCTTGCGGCCGTCGAGCGTGTAGAGCGTCATCTGGCGCGACGGGTTCGTCACGAGTAGCGTGTTGTCGTCGAGAAACCCGAGCGGGTTGCCGACGACATGCTCGTCGTGGCTGAGCGTCTCGTGCACGGGTTGCGTCGCCGCCGGATCGACGAGTGACACGTAGCCGCCGGCGCCGACCGCGAGCCTGGTCCCGCTCGGCGAGAGCACCGCGGAGACGCCGTCCGACGACACGATCGGCGGCACGCTCGCGGTGTCGAGCGGCAGCTCCACCGTCTCGGAGCCCCACGCCGCGTCCGCGAGCCAGCGGCCGTAGAACTTCCTGTCGCGCTCGACGATCACCATCACGTGATCGTTGCGCGACACGATCGAGAGCACGCGCGAGCCCGGCGCCGGGACGAGATGCGCGCGCGCGACGCCGGAGACATCGTAGACATCGAGCGTCTGATCGGCGCGCGAGACGATCACGCCCTGCGCCGCGATCGCGACGTGCTCGATCGCGGGCTCCGCACCGATCCGCGCGCGTGATGTCACGCGCCCATCGCTCGCGGTTCGCACGAGCTCGAGACCACCGACGGTGTCGCGCGCCGCGAGCGTGTAGCCCGTCGCGTCGTGCGCGACTGCGAGGTCGACCGCTTCGGGCATCGCGACGATCACCGGCTCGCGACGACCGTCGAGCGAGGGCCACAGACGGGTACCACCGAACGCATCCTGCGACAGCGCCGCGGTGCCGTCGTCGCTGACCGCGAGCGTCTCGATCGAACTGCCGTGACCGCCTGTCCGTACCGGAACGTACGTAGTCCGCGACGGAATCCTCGCGGATCTCTGCTTGTTGGGCGCGTTCGCGTCGTCCGCCGAACCCGAACACGCGGCGACGACGAGCAACGGGGCGAAACGCCTCATGAGGACTAGAAACGCATTACACGCTGCAGTTGTTCTGTGACGTTGAGTCGCGTCTCGTGGTCCCGATTACCTGTGACTTTTCGAGTGTTTCGTTGGCGCTGCACAATTGCAGAGCAGAGTCTGTTTTCTCGAGATTCTCCTTTCGGCAAGACGCGCCAAATGTTCAAACCGTTTCTGGGCGGCCACAAGGGGTCGGCCGCTACGTTGATAGGGAGGCAGTAAAGATGGCGCTCGGTACCGTGAAGTGGTTCAACGATGCCAAGGGCTACGGATTCATCAGCCGTGCAGACGACGGGAAGGACGTGTTCGTCCACTACTCGTCGATCACCGGCGAAGGATTCCGTACGCTCAATCAGGGAGCGACGGTGGAGTACGAAGAGCAGCAGGGACCGAAGGGTCTCTTCGCTGCCAAGGTGCTCAAAGTCGTCGCGACGGGCTAGCGCGCGAGCTGCGTGGCGCGGTAGTCGCCCGACTTCGTTCGCGTCAGCACGACCGCGAAGCTCTCCTTCGCGGTGCGCACCTGCAGAACGACATTGCCGTCCGGCAGTGACGTTCCGCCGCTGGAGTACTCGCCGGCCGACAGTAGTTTCCAGTCCTTCATCGGACCGGACTCGACGACGAGGCCGGAGTACATGTCCTTGAGGTCTGCCGTGGTCTCCGCGGCGACCTTGCCGCCCGCGTAGAACGGGACGGTCGAGTACTTCACGAGCTTGTCGACCGACGCGGTCGCGAACGCGCTCACCCAGAGGTTCGCCGCGAACACGGCCTGCTTGTCGGACACCGACGACTCGGGCCCGGCCTTCGGCTTGGACCTCGCGTCGTCAGGCGTCACCGGTGCGTCGGTCGCGCCCGGCGGCAGCTTGCGGCCGCGCTTGCCGGGGAGCTTCGCGACGTTGGCGACCATCGCGCCGTCGTCGAGCGCGCCCTTGCCGCCGTCGTCGGGGACGTCGGTCAGGATGTACGGCTCGACGTTGAACGTGCCGCACTGGCGCCAGTTGCGATAGAAGGCCCAGCGCAGGTAGATGCGGCCATCGACCGAGCGAATCGCCTCGGGCGTCGCGTCGTACGGGGCCGAGCTGATGACGGTGTCGACCGCGGCGACGTCGAACTCGGTCTTGCCGGACGTCTTGGCGATCGTGACCTTGTGGAGCGTGCCGTCGGGATTGACCGACACCTCGAGGTTCACCCAGAGGTTCGGATCGTTCAGCGCGTAGTCGGCGCCCTTGTCATCGAGATCCTCGAGGAAGCCAAAGCCCCACAGCTCGTGGATGCGGCGGTGCATGCGCGCGATGTAGAGCGCGAACGGATGCGCGCGGGTCTTGAGCGCGGTCTGGTTGCCCGGGCGAACGTCGGGGACGAAGTTCTCGAGCGAGCTCTTGATCGCGTCGAGCTTGCGCTCCCACCGACCCTTCTTGCTCGACATCTTGCGCGCGGCGACCTGGCGCTCCTCGTCGACCTTCTCCTTGCCCATGATGCGTTCGTAGTCGTTGAACGCCATGTTCGTGTTGATACCGGGAAGGCCCTTCTTGCCGACCTTCTTGCCGTCGTTCTTCTGGTCGACGACGTCGCCCCGGCCACCGATGCCGCGCATCGCGAGGACGCCGGGCGTCGAATCGCCCGTGCCTTCCTGACCGTTGTCGCCGCCCTCGCCGCGGATCGCGCCCACGGCGACTGACTTGTCACCCGAGTGATCGGTCTCCTTCGCGCGCTCGTCGGTCGTCGGCGTCGTCTCCTCGAGCTGACGGATCTTGTCGTCGGGTCCACCGATCTCGGCGGACTTCGTGTCGTCGCTCTCCTTGGACGCGTCGGACTTGCCCTCGGACTCCTTGTCGAGGTTCGTCTTCTGCGCGCGCGTCTCCTCCGCGACATCGCGGTTCTTGTCGGAGAGCTGCTTGGCGTCGTCGGGAGCCTTGTCCTTGACGTTCTTGTCGTCCTTCACCTCGACCATCACCATGTTCGGTGGCGGCTCCTTCGGTGGAGGCGGCTTGGGCTGGTCCGGCGGCGGCGGAGGCGGCGGCTTGAGCTCCGGAGGTTTGATCTGCGGAGGCGGCTTGATCATCGCGATCTCGGGCGGCTTCTCGTCGAGCTTCTCCGCGTCGATCGGTACCGGCGGGACCTCGGTGAGCGGCTTGATCAGCTTGTCCATCTCCGCCGGGTCGGCGAAGGCGACCTGGATCTCCTTCGGGACCTCACCGAACTCGGCGGTCACGTCGGTATCGACGCTCAGCGTGATGGGACAGTCGAGAACGTCACCGCGCGACGCCGCCTCTACTACGTCCGACGGGATGCACGAGCCAAGAGGATCGCCAAGCCATGGCTTCAGCGCCTCCGGCGTGCGCATCGGGTACTGACCATAGCCTGCGAATGTCGAGTCCTCGCCGAGTACTGCGGTCAGCTTGACCTGCGTGCCGGCCGGAAGATCGACCGAGCAGCGGGCCTTCGCACAGCGAAGCAACGGAGCGAGATCGCCGACGCGCGTGACGAGCACCTGACCTTCGCCCTCACCGGCGAGTCGGATCGTCAACCGCGGCTGCGGCTCCGGACGCGTCGCCTGATAGACGGCAACGGCGCTTCCTTGTGCGGTCACACTGACCACGACGGCGGGGACCCACAGCCATCGGCTGCGATATGCGCGACGCGTTGGGACCACCGGCCCCCAGTGTGACACACACGATGCCGAAAGCTGTTGCCTGAAATGTGAGGCAACGAGAGGTCATAGCTCGACGAGGACTGGCCCGTTTTTCCCCTAAGGGAAGCCTCCGGGAGTCGTCGCGGTTAGACGCGTGAGTCTAGCGGTGAGGAGCGGTGCGCCGGCGCATCACCGCGACACGTTGATCACGCGACGGCGCACGCTCAGTTGAGCTTGCGGTACACGCCGACCACGATCCCGATGATGTCGACCGACTTGAAGTCGGCCTTGCGGACGATGATCGGGCTCATGTTCGAGTTCGCCGGCTGGAACCGGATGCGGTCCCCTTCGGGGTAGTAGCGCTTCACGGTCGCCTCGCCCTCGATCATCGCGACCACGATGTCGCCGGTGTGAGCGCTCGGCGTCTTCTTCACGAAGACGTAGTCGCCATCGAAGATGCCGTCCTCGATCATCGACTCGCCGACGATCCGGAGGCCGAACACCTCGCGGTGGCCGCCGATGAGCACCTTGTCGACCTTCACGGTGTCGGTCGCCTGCTCGACGGCGAGGATCGGCAGACCCGCGGCGACCTTGCCGAGGATCGGGATCTCCATCATGTCGTCGTCGGTCGAGATGATCTGGACGTCCCCGGTGCCCATCGCCGCGCGGCGCATCGGGACAATCTCGCCCGAGCCATCCGGCAGGACCGGACGCATCGCGCGCGACTTCAGATCTTCGCGACGGAGGTGACCCTTCTTCTCGAGCGCCTTCAGGTGGTCGTTCACCCCGTTGGTCGACCGGATGTTGAAGTGCTCTCCGATCTCTCGTAGCGTCGGCGGAAAGCCGCGCTCCACGATGGAAGCTGAAATGAAATCGAGGATTTCCCTCTGCCTCTGAGTCAACGCGTCGGCCATGGCACCCCGTGTAGATCGAGCCTACTGAACGCATTGACGGTACTGAACGCCCAATCACCATGTCAATTTTTTCTCTAGGATTTCTCTGGATATTCGCGGCGGCGGGGATCCCCGCGATGACCGACGCCTACGAGAAGGGGGACCTCGACGAGGCGACGCGACAGGGCGTGAACGCGGGACCGGCGGCCGTCGAGACCGGCCTCACCGTGGCGTCGCGCGCCACCCGGCTCGCCGCGATCGCGGCCGCCCCGCTCGTCGAAGCTCCCGCCGAGCTGCTCCCTGCCCTCGCGACGCTCGCGGCCGGCCCGGACCGGCGGACCGCGATTCCGGCGGCAGCCTCGGCCCGGGCAATCGCGCGCGAGCTGGCGCTACACGAGCTGCCCGATGACCTCGGCGCGGACGACGTCACGACGGCGCGCGCGCTGTTCGACTCGATCGCGCGCAACGGCGAGCACCCGATCGAGACGCGCGTGCTCGCCCTCGACACGGTCGCGTCCCTCTCGGTCGTCCTCGAGCCCGGCGCGATGGGCTTTGACCTCGGCGTCGCGCTCGGCGATCGCGATCCCGCGTATCGCGCTGCCGCGGTCGCGCTCGTCCCGCGGCCGACGCCGGCGAAGGTCCGCGGCCTGCTCGCGAAGACGGTGCTCGACGACGCAGACCGCAAGGTCGCGCTCGGTGCGGCGCAGGCGCTGTGCGGCGATGATCGCGCGGCGGCGCTGCCGCTGCTCGGCGCGCGCGGGCTCGACCGCGTGAAGAAGCTCGTCGCGACGATGCCGAAGCGCGCCACGCGCGACGCCGCGCGCTGTCTCGGTCGCTAGAACGTCCTACAGCAGCCCGAGCTTCTTCGCGACCTCGACGTACGCGGTGCGCCGGAACGCGGTGACCTCGCCGGCGGCGGTGAGCTGCGCCAGCGTCGCGTCCTCGCCGTCGGGTACGAACAGGCGGTCCCAGCCGAGCAGCAGCGGCCCGGCGGGCTTGTCGGCGATGCGGCCGACGCACGTCGCGGCGACGACCTCGATCTCGCCACCCGCGGCGCGGCGGTACGCGATCCGGAGCTGCATCTGCGCCGGCGTCTCGCGCCACCACTTGCAGAAGCGGTTCTCGTTCTCGCTGTCGAGCTCGAGGCGGAGGCTCTTGCCATCCATCGTCGTCAGATCGACGGCCTCGGCAAAGCATGCGCCGCCGACCTGGTGCGCGCGCACCTTGTCGCGCGCCTTGTTGTCGGGCTCCGGCGCGCTCGTCGCGAAGCCGGTCTGGAGCTGCTCGACATCGAGGTCGACGCTCGGAATGATCGATCGGATCTCCGCCGCGCGCAGGTCGTTGCCGTCGATGAAGATCACCGTCACGCCGCGACCCTACTACACGGCACCGTGAGACGTCACCGCTCCCGGTTGCGGGCACGTGGGTGCGCGGTACATGTCGACCATGGCGACCGATCGACGACGGTTTCTCGGCGGCACGGCGATGCTCGTCCTTGGCTGCTCCGGCAGCACGAGAGCCGCACGGCCGCCCGCGCGCGACGACCACGAGGACGAGGTCACACCGGCAGAGGACCTGATGCGCGAGCACGGGATCCTTCGCCGCGTCATGTACCTCTACGACGAGGCGGCGATGCGCCTCGCGACCTCGGGCGAGGTCCCGCTCGACGCGCTCGCCGCGGGTGCCGGGATCGTCCGGCACGTGATCGAGGACTATCACGAGAAGATCGAGGAGCAGTTCGTGTTCCCGCGGTTCGAGAAGGCCGGCAAGCACGTTGAGCTCGTGACGACGCTCCACAAGCAGCACGACGTCGGCCGCGAGATCACCGCGCAGATCCTGACGCTGTCGAAGGCGCCGCTCGCCGACGCCGACCGCGCGACGCTCGCCGCGGCGCTGCGCCACTTCAATCACATGTATCGCGCCCACGCCGCGCGCGAGGACACGGTGCTGTTCCCCGCGTTCAAGGAGATCGTGAGCGAGCACGAGTACGAGGAGCTCGGCGAACAGTTCGAGGAGAAGGAGAAGCAGATGCTCGGCGAGGGCGGGTTCGAGCGCTCGGTCGCCGACGTCGCGAAGCTCGAGAAGGCGTTCGGGGTCGACGACCTCGCGCGCCTCACCTGATCGCGCGGACACGCGGCTGCACCTGTAACACCGGGTGCCACAGCGGCCAGCGCAGTTGCCAGTAGTTCCAGTCAGTTAGTCCGTGGCCCCGGCCTTGCTGAAAGGCCCTTCGCCAATCGGAAAAGGAGCTACGGATGTCGAATCGATTCACGCACCTCACCGCCTCGCTCGCTGTTCTCGCGCTCACCGCCTGTGCCGCCGAAGAGGTCGAAGACCTCGACCCGGCCAGCTCGCTCGGCGACGAGGAGATGTCGGACGAAGGCCCGCTGCCCCGCGACGTGTCATCCGACATTCACGAGGAGTTCACGCTGCCCGCCGAGGAGGTCGACACGATCGCCGCGGGTCGTCCGGTGTTCCAGCTGCCGTTCCCGTGCGGCCAGGTCTGGGCCGGTCAGACGCGCACCGGTCACAGCCCGCAGAACTCGGTCGACTTCAACCGCGCGAACGACAGCGGTGACACCGTCGTCGCCGCGGCGAGCGGCAAGGTCACGCGCGTCGCCAACGAGGGCAACGTCAGCTACGGCCGCTGGGTCGAGATCTCGCACGGCAGCGGCTACACGACGCGCTACGCGCACCTCTCGGTGCAGTCGGTGAAGGTCGGCCAGACCGTGTCGCGCGGCCAGAAGATCGGCGCCGTCGGCACGACCGGCGGCTCGACCGGCCCGCACCTCCACTTCGAGGAGCGCTCGGGTGGCGTCGCGATCCGCGCGACGTTCGACGGTCGCCAGGCGCTGTACTTCGGGACGAAGAACTACACGAGCCAGAACTCGTGCGGCGGCGGTGGCAGTGGCGTCACGGGCCGCGTCAACACGGCCGGCGCACCGCTGACGATCCGCGCCGGCACGAGCACGAGCACCGCGGCGATCGGATCGGTCGCCGATGGCGCGACCGTTCGCATCACGTGCCAGAAGCGTGGCCAGTCGATCAGCGGCACGTACGGCACGTCGACGTTGTGGGACAAGATCGGATCGGGCTACATCGCCGACGCGTACGTGTCGACCGGCTCGGACGGCCAGGTCGCGCCGACCTGCCCGTGACGTTACCTGCAGTCGTCGTTCTGGCCCGTGGGAGCGACGACGCAGCCATCGGGGCACTCGCGGATCTTCTGGCCGACGCCGGCCATGCACGTGTAGAGCGTGCGCGGATCGCCGTCGACCTTGTCGCCGCCGCAGTAGCGGCCCCCATCGATGCAGGTGCCGCCGACGCCGCGACAGACATCGTCGTCGGTCGGCCGCGTCTCGCAGCCGCCCTCGCACCGGCCGCGCGCGATCGGAACACCGCCGGCATTGCACGTGTAGAGCGTCATCGGATCGCCGGCGAGCTTGTCTCCGCCGCAGTAGTGACCGCCGGCGGTGCAGACCGCGACAGGTGCGAGCTCGATCGAGAGCGTGACGTGCGCGTCCGGCGCGATCGTCGTGCGCGCGGCGCCGGTGCCGAGCACCGTGCCGGCGAGCTTGCCGGCGGCGACGATGCCGACCTCGGTGGCGGCGGTGATGTCGAGCTCGATCCCGGTCGCGAGCGGGAGGTCGGCGGTGCCGCCGCCCGATGGCTGGGTGGTCGGCGTCGAGTGCAGCGCGCCGTACAGGATGTCGAGCTCGAGGTGATCGACGCGCTCGACGGTCGACGACTGGATGTCGAGCGCGATGCACGTGCCGAGGCCCGCGCACGGATCGACGTCGCCATTGCAGGCGGCGAGCGCGAGGAGCGCGAGTGATCGCTTCACGGCATGCACCCCGCGCTGGTGCAGTGGATCGGTGGCAGCACGGTCGTCTCGCCACGCGTCGCCGCGTAGACGACTCCGCCGGCGATACCGACCGCGACGACGCCGACCGCCGGCCAGAACCACCAGCGCTCGGTGATGCCGGGCTGCTCGCGCTGGAGCGTCAGCTTGACGTCGAGGTCGCTGCCTGCCGCGAGGTCGATCGTGCGCGACGCGGAGCGAAAGCCTGCGCGATCGGCGACGAGCGTGTGCGAGCCGGAGCGCATCGCGAGCGACCGGTACGGCGTGGTCCCGACGACGGCGCCATCGATGTGCAGGGTCGCGGCGCTCGGCACGGAGTCGACGCGCAGCACGCCGGTGCGGCTGCACAGCTCCTTCCAGCGCGCCATCTCGGCGACGCGCTCGTCGGCGGGCGGCACGCGCGCGAGGAACTCCGTGATGTGACCGAGTGCACTCGCGCAGTCGCCGAGCTGGATCTCGGTCAGCGCGAGCCAGCGGAACGGGTTCGGCTTGTCGGGCGCTAGGTCGTGGGCGATCGTCAGCTCGCGCAACGCGTCGGTGAACTTGCCGGCGCGGAACGCCGCGACACCCTTGTCGAGGTGCGCGAGCGCGGTCTTCTCGTCGACCTGGTTCGGTCCATCGCCCGCGTATGCGCGCAGACCCGTGGTGAGATGGACCGCAATCGCGATCGGCACCACCAGCGCGCGCATCTCGTGCGACATTAACGCGCGACCCTCGAAGATGACAGCGGCTACACCACGCATCGTCGGTAACTACGCGCTCGGCGAGCTGCTCGGCCGCGGCGGGACGAGCGAGGTGTACGCCGCGAAACATCGGTTTCTTGGCGATAGCGTCGCGGTCAAGCTCCTGCGTAGCGAGCTCGCGAGCGAGCCGGCGATCGTCGAGGCGTTCGTCGCCGAGGCGGCGCGGACGCGCGAGATCGATCATCCGAACGTCGTCCGCATCCTCGACTTCGGCCGCGACGACGCGAGCGCATCCTGCTACCTCGTCATGGACCGGATCACCGGCGAGTCGCTGTCGGCGCGCCTCGCCGCGCACGGCCGGCTCGCCGAGGGTGAGGTGCGCGTGCTGTGTGCCGCGATCGCCGACGGCCTCGCCGCCGCGCACGCACGGAGCATCGTCCACCGCGACCTCAAGCCCGGCAACGTGATGATGCGCGGCGACGTGCCGACGATCGTCGACTTCGGGATCGCGAAGTCTCTCGGCGAGGGCTCCGCCGTCGTGACGAGCCGCCGCATCGGCACGCTCGCGTACATGGCGCCGGAGCAGCTCGCATCGGGACTGATCACGCCGAGCGTCGACATCTGGGCACTCGGCGTCGTCATGTTCGAGCTCGCGACCGGCCGGTTGCCATTCGAGGAGTTCGCCGACGGCCGCCTGCCGCAGCTCGTCGACACGCCGCTGCGCGCCGCGGAGCTCGCACCGATCTCGCCGGCGCTCTCGGCGCTGATCGCGCGCTGCCTCGAGCGCGATCCGGGCCGCCGTCCCGCGTCGATGGCCGACGTCGCGCGCGCGCTGCGCGAGCCGGTCGCCGAGCCCGAGGAACGCATCACCGCCGACGTCGGCGCGATTTTCGCCGCGCCGCCTGCCCCGTCGCCGAGCCCGGGCGACGAGCTCCCGACGACGCGCGATCTGATGCCGCTGCGCGCGGCCGACGAGCGCAAGACCTGGCCGATGACGTTCATCGCGATCGTGCTCGGTGCCGTCGTCGTGCTCGTCGGCGGTGCGATCGCGGTCGCGAAGCTCGCCTTCCCCGACGCCGCGCCCTCCCTGCCGGCACCGGCCGAGAGGCCCGAGCCGACGCTGCCGCCCGTCGAGGCCGAAGCGCCGGCGCCCGACGACGAGCCCGCCGAAGGCGAACCGGCCGAGGTCGACGCGACACCCGACCCCGCGTCGACCCGCGCGAAGAAGCCGATCCGGCGCAAGAAGCATGGCGTGAAGACCGGGACAAAGATGGGGACGAAGACCGAGACGACGAAGACCGGAGCGAAGACGAAGACCGGCGAGACGCTCGACTGATGACGTCGACACGAGAGGTACCGACCGATGTCGAATGACGACGTACGTGCTACCGAGGCCCTGCCCTCGTCACTTCCCTCGAAGATCACGGTGCGCGAGTGCCGGCTGACGCTCGTCGGCGCCGCCGGCGACGGCGCGCACCAGCTGTTCGGCAAGGAGCGCATGGTGATCGGCGCCGATCCGCGCGCGGATCTGGTGATCGACGACTCGACGATGTCGAAGTTCCACTGCGAGATCCGGATCGAGGACGGCCACCCGTTCGTCCGCGATCTCGGCAGCCGCAACGGCACGGTGGTCGATCGCGTGCCCGTGATCGAGGCGCCGCTGCGCAACGGCGCACTCCTGACGCTCGGCCGCACCGAGCTCCGCTTCGAGATCGGCGCGCGCGAGGTCGAGGTCGTGCTGTCGCCGCGCGATCACTTCGGCAAGGTCCGCGGCGCGTCGATCGCGATGCGCAAGATCTACCCGCTGCTCGAGGCAGCCGCGGGCTCGAGCAGCACGGTGCTGCTGCAGGGCGAGAGCGGCACGGGCAAGGACCTCGCGGCGGAGTCGATCCACACCGAGAGCGCGCGCCGCGATGGCCCGTTCGTCGTCGTCGACTGCGGCGCGATTCCCGGCCACCTGCTCGAGGCCGAGCTGTTCGGCTACGAGCCCGGATCGTTCACCGGCGCGGCGCCCGGCGGTCGCATCGGCGCGTTCGAGGCCGCGCACGGCGGCACGCTCCACCTGGACGAGATCGGCGAGCTCGCGCTCGAGCTGCAGCCAAAGCTCTTGCGCGTGATCGATCGCCGCGAGATCCAGCGGATCGGCTCGACGCAGCGGATCCCCGTCGACGTCCGCATCGTCGCGGCGACCAATCGCGACCTCAAGGCCGAGGTCAACGCACGGCGGTTTCGCTCGGACCTCTACTTCCGGCTCGCGGTGATCGTCGTCGCGATGCCGCCGCTGCGCGCGCGCACGACCGACATCCCGATGCTCGTCGAGTCGATCCTCGACAAGCTCGGCGATCGCGAGTCGGCGATGGCGCGTGCACTGTCGGGCGGCGAGCTCGTGCCCGAGCTGCTCCGCCACGGCTGGCCCGGCAACGTCCGCGAGCTGCGCAACTACGTCGAGTCGTGTCTCGCGCGGCAGGAGAGCGCGCTCGCACCGGTCGCGCCGAGCGAGCCGACGATCGACATCACGCAGCCGCTGCGCGACGTCCGCGAGAAGTGGTTGCGCCACGTCGAGCGCCGCTACCTCGAGGAGCTGCTCGCCGCACACAATGGCAACGTCAGCGCCGCAGCGCGCGCCGCCGGCGTCGACCGCGTCCACATGCACCGCCTGCTCGGCAAGGCCGGCCTGCGCTGACGGCGTCCGCGGTCCGCCGGCTGCCGGACAACGAATCCGCAGCACGGACACCGAGCTCGACATGGGCAGTCGATCCGCATGGTTGAGCCGCTCGCGGATTCGGCCTTGGTCTCGCTCGAACCTGCGCGGTACATTTGGAGGTAGCCGTGACGGACTCCGAGATCGCGATCGCGATCGCGATCCTGAAAGACATCCGCGATGCGGTGCGAGGCACGAACGATCGTGTCGATACGCTCGACAAGAACCTGAGCACGCGGATCGATGGCCTCTCGACACGCATCGATCAGACCAACGAACGTCTATCGATCGTCGAACACACCGTTCGCGACCTCGCCACGCAGCTGATCATGCTCGGCCGCTACGTGAAGAATCGGGCCGACGTGGCGATCGAGGACCTACGCGAGCGAGTCTCGCGCCTCGAAGCGAAGAGCGGCTGATCTAGCTCTGCGACGTCGGCTCGACGCGCAGCGAGCCGTCGAGCGTCACGGAGAACGACGCACGGCAGTCGATGCACTGGAGCATCCGCAGGCGGCCGTCGGTCCGCGCGGCCTGGACCGTCATCAGCGCGCTGTGACCGCACGCCGGGCATGCGCGCATGCCGACGCCTCCGAAGTGCAGCGCGATGGCGATTCCCGCGACGATGATGACGCCGACCAGCAACAGATCGAACAACAACCCGACGACCAACAAGACCGACATACGCGCGCATCATCGCGCCCGATCGATCGCGGGATCAATCGGGCGCGTGATGCGTGCGGGAGCTTACGAGCGCGTTACTCGACGATCACGCGATCGCTCGCACCGCGCCCAAACGTCTCGGGCATGTACATCTCCTCTGCCTTCGGCGGCGGGACGACGAAGTTGCCCGGCGTCGTCGCGCGCGCGACGTAGCTGTACTCGTGCACGCCTTCCCACAGCATCGAGGCAAACGCCTCGGTCCGCTCGTCGCGCAGGTTCTGGTGCTCGTACCAGGGGCCGTACCACCACCAGTACGCACCGCGCTCCTTCTGCTCGGTGGGATCGGTCGGGATGGGACCGGTCGTCGCGAGCTCGGGGTTCATCGCCTCGAGGCCGGCGGGCATCGGATCGACGAGCGCGACGTGATAGCGCCGGTTCTCGTTGACCATGTTCAGCTTCACGCGAACGCGCGCGCCCGCCTTGATGTGCCACACGCCGTCCTTGTCCTTCGTGACGTCCTTCGGATCGTCGACGGCCTCGTAGCGACGCTCGACGACGAAGCCGTAGTCGGCCGGCGGTAGCTTGAAGTCGGCCGGCGCGTACTTCATGCCGATGCGGTAGTAGAGGCGGCCGGCGCCGTCCTTCTGGATCGTCAGCACATTGGCCCCCGGCACGGGTGTGTCGTGCGCGGCGACGTCCTTCATCGCGATGTCGATCTGGTGGTACTCGGTCGTGCGGCCCTTGAACGCGTGATCGCCGGCGTAGTCGTTGCCGAGCCACACGCGCGCGACGAAGTTCGGCGTCGTCTTCTCGTAGGTCTTGAAGTAGAGGTCGAGCGCCATCAGGACGAACGCGTTCTCCTGCGTGTTCAGCCAGCGGCCCGCCTTGCGGTGCGCGAGCAGGCCGGTGACGAGCTTCGGGATGAGGTCGCTCGTCTTCTGCTCCTGGATCAGCGCCTCGAGCATCACGCCATCGACGCGCCGGTCCGACGAGAGCATCAGGTAGTTGCCGTCGCCGTAGCTCGTCGTGAAGTTCGCGGCGCCGGCGGTCTCGCTGACCTTGTTCATCGCGTGGCGCACGATCGCGGTGCGCTCGGCCTGCGCCTGCGCGTTGCCGGTGAACGTCCCGAGCAGCCAGCCCAGCGTCTCCATCTGGAGCTTCTCGATGCCGCCGGCCTGCGTGATGAGGTTCTTGCCCTTCGCGATGTCGACGTCGTTCATCTGCTTGCGGACGTAGAGCGCGTACGCGCTGATCGCCCAGCGAACCTGGGGCGAGTAGTACCAGGGGTAGTAGTTCTCGATGTTGCGGAGGAATTGCCTGCCCCGATCGAGCATCGACTGCGGGACCGTGTATCCCTTCGCCTTCGCCTTGAGCAGCGCCTGCGTCACGTAGACGCTGAGGTACGGCTGGCTCGGGTGGCCGCGCTCCCAGTAGTCGTAGCCACCGTCGTAGTTCTGCATCTGCGACAGGTGCTCGATATCGACCTCGACCGAGTGCTCCATCGCGGCCGCGCTCGGCAGGTCCTTCGACTTGAACGCCGCGAGGACGTCGCGCAGCGACGCGAGCGCGAGGATGCGCGAGCTGCGCTGCTCGGCGCAGTCGAACGGATACTTCACGAGGTAGATGACCGCGTCGGTGAGACTCTGCAGGTTGGTCGATGCCGTCGTGATCTCGAGGCCGCCGAACTGCTGGACGACCTTGCCCGGCAGCTCGACGGGCTGCGCGATCGCGCCGTTATCGATCACGCCGTACGTCGCGAACGCCTCGGTCGTCGCCGGCGTCCACACCGGCAGCTCGAGGTTCGCCGCGTCGCTCGCGTTGCCCGCGGCGCCGATCACCTGGAAGCGCGCGGTGCCCGCCATCTCGGCGGCGGCGGGCAGCTGGACCTCGACGCGATCGTTCGCGGGCACGGTGAATTCGCGGCCGGCACCGTCGGTGAGCGTCGCGTTGGCGGTGCGCGCCGCGAGGCGGACCGTCATCGGCGCGTCGGTCTGGTTCTGGATGACGACCGGCAGCTTGAACGTGTCGCCGAAGTTGAGGAAGCGCGGCGGCGACGGACGGACCATCAGCGGCAGGCGTGCCGTGATCGAGCTCTCGCCCTTGCCGAACTGCTTCTCGCCGGCGACGGCGACCGCGATGACGCGGTAGCGCGTCAGGTTGTCGGGCATCTTCACCTCGATCGTCGCCTTGCCATCGGGGCCGGTCTTGACGGCCGGCGAGAACGCGGCGAGCGGGTTGAAGTTGGAGCGGATCGCGACGGGCGGCGGCGGCTCGTCGGGCGTGCTCTTGTTCTTCGCGAGGGCGCCGAGAACACCGGCGTTGCGCGCCTGCTCGATCGCCTCCTGGCGCGCGAGCGTCTGATCGCTGTCCGCGCGCCGCATCCTGTACTGGCCCTCGGCGCGGTCAAACTCCTTCTTGCCCATCTTGCCTTCGTCGAGCGCCATCGCGGGCGCGGGCGCGGCCATCGGCTTCTCCTCGGCTTCCATGTCGGCCATCGCGCCGGTCGCGACGATGTCGCCACCGCCGCCGCCGGGACCGCCGCCGCGCGTACCGAAGCCGCTCTTGTCCTCGGCGAGCTTCGTGACGTCGGGCTTCGCGAGCTTCACGTACGCGCGCTCGTAGTGATCGCGCGTGTCGGGACCGCGTTGCGCGTAGAACGTGTCGACGGGATCGGGGAACACGTACCCCGACAGCGACAGGACTGCCTCGTCGACGACGATCACGGCCGCCTCGGCATCACCGACCGGCTTGCCCGCCGCGTCCTTCACCTCGACGGTGAACTTCGCCTGCTCCGCCGGGCCGACCTTTGCCGCGCTCGGCGTCACGATGACCGCGAGCGTGCGCTGCTTCGGTGGCACCGCGAGGTTGATGCTGCCGACCGCGTACGCCGGACGCTTCGGCAGCTTCGGATCGGGATTGCCGCTGTCGTCGGTGCGCGCCGCGGCGCCGACGAGGTCGACCTGGACGTAGAGGTTCGGCACGAGGTCGTCGGTGATCGGCACCTTCAGCGACGCGGTCGGCCCGGTCAGCGTGATGCGCTCGGTCTTGACGATGCCGCTGCGGCGCCACGTCACGATGCCCTCGGCCGGATAGAACGGCGCCTGCACCATGATCTCCGCCGTGTTGCCCGGCGTGTACTCCTTCTTGTCGGGGATGAGCTGCACCTGCTCCTGCGCGACCTCGCGCGCCGGCGGCTGATCACCACCCGACACCCAGAACGTCAGCTTCGTCTGGTTCGCGCGGCCCTTGTCGTCGAGGATCAGCGCGCTGACCTGATACGTGCCGCCCTTCGGCGTCTGGAACTCGCACGGCACCGCGTCCGTCTTCGCGACGACCGCGCAGGTCTGCGGGTCGGCTTCCTTCTGCGTGTAGCGACCCTTCTTGTACTCCCAGTCGAGGCGCACGGCCTTGACCTCGATCTTCGCGCCCGGGACCGCCTTGCCCTCGAGGTCGACGCCGATGACGTCGATGTCGAACGGCTGGCCCTTCTCGACGAATGGCTTCTTCGTCTTGATGCCGACGTAGCGATCCGCGGGATGGACGATCAACGACGTCGACGCGGTCCACTGCTGGCGGTTGACGTCCTGGACGCTCGCGCTCGCGCTGACCGACATCGGCATCGACGGCTTCGCCGACAGGAAGTCCATGTGCAGGACGTGCTCGCCGAGCGCGTCGGTCTTGCCGGCGTGCGTCCACGAGGTCTGGCCCTTGAACCGAGTGTCATCGTCGTCGGCGTACCAGCTGCGGTAGCCCCACCACGGCTCCCACTGGCCGAACGTGTAGTCGTCGCGGTTGGGCGGCGTGAACGACGTCTGGTTCGCGGTCACGTACCAGTTGACCGGCGCACCCGGCAGCGCGCCACCGGCGAAGTACTTCGCGGACACCGTGACGTCGCCGCCCGCACCGACGAGGAACGGCCCGGTGCTCGCCTGCGCGGACACCTCGAACTCGGGACGGCGGAACTCCTGGATCTGGAAGCCGTGCGAGTGGAAGCTCGTCATCCTGCCGGTCGCCGTCAGCTGCACGTTCGCGTAGCCGAGGTTCGGCGTCTTCGGCAGCGTGAACTTCGTGTCGAAGCCGCCGATCGGGTTGACCGGCATCGTGCCCTTCGCGATCTCGTTGCCGACGTTGTCGGTGACCTTGTAGCTGATCTTCTCGACCGCGCCGCCGAGCCCGCCGACGTCGCCGCGCTTGCCGTAGTCGACCATGCGCAGCCAGCCCTTGAGCGAGACCTCCTCGCCGGGCTTGTACATCTTGCGATCGTCGATCACGTACCAGGCGAGCTGCTTGTCGCGCGGCTGCTTGTACCAGCTGCCGTAGTCGTCCCAGTACATGCTGTCCTCGCCGACGAATGCGGAGTCATCGCCCTTCGTCGCGAGCACGTAGTGCGCGCCCTTCTGCGCCGGCGCGAGCGGCATCGTCGCGAGCCCCCGCGCGTCGGTCTTGCCGGTGATGCCGTACGGCTTGATCACGAGGTCGACGCCCTCGAGCGGCTTGCCGGTCGCGAGGTCGGTCGCGAACGCGAGGAGGTTCTCGCCGTCGACGTGCGCGTCGACCGCGAGGTGCGTCGACTGGACCCACGCGATCATCCGCGGCGGATCCCACTTCTCCTTCCACGGGTGCGGCTCGACGATCGCGATCGCGTGGCCAAAGCCGCTCTTGTTGAGCGCGAGCTGCAGATCGAGCTGGGTCTCGACGAGCTCGTTCGGCGCGAGCTTCGTCTTCACGAGCTGGTCGAACACCTTGCGGCCGGGAATCGGCGGCGGGTGATCCTTGTTCCACTGCTCGCGCATGTACTTGCCGAACGCGGCGATGTCGCCCGGCTCGACCTTGTAGATGCGGACCTTCAGCGCCTCGTAGTTCGTCGAGAAGAAGTCGAGCGTCGGCTTCATGCCCGCGGGATCGAGGACGACCATGCCGCTCGGGCCGAAGAACGTCGGGCTCGCATCGCCGACGTTGAACGTCCGCGTCTCCTCCTTGCCCAGCGTCTGCTCGAACTCGTCGGTGAGCGCCTTGCCGATCGTCACCTTGTAGGTCGTGCGCGCCTTCGTCATGCCGATGATCGACACGACGCGGTCACTCTGCACGACGTGCATGCCCGGGATGGCGGGCGACACGCTGACGAGCTTGTCGTCGAACTTCTCGTCGTCGAGCGGGTTGTTGAAGATGAACGACAGGCCCATGCCCGGACGGCACTCGTTGTTGTAGGCGCACCGCGCCTGCTCGAGACGCAGCGGCGGGTACGTGTTGAACGTGAACGACTGGCTGTCCTTCGTCTTGTTCGGGCCCTCGGCCGACGGCACGCCGGGAGGCAGCTCGATCGTGATCGTGCTGTCCGCCGGAAGCGGCTGTGCCGCGCGGAACGCGATCCACCGGCCGTCGTGGCCGTTCTTCTTCGCGGTCTCGATCAGGTTCTTGATCGTCTTGTCCTGCTCGATCTCCTTGGCGTCGAGCATGCGGATGCCGACGGCGTGCGTGTTGCCGCCGCCGCCCCACGGATCGGACGAGTTGCTCGCGCCGGGCACGCGTACCTTGATCGCGCCGAGCACCGCCTGCGCGTCGATCTTCTGATCGACCTCGATGAACATCGGCGCATCGAGCTTCTGCGGCCGGTGATCGTTCGGCCAGTGGTTGATCATCTTCACGGCCGGCGTCTCGAACGAGAAGCTGACCTCCTTCGCGAGCGTGCCGCCGTTCGCCGACTTCGTGCCGGCCGGCACGGTCACCTTGTACGTCGTCGCCTGCGGGAACCGGACCTCGGGGTCGAACAGGATCGTGCGCGTGCCGAGCCAGCGCCACTTGCCCTTCGGCTCCGGCACGAGCTTCACCGGCTGAAACTTCGCCGCGTCGTCCTGCGACGTGACGGCGACCATCGGCTGGCTGAACGTCACCGACAGCTCCGGCGCGAGCGGCACCGCGCCCTCGGGCATCCAGCGCAGCACGGTCAGATCCTTGCCGGCGTCGTTCGGCTTCGGCGGAAGCAACGACGACGGCGGCGGTGGGAAGCTGTCCTTGATCGTCTGGCCCGTCCGCGGTGGCGGTTGCGACGATGGCCGCAGCGCGAAGTCCTTCAAGTCGGACGCGTCGACCTTCAGCGGCTCGGCACGCGCGAGCAGCGCCTGGACGTCGGCGGCGCCGAGCTTCTTTGCCGGCGCGAGCTTCGTCTTGTCGAACGGCGGCGGTCCCTGCTTGCCGTCGGACAGGCGCAGGTCGAGACCGTCGGGGATGTCCTTGTCCGCCTTCTTCAGCGCATCGGAGATCGGCGCGGTCTTCTTGATCGGCGGCTTGTCGGATTTGCTGCCGCACGCGGCAAGGAGCACCAGAGCCAGTACGCGTAGTTTCACGATCCCTCCCTATTCGACGATGACGCGATCGCTGCCGCCGCGCCCGAACGTCTCGGGCATGTACATCTCCTCGGCCTTCGGCGGCGGAACGACGAAGTTGCCGGGCGTCGTCGCGCGGGCGACGTACTCGTACTCGTGGACGCCTTCCCAGAGCAGCGACGCGAACGCCTCGACGCGCTCGTCGCGCATGTTCTGGTGCTCGTACCAGGGGCCGTACCACCACCAGTACTTGCCGCGCGACTGCTGCTCCTTGGGGTCGGTCGGGATCGGGCCGGTCACCGCGAGCCGCGGGTTCATCGGCTCGAGGCCGGCGGGAATCGGATCGACGAGCGCGACGTGGTAGCGGCGGTTCTCGTTGACCATCGTCAGCTTCACCCTCACCCGTGACCCCGCCTTGATGTGCCAGGTTCCATCTTTCTCGCGCACGACGTCCTTCGGATCGTCGACGGGCTCGTACCGCCGCTCGACGACAAAGCCGTAGTCGGCCGGCTCGAGCTTGAGGCTCGCCGGCGCGTAGCTCATGCCGACGCGGTAGTAGAGCCGGCCCTTGCCGTCCTTCTGGATCGTGAGGTCCTTGGCCCCTGGCACGGGTGTGTCGTGCGACGCGACGAACGCCATCGGGATGTCGATGTTGAAGTAGTCGGTCTGGCGGCCCTTGAACGCGTGATCGCCCGCGTAGTCCTTGCCGAGCCACACGCGCGCGACGAAGTCCGGCGTCACCTTCTCGTAGGTCTGGAAGTAGCGATCGAGCGCGAGCAGGATGAACGTGTTCTCCTGCGTGTTGAGCCAGCGCCCGGCCTTGCGGTGGGCGAGCAGGCCGGTGACGACCTTGGGGATCAGGTCGTTATCCTTCTGCTCCTGGATCAGCGCGTCGAGCATCACGCCGTCGACGCGGCGATCGCTCGACAGCAGCAGGTAGTTGCCGTCGGCGTAGCCAGTCGTGAAGTTCGCCGCGCCCGCGGTCTCGCTGACCTTGTTGAGCGCGTGGCGAACGATCGCCTTGCGCTCGGCCGCCGCGTCGGCGTTCTGCGCGAACGTCGCGAGCAGCCAGCCGTTGGCCTCCATCGACAGCTTCGTGACGCCGGCCTCGGCGAACAGCTTCTGGCCCTTCTTGATGTCGAGGTCGCCCATCTGCTTGCGCGTGTAGAGCGCGTACGCGCTGATCGCCCAGCGGACCTCCTTGCTGTAGTACCAGGGGTACTTCGTCTCGATGTTGACGAGGTACGGCTTCGCGCGCTCGAGGATGCCGGCCGGGACCTTGTAGCCCTTGTCCTTCGCGTGCTGCAGCGCGCTCGCGACGTAGACGCTGAGGTACGGCACGGACGGATGGCCGCGATCCCAGTACGCGAACCCGCCGTCGTAGTTCTGCATCTGCGTCAGGTGCTCGATGTCGTCGGCGACCGACTTCTCCATCGCGGCCCGCGACGGCATGTCCTTCACCTGGAACTGCTCGAGCACGTCGCGCAGCGCCGCGATCGCGAGGATGCGCGACGCACGCTGCTCGGCGCAGTCGAACGGATACCGCACGAGGTAGAGGAACGCGTCGGTGAGGCTCTGGAGGTTCGTCGATGCGGTCGTCACCTCGAGGCCACCGAACTGCTCGATCACCTTGCCCGGCAGCGCGACCGGCTGGCGGACCGCGCCGTCGTCGATCACGCCGTACGTCGCGAACGCCTCGGTCGTCGCCGGCGTCCACACCGGCAGCGCGAGCTCGGCGGCATCGGCGTTGCGGCCCGACGAGCCGACGATCTGGAACCGCGCCGTGCCCGCCATCTCGGCGGCCGCGGGGAACTGGACCTCGACGCGATCGTTCGGCGGCACCGTCACCTGGCGGCCTGCGCCGTCGGTGATCGCCGCGTTCGTCGCACGCACCGCGACCTTCACGGTCATCGGCGCGTCGGTCTGGTTCTGGACGATGATCGGCAGCTTGAACGTGTCACCGAAGTTCAAGAACCGCGGCGGGCTCGGTCGTACCATCAGCGGCAACCGCGCCGTCAGCGCGCTCTCGCCCTTGCCGAAGTGCGTCGCGCCCGACGCCGCGATCGCGACGATGCGATAGCGCGTCAGGTTGTCCGGGATCTTGACGTCGACGATCGCCTTGCCGTCGGCGCCGGTCTTCACCGACGGGGAGAACGCGGCGAGCGGGTTGAAGTTCGAGCGCACGGCGATCGCGGTGGTCTGCGCGCCATTGGCGTTGCCGTCCATGTCGGCGGCGTCCGCCGGCTTCCCCTTCTTCGCCGGCGAAGGCGCCGGTGGTGGCGGCGGCGGCGCCATCGGTGCCGCCTCTGGAGCTCCCGGCGCGTCGAAGCTGAGGGACTCCTCGCGGACCGACGCGGTCTTCGCGCCACCACTGCCGCCACCGCCGCCGCGATAGCGGGCACCGGTGTTGGCCTGCGCGAGCGCGGCGGCATCGGGCTTCGCGAGCCTCACGTACTGCCGCAGGTAGAAGTCGCGCGTATCGGTGCCGCGCTGCGGATAGAACGAGTTGATCGGGTTCGGGAACTGGTAGCCGGTCAGCGCGAGGATCGCCTCGTCGACGACGATCACCGCCGCATCGGCATTCGCGACCGGCCGGCCCGCCGCGTCCTTCACCTCGAGCGAGATCTTCGCGTTCTCGCCGGGCGCGAGCTTCGGCGCGTTCGGCGCGACCGTCACCTGCAGCGTGCGCTGCGACGGCGGCACCGGCAGATCGATCGCGCCCTTCGCGTACGCGGGACGCCTCGGCAGCTTCGGATCCGGATCGCCGTTATCGTCGGTGCGCGCCGCCATGCCGACGAGGTCGACCTGGACGTTCATGTTCGGCACCATCGAGTCCGCGATCGGCACCTTGATCGTCGCCGTCGGTCCAGACAGCGACACCCGCTCGGTCTTCACGATGCCGCTGCGCCGCCACGTGACGAGCGCCTCGGCCGGATAGAACGGCGACTGGAGCAGCAGCTCGGCGGTGTCGCCCTGCTTGTACTCCTTCCGGTCGGGGATCAGCTGCGCCCTCTCCTGCGAGACGTCGCGCCCGGGCGGCACGTCGCCACCGGACACCCAGAACGTGATCTTCGTCTGGTTCGGACGTCCCTTCGCGTCGACGATCGTCGCCGTCACCTCGTAGGTGCCGCCGTTCTTCGTCGCGAACGTGCACGGCACCGGATCCTTCGCGGCGGTCACCGCGCAGGTCTGCGGCTCGACCTCGATCTGCTTGTACTTGCCCTTCTTGACCTCGTAGTCGAGGCGCACGGCCTTGAGCTCGATCGGCGTTCCGACCGCGCTCTTGCCGTCGATGTCGACGCCGATGACGTCGATGTCGAACGGCACGCCCTTCTCGACGAACGACTTCTTCGTCTTCAGGCCGACGTACAGCGACGACGGATGCACGATCGCCGCCGCCGACGCCGACCACGTCTGGCGATTGACGTCGGTGACGCTCGCGCTCGCGCTGACCGACATCGGCATCGCGGGGTTCAGCGACAGGTAGTCCATGTGCAGGACGTGCGCGCCGGTCGCGTCGGTCGTGCCGGTCAGCGACCACGTCTTCGGTGGCTTGTAGCGGCCGCCGCTCTCGTCGTCGTACCAGCCGCGATAGCCCCACCACGGCACCCACTGGCCGAACGTGAACTCGTCGCGGTTCGGCGGGGTGTACGTCGTCTGCGACGCGTTGACGTGCCAGCTGACCGGCGCACCGGGCAGCGGGCCGCCCGAGTAGTACTTCGCATCGACCGTGATCTCGCCCGAGCCACCGACGATGAACGGGCCCTGGCTCGCCTGCGCGCTGACCTCGAACTCCGGCCGCCGGAACTCCTCGATCTGGAAGCCGTGCGTGTACATCTCCTTGCCGCGGCGTCCCTGCGTCTCGAACTGGACGTACGCGTAGCCGAGGTTCGGCGTCTTCGGCAGCGTGAACTTCGTGTCGAAGCCGCCGACCGCATTCACGCTCGCCGAGCCCTTCGCGATCTGCCGGCCCTGCGAGTCCATCGCCTTGTACGTCAGCGAGGACACCTCGCCGCCCAGGCCGTTGACGTCGCCGTTCTTGCCATGGTCGATGAGGCGCAGCCAGCCCTTCAGCGAGACCTCCTCGCCGGGCTTGTACATCTTGCGATCGTCGATCACGTACCAGGCGAGCGACTTGTTGCGCGCCGCCTGCTTCACCCAGCTGCCGTACTCGTTCCACCAGCCACCGTCGTCGGACACGAACGCGACGTCGTCACCGCGCTTCGCGAGCAGATAGTTCGCGCCCTTGATCGAGCGCTGCACGAGGCCGAGCGTCGCCGTGCCCTTGTCGTCGGTCTTGCCCTTGATCCCGAACGGCCGCATCTCGAGCTCGATGCCCGACGCCGCCTTGCCCGTGCCGAGCTCGGTCGCGAACGCGAGGAGGTTGTCGCGGTCGACGAACGCGTCGACACCGAGCTTCGTCGACTGCACCCACGCGACCATCTGCGGCGCGTCGTAGCTCTGCGTCCACGGATACGGCTCGACGACCGTGATGACGTGACCGAGCCCGTTTCGCAGCGCCGGCGACAGATCGACGCTCGTCTCGACGAGCGTGTTCTTGCTACCCGCCGTCGCGACGAGCTGATCGAAGACCTTCTTGCCCGGCATCGTCGGCGGCTTGTCGTGATTCCACCGGTTGCGCATCCACACGCCGAACGCGTCGTAGTCGCCCGGCGTCACCGAATACAGCCGCACCTTGAGCTGCTCGTAGTTCGTCGTGAAGAAGTCGAGCGTCGGCTTCTTCGCGCCCGGATCGAGCACGACCATGCCCTGCGGCCCGAAGAACGTCGGCGTCGGATCACCGACGGAGAACGACAGCTCCGCGTCCTTGCCGAGCGTCTGGCCGAACGTGTCGGTGAGCCCGCCCGAGACCGAGACCTTGTACGTCGTGCGCGCCTTCGTCAGGCCGGAGACCGAGACCGCATTCCCGCCCTCGGAGATCTTCATGTCGTCGATCTCGGGCGAGACCGCGAGCTGGACCTCGTCGAACTTGTCGTCGTCGAGCGCGTTGTTGAAGATGATCGAGAACGGCATGCCGGGGCGGCACACGCCTCCCCAGCCGCAGTCGGCCTTCTCGATCCGGAACGGCGGATACGTGCGGAACGCGAAGCTCTGCTCCTTCGCGGTCGTGTTCGGGCCCTCCGCCGACGGCGTGCCCGCTCCGAACGTCACGCGGATCTCGGCGTCCTTCGGGAACTCCTTCGTCGCGCGGAACGCGAGCCAGCGGCCATCCTGCTCGTTCGCCTTGGCGGCCGCGACCGTCGCCGCGAGCTCCTTGCTCTTCGAGATCGCGGCCTCGTCGAGCAGCTCGACCGGAATCGCCGCCCCGTCCGCGGTCAGCGTCGTCTTCGCGATCACCGCCTTCGGATCGATCTTCTGATCGAACATCGCGAACATCGGCACGTCGAGGCGCTGCGGCCCGTAGCTCGGCGTCGACGCCACGAGCCCCGGCGGCGGCGTCTCGAACGTGAACTTCACGCCGTCCTTGAGCACGCCCCCGGTCGCGCTCTTCGTGCCCGCGGGAATCTCCACGCGGTACGTCGTCGCCTGCGGAAACCGGATCTCGGGATCGAACAGGATCGTCCGCGTCCCGATCCATCGCCACCGGCCCTTCGGCTGCGGCGACAGTGTCACCGGCTTCGTCGCGGCCGCGTCGTCCTGCGACGTCACCGCCACCATCGGCTGGTTGAACGTGACCGACAGCTCCGGCGCGATCGGCACGCTGCCCTCGGGCATCCAGCGGAGGACCTTGAGGTCCTTGTCATTCCCCCCGAGCGACTTCGCCGGCGGCAGCAGCGTCGACGCCGGCGGGGGAAAGCTGCCCTTGATCACGTTGCCCGTCCGCGGCGGCGGCTGCGACTTCGGCCGGATCGCGAACGCCTGCTTGTCGCTCGCCTCGTCCTTGATCGTGCGAGCGCGGCCGAGCAGCTGCGCGGCCTCGGCGTCCGGAATCTTCGTCGCCGGCGCGATCTTCGTGCGATCGAACGCGGGCGGTCCCGACCGTCCACTCGAGACCTTCATGTCGAGGCCCGCCGGCAGGTCCTTGCTCTGGACCAGCACCTGATCGGACAGCGGCGACGGCCTGGGCGCGCCCGGCTTCGGCGCCTTGCTTCCGCACGACGTGGCAACAAACGACAGCAGCGTGACCGCTGCAAGACTGCGATTCGACTTCACGGAAATGGCCTCCGGACGAGCGCGACATACGTAGAAACGCATCACCCCACGTTTCGCGCTAACCCGAACGGTCACCCGCCCGCCCCACCAGATCAAGCGAAGTGCCCTTGATCGTGGGAAGTTTCCAACTCATTGTCTCGCGCATGTCTGACGTGACGAGCTCTCCTGCCGCGGGAAAGGTCGAGCCCTATATCCCAGCCTCGCGATCGCTCCCGGAGCTCACGCTCGGCGTGATCCTCCTCGGCTCGGTCCTCTCCGTCATTCTCGCCGGCGCGAACGCCTATCTCGGCATGTTCGCCGGCATGACGGTGTCGGCCTCGGTCCCGGCCGCCGTCATCTCGATGGGCCTGTTTCGCCTCGTGCGGCGCGGCAACATCCTCCAGAACAACGCGGTCCAGACCGCGGCTGCGTCGGGTGAGGGTCTCGCCGCCGGCGTCATCTTCACGCTGCCCGCCCTCATCATCCTCAAGGAGTGGACATCGTTCTCGTACGTCGAGACGACGCTCATCGCCGGCTTCGGCGGCATCCTCGGCGTGCTCTTCACGATCCCGCTGCGCCGCGCGCTCATCATCGATCAGCCCCTCCAGTTCCCCGAGGGTGTCGCGACCGCCGAGGTCCTCAAGGTCGGCGCGCAGGGCGGTGGTGGCGTCGGCGTGCTCGTCGCGGCCGCCGTCATCGGCGCGATCGTGAAGCTCGGTGTCACCGGCCTCAAGCTCTGGGCCGAGATCGTCCAGTTCGGCGTCTGGATCACCAAGCCACTCACCGCGGCCGCCGGCACGACCGCCAAGGCCAAGGCCGGCGCGCCGTTCTACTTCGGCATCAACGCCTCCCCGGCCCTCCTCGCCGTCGGCTACATCGTCGGCTTCAACGTCGCGCTCGTCATCTTCATGGGCGCGGTCATGAACCGCTGGGTCGCGGTCCCGCTCTACGCGATCCTCGGCGACCCCACCACGCGCATCGTCGATCCGGACACCGGCGCCACGCTCGCCCAGGCGCTACAGGGCCTCGACGCCCAGAACGCATCCGACGCCATCCACGGCGCGGTCACCCGCTACCTCGGCGTCGGCGGCATGCTCGTCGGCGGCGTGTGGTCGCTCATCAAGCTCCGCAAGTCCCTCCTCGGCGGCATCCAGGCCGGCCTGCAGGCCTACAAGAATCGCAAGAGCGGCACGGGCACGGTGCTCCGCACCGAGCACGACATGCCGATGAACGTCATCCTCATCCTCATCGCCGCGTCCGTCGTCCCGCTGTTCTTCATCTTCAATCACTTCGTCCACTCGATCGGCATCAGTGCCGTCATGTCCGTCGTGATGATCATCGCGGGCTTCCTGTTCTCCGCGGTCGCGTCGTACATGGCCGGCCTCGTCGGCTCCTCCAACAATCCGGTCTCCGGCATCACGATCTCGACGATCCTCGTCGCGGCCCTGCTGCTGCTCGGACTCGGTCTGAAGTCCCCAGCCGGCCCGGTCGCCGCCATCCTCATCGGCGGTGTCGTCTGCTGCGCCGCCGCCATCGGTGGCGACAACCTGCAGGACCTCAAGTGCGGCCAGCTGGTCGGCTCGACCCCCTGGAAGCAGCAGACGATGCAGATCCTCGGCGTCGTCGTCGCCGCCTTCGCGATGGCCCCCGTCCTCAACCTCCTCAACGACGCCTACAAGATCGGCAGCCCCGGCCTCTCCGCCCCGCAGGCGAACCTCATGGGCACCGTCGCCAAGGGTGTATTCGCAGGTGGGCTCCCGTGGGCCATCATCGGCGTCGGCGCAGCAATTGCGGCCGTCGTGATCGTCATCGATCACATCCTCGGAAAGCGGGGTTCGACCTTTCGAATTCCGGTGATGGCGTTCGCCGTCGGCGTCTACCTCCCGTTCCACCTGAACGTCCCCATCTTCCTCGGCGGCGTCATCGCCCTGTTCGTCAACCGCCGCCTCGACAAGACCAAGGCCTCGACCGAGCGCCGAGGTGAGGTCGAGCGCATGGGCCTGCTCGCTGCCGCCGGCTTCATCACGGGTGAAGCCCTCATGGGCATCGGCCTCGCGGTCCCCGTCGCGGCCCTCCACGACGAGAACGCGATCGCCCTTTTCATGGAGAAAGCGCCGGATTGGACCGAAAAGAACGCGCACATGGTCCCCTCCTACGCAGACTTCTGGGTGCCCTCCCTGGTCTTCGTGGGCCTGGTGCTCACGCTCCTCTACACACTTTCGTTCAAGCAGGAGCGCAAGACCGACACAGCACACACGTCCAGTAAGCCAGGCTGACAAGGATCGCTGATAGATCCTGACATTCGCGGATCTTCCGCGATCTCGCATAGAATTGTGACTATGCGAGTCAGCCACCTCGTCGTTGCCTTTGCTGCCTTGGCAGCTGCTGCTTGCGGCAGCACACCTGGAAAATCGATTTGCGACAACACCGTGCCGCCACCGGCGGCGTGCATGTCGCAATGCGATCCATCACCCGCTGCCGCGAACACGTGTCCGGGCGGTTATCACTGCGCGCCCGACGGTTTCTGCGATGCGCTCTGCACGCCGACCGGCAACGAGTGCGGTGATGGCTACGTCTGCACGCCCGATGGTCGCTGCCAGGGTGAAGACGAGTGCGTCGGCCTGCAGTGCAACATCGTCAACTGCCAGGCGCAGGGCAAGCCCGAGACGACGATCAAGGGCACCGTCTTCGCGCCGAACGGCACGCTGCCGCTCTACAACATCAACGTCTACGTTCCGAACGAGCCGCTGCCGCCGTTCAACGAGGGCGCCGAGTGCTCGCGTTGCAACGACAACTTCCCCGGCTCGCCGATCGTTCGCGCGGTGACCGACGAGGCCGGCAACTTCGTGCTCAGCGGTGTGCCGTCGGGAACGGACATCCCGCTCGTCATCACGAGCGGCAAGTGGCGCCGTCAGATCAAGATCCCGACGGTCGCCGAGTGCGCCGACACGCAGCTCGCTGCTGCCGACACGCGGCTGCCGAAGAACAAGAGCGAGGGTGACATCCCGCGCATCGCGCTCTCCACCGGCAACGCAGACTCGCTCGAGTGCCTGCTCCGTCGTATCGGCATCGCCGACTCCGAAATCGGAACGGCTGGCGACGACCGCCGGATCCACCTCTATGACAGCAAGGACTCGCCGGGTCGTGGCGTTCCGAAGTTCGCAGCGAACTTCGGCGGCGGCTCGGGCAACTTCGCTGACTCCAAGACGCTCTGGAACAACGTCAACAGCCTCAAGCCGTACGACATCGTGATCCTCTCGTGCGAGGGCGGGCAGTACTCGAGCGCGAACAAGTCGCAGGACAACCTCAACGCGATGCAGGCCTATGCCGACCTCGGCGGTCGCGTGTTCGCGTCGCACTGGCACAACATCTGGATCAGCGGCAACTACCAGGGCAACGGCTCGCTCGCGAACCCGAACCCCGTGGTCCAGGACTGGCGGGACATCGCCACGTGGACAGACGGCCAGAACTTCAACCAGAAGATCGACGTGATCGACGAGATCAACAACCCGAAGGGCGCGTCGTTCGCGACCTGGATGCTCAACGTCATGGGCTCGACGGTCCGCGGCGAAATCACGGTCAACGACGCTCGAGCCACCAGCAGCGGCATCAACAACTCCAAGGCCGAGCGCTGGACGTACCTGAAGGACAACCCCGCCGTTCCGCAGAACTTCCAGTTCACGACCCCCGTCAGCGCCCCCGCTGATCAGAAGTGCGGCAAGGTCGTGTACTCGGACATGCACGTGTCAGGAAACGGTGGCAACGCGAACAGCACCTATCCGAACAGCTGTGGCTCGAACCTCGAGATGTCGGCGCAGGAGAAGGCGCTTGCCTTCATGATCTTCGACCTCGCGAGCTGCGTCGGCGTGCTGCTGTAGAGCTCGCTGCCTGACTCGAACGGAACGCGCCCAATCGGGCGCGTTTTCGTTTTCGGCTACGGTGCTTCGTCAGCGCCGATGTCGAAGCGAACGCCGCGCGGCCGGCTGTCGCCTTCAAAGTCGAACGCAGGGCCCGCGTCGACTGCATCCTTCGCCGGACTGGTCGCCTTCAGGTGGTAGTCGCCCATTCCCGCGTCGACGAAGAGCGGGTCCATATTCATCACGCCTGCGATCGGTGTCGGTCCTGCGATCGTCGAGCTCAAGCCGCAGCCTTCGACAGGTGCACGCGCGCTCACGCCGGGTGCCCAGATAATGCTCGCGCGGATGATCATCCCTGGCGCGCATTGCACGGCGCGTGGTCCGTTGCCTGTGTTGGTACCGGAATCGGCGATCGTCGAGAAAGCAATGGCTCCCATGGCGACCGGAAGCTCGATAGCTCGTTCGCTCGTTCCGTAGGCGAGGACGTTCGTCAAGTTGACCGTGCCCGCCACCAAGGAAATGACCGCGTTCGTCCCGCCGTGAATCGTTGCCCCCTCGACGACGAGTTGTGCGCCGGGCAACACCTGAATACCGCTGAGCGCGTCCTCGATGATTGCGTCACGCACGGTGATGGAGCCCCCAGCAACAATTCCATTGATCGCGCCGTGCACCTTCACATCTTCGACAATGATCGTGCCGGGGCCAAGATGCATGGCGTCGTCACCGGCGGAGTCGAACTCGAGGTGGCGGATGACGGCAGCTATCTGGACCGTCAGGACCGTTCCGTCAAGACCAATCGGAAGGCTCATCGTCGAACCACCGCCGTGGATGTAGAGGGGGCTCGCGGTCGTACTCGTCGATTGGATCTGAACAACATCCTCCACGTACGCGCCCTTTGCGAGCACCATGTGACTACGTACGGCCGACGTCTTCGGGACAGCGAATACGAACGTCTTGCATGGTGCGTTCTTAGTGCACGTTCCCGTATCGGCACCGGCCGAGTCCATGTAAACGATTGCCGACTCGGCGACTCGGCGATACACGCGCCGTCATCTCCACAGGCACCAGACGCGCATTCGGTATCGGTGCGACAGGCTCGGCATGCATTCGAATCGCACACCGGCGTGGGTCCGGAACAGTCCGCCGGCTCAACGCAGCCAACACAGCCGCCGCTCGTGGTATCGCAGACAGGTGCGTCGCCGAAACGAGCGCACTGGCCCGACTCGGTGCACGGATCGCAGGCGTCGGTCGTGATGTTGCAGACCGGCGCGGAGGCCATGCAGCCGGTCGTCGAACAGCTCGGCACCTCGCATTGATGCTCGACGCAGGCGAGCCCAGCCGAGCAGGTTCGGATCTCGTCGAGACCGACCTCGCTGCATTCCGCCTGATCGAGACAGCAGACGGCAGGATTCGGCTTCGTACAACCAGCGAGCACGAGCGCGCAGAACAGCGTGAATTTCATCCGACGACCTCCGTGAACGTGATGCCCAAAGTCTTCATCAGCGACCTATCGGCCGATGCCGAGCGCGGTTGCGGCCCATTGCTGCCACGGGTCGGCCGCACGCCGACGATGTCGACACTGTGGAGTCAGCATGCGAGTGGTCCGAAATCGAGGTTCCATTGTCTCGTTTTCGGCTACGGCGCTTCGTCTGCTCCGATGTCGAAGCGAATGCCGCGTGGGCGCGCATCTCCCTCGAAGTCGGTCGCCGGTCCGGTGTCGACCGCATCCTTCGCCGGACTGTTGCCAGCCAGGTGGTAATCGTGTGCGCCGGCGTTCACGAAGCGGGGATCGTCGTTCGATGCGCCAGCAACAGGAGTAGGTCCGGCGATCGTCGAGACGAGACTACAGCCATCGACCGGGACGCGAGCTGTGCTGCCCGGTGCCCAGATGATGCTCGAGCGAATCACGAAATCCTGCGAACACGCTACTGCGCGCGGCCCGGCACCGCTGTTCGTTCCGGAGTCCGCGACGGTCACAAAGCTGGCTACGCCTTGGACGCTGGAGAAGTCGAACGCCAGCTGTTCAGCTCCCCATGCGAGTACGTTCGAAATGGTCGCTGAACTGACGGCGAAGGTTGTGATAGCAAACTGACCACGCTCGAAGACGCCGCCGTCGAGATCGAGACTTCCTCCAGCGAGGAGAATTCCCGCCCTGCAGTCGATCGCATGAAGGTTGCGCACGGCGACGCCGGTCATGACCACAAGTCCGTTGTTCCCACCGCGCACGGTCACGTTCTCGATCCGGTGACCTCCTCCGCCGGCGAGATTCAGACCCTCTCCACCACCGCCGATCAATGACGAGAACTCGAGATCGCGAACCAACAGCGGGAGGACTGTCCCGATGATCGAACCCTCGCCACTGAGTTGCGAAAAGCCGGCACCATGTCCGTGAATCTGGATGCTTGTTGCCGCTGTCGTCTGCGACGAAATCGAGATGTTCGTTTCCGAATAACTTCCCGGCGAGAGGACGATATGCGTGCGTGAACCACCGGCTTGACCCACTCCGTACGCCAGCGATTTGCACGGTTGCGCTCGCGAGCACGTACCGGCGTTGGTGCCGGTGGCGCTCAGGTACAGGACGTCGTTCTCGGGAACACAGGCTCCGTCCGTTCCGCACGCCCCCGAGGGGCATTCGGTGTCCGCGCGGCAAGCACGGCAAGCATTCATGTCGCAGATCGGTCTCGTACCCGCGCAATCTGATGCGTCGACACAACCGACACACGAGCCGCTCGTCGACTCACACACGGGTGAGTCAGCGAAGCGCGTGCACTGACTCGAGTCCGTGCACGGATCGCAGACATCCGTGGTGATGTTGCAAACGGGCGCATTCGCCATGCAGCCCGTGGTCGAGCAGCTCGGCACCTCGCATTGATGCTCGACGCAGGCGAGCCCAGCCGAGCAGGTTCGGATCTCGTCGAGACCGACCTCGCTGCAGTCCGCCTGATCGAGACAGCAGACGGCAGGATTCGGCTTCGTGCAACCAGCGAGTACGAGCGCGCAGAACAGTGGGATCTTCATCCTGCGACCTCCGAGGTGTTAATTCGTGTTAATTCCGAACAGCACTTGTTCAGCGTCTCGCGACGAGAGTCCGCGGAGTCCGCGCTGTTGCAGGGCGGCGGCATCACAGGCGGGCCAACTCACTCAAGAGCTTCTCCGCGAGAGGCCTACTCATACCTATCCAAAAGGTGCCGCTATGTGACACTGCCGCCGATCGTTGATTATCGACATTGAATGTGGGTTGAGCCTCAGATCCGGACTCGTACACCGTGATCACGTCGTCGCCGCTCGCGTGCGCGAGCTCACCGATTGCGTATGTGCTCAAAGACTTGCGCAGGGCTTCGACAACCCAAGGAAGATTTTCTCGCTCGAACCATAGAGACGAGTTCTGTGTGCGCAAACCGACGGCGGTGTCCATCACGGCGGTGCATTCGACGTGCACAAACGACGGCTCAATGAGGTAGACCTTGTACGACTCTGTCACAACACTCATGGTGCGCCTCCAACGAGGTTCATCGCGGCCCCGAATACGCGTTCGAAGTCGTCTTTGGTCAAGACTCCGATGCTGACTTTCGTGTGATTCGCTGGCGTGAGCCGAAGGCCGGTTCCATTCGCGCGCACCATTACTTCGCGAGCGTGAAGATGACCGCGCATGTCCTTCGTTGCGCCAATGCCCGTATACAGCTTGTTGAGGCTGTAGGCCCGATCGAGCAGCATCATGAGTGTTTCCATCTTCTCCGTCCATTCGGGGCCGACGCGCTCTACGGCCTCGGAGATCGGTGCGCCGGTGGCGCGGTCGAGAAGCTCCGCCACGTCGGACTTCTCGAGGCCTTGTGCCCTGGCTGCGCGGATGAAGGCTTCGTCTGCAAGCACTTGCGGTTTGAGTTCGGCCCACCCCATCCCGTCTACCACAACCCGCGTTCCTGAGGTCCCACCCGAAGGTTCCGCGGGAGAACCATTGGACGCCTCAGATGGGACGACGACATGCGTATCCAGGATCGTCACCTCGATCTCTTTTCCGATGTGCGGTTCCGTCCAGGTGCGCTCCCAGCCAACGTTCCACAGTGCCTCTGCAGCCGTCAACCCGCGGAGATCGGCGGGTTCGGTCGCGAAGATGAATTGCTTCTTCGGATTCGCGAACGTTGGATAGTCACTCTTTGGCCCTACGCGTGCGATGTATCGCGGCATCTCGCGATTTTTGATCGAGAGCAACATGTCGCGTTCCGATCGCGCGTGACCAGTGCGAATCGCACCCGCCTGATCCGTGATCGTGGCTCTAGACTCCGCCTGAGCACGTGCGCGCGCAGCGACCAGCTCGCTCTCGGCAACCGGCCCGAGGTGATCGTCAAGAGTTCGATTTGGCGTATCCGCTTTCGATTCGAGCTTTGGTTTTAGCTTAGCGGCGATGACGTCGGATGCCTCACGCACCGAATGAAGCTCGATCGTCTTGCCGTCGATGCGCACGCGCCTCGTGACTTCGGCCTCGTGGCCAAGCGATTCGACGTGATGTCCCGATGACGTCGCCTCTTCAAGCGCACCCAACACCTGCTTCGAGGTGCCGCTCCAGACGCCTGGCGCAAGCTCGTGGAGGCCAAGCAAGCGCCATTGGACGTCCAGCATTGCCTGATTCGCGACCTCGCCGAGCTGGGCCTTGATGTCGGTGCGCATCTCGGCGATCTCTCGCGAGGAGGGCCTACCCTGCGTTGGATGCGACGACTCGTGCGCCGCGAGATCATCGAGGACGCGCAGCTCGGCCTCGAGAAGCGCGCTGCGCTTGTGGAGCACCTCGAGCGCGACCTTCGCATCTGGGTGAACCGAGATTTCGGCTGCGAGCTGATGCAGCGCGAGGGCGTCGGCGAGCAACTGTTGCGCGTTGGCAAGGTCGCGACGCTGTGCGAGCTGCCGGAATCCGGGCAAGCGCTCACCGATCGAGCCGTGCACGAGCTTGCCGACCGCGACAGACGCACCCTGGATGACGAGGTCCTGCGTCAATGCCGCGCCCCCACCGGCGTGTGCGTTCGCGGAGCCGTTCACGACCTGGTGGCCCTTGGCGACAACGGCGCCCATCGCCATGCCCATGATCGTATGGGCGGTGATCGAACCCGCCTGATGCGTGGTCCACGACATCACACGCCCGGTCTTCGCGAGGCCCTTCATTGCCGCGGCCGCGCGCGCCGCCTGCGCCAGAGCCGGCTCGGCCGAAGCGTCGCCGATGTGCGTGATGCGGATGTCGCCGCGGTCCTTCAGCGCGCGGGCAGCATCGAACAGCGTCTGCGGCGACTTGACCGCG
>JAEWJO010000795.1 GCA_023386455.1 Pseudomonadota bacterium | reverse complement strand
GGCTCGAGCAGTCCGGCCGGCGGTAGCTCGTCGACGGGTTCGAGCGGCACGAGCGGCGGCGGCGGCACGAGCGGCGGCGGCACGACCGGCTCGAAGGCTGCGGCAGGAGCGTCGTGACCGGCCAGCTGATCGACGGCAAGGCGATCGCGGCGAAGCTGCGAGCCGAGGTCGCGGTGACGGCGAACGCGCTGCGTGGCCGCGGCATCACGCCGACGCTCGCGGTCGTGCTCGTCGGCGACGATCCGGCGTCGGCCGTCTACGTGCGCAGCAAGACGAAGGCGGCGATCGAGGCGGGTGTCGAGCCGCGCGACCACAAGCTGCCGGCCACGACGACGCAGGCCGAGCTGATGGCGCTCGTCGCCCAGCTCAACGCCGACCCGAACGTCGACGGCATCCTCGTCCAGATGCCGCTGCCGTCGCACCTCGACAGCGATGCGGTGCTCCGCGCCCTCGATCCGGCGAAGGATGTCGACGGCCTCACCGCGACGAGCCTCGGCAACCTCGCGCAGGGCAAGCCGAGCTTCATCGCGTGCACGCCGAAGGGCTGCATGCGGCTGCTCCGCGAGATCGCGGTCGACCCCGCGGGCATGCGCGCCGTCGTCATCGGCCGCAGCCTCCTCGTCGGCAAGCCGATCTCGTTGCTGCTCCAGAACGCGAACGCGACCGTCACGATGTGTCACTCGCGGACGCGAGACCTCGCCGACGAGGTTCGTCGCGCGGACCTGGTCGTCGCGGCGATCGGCAAGCCCGAGATGGTGCGCGGTGACTGGATCCGCGAGGGCGCGATCGTCCTCGACGTCGGCATCAATCGCCTCGCCGACGGCAAGCTCGTCGGCGACGTCGAGTTCGCCACTGCCGTGCAGCGCGCTCGCGCGATCACGCCGGTGCCGCGCGGCGTCGGTCCGATGACGATCGCGTGTCTGCTCGAGAACACGGTCGAGGCAGCCACCCGCAGGCGCGCGCAGTAGGCCGCGCTAGCCGGGCTGCGCTGCGCGGATCGCGACCGGCTTGCCGAGCGCGCGAACGAGCACGACCTGCAGCTCGGCGAACGGCGGCGGGTTCGGCAACAGCTCGTCGGCACCCGCGGCGAGAGCCTGCTCGCGATACGTCGTGTTCGACGTCAGCGCGATCGTCGGCACCGGCGGCGTCTGCTGCTTCGCGGCGCGAAGGATCGCGAGGCCGCCCTCGAGGTCGAAGTCGACATCGACGATCGCGACATCGATCTCGTGCGTCAGCACCGTCGACGCGACGCTCGCATCGGCGGCCTGCGTGATCTCGGCGGTCGCGATGATCGACTTGATGCTGCGCGCGAGCGACGTGCGATCCTGCCTGTCACCGGAGAGCAGGAGGACCTGCACGCCGCGGAAGCCCGACACGAGCCGATCGATCAGTGCGCCGAGCTGCGGCGCGACGTCCTGGAACTCGACGCCGATGCCGGCGGGACCGCCTTCGGCGTCACCCGCTCCGCGTCGCCACGCGACGACGCCATTGAGCGACGTCGTGCCCGCGCTCGGCACGGTGAAGTCGAGCGTCATCGGCGACCCGGCGGGCACGTCGACATCCGTCTCGAGGAACAGGCCGCCGCGCGACAGGTTCACCGAGTAGGCGACCAGGAACGACGACGCCGTTCGAAATTCCACCTGGACGGCGTACGGCATGCGTGGATGCTCGCGCTCGGTCACGGTGTCTTCTGAAGTATCTCACGACCGTGCAAGCCCATGCTCGTGGGCGCGCAAGATCTCGACGAACAACACCGTGCGTCAGCGCTCGTCCGGCAGAGTGCAAGCCACATCACCGTCGATACGTCACGATCCGGGTGCAACATTTCGCGGCACCTTCGCGACGGCCGAGCCGATCGACGGCTCGAATCGCTGCCGTTCAGAGCAGACGATCGAGGAGCCGGTCGAGGTGGTCGAGGCTCAGGTACTTGATCTCGATCGTGCCCGACTTGCCCGGCTCGCTCTCGGTGATGTTCACCGGACCGCCGAGCGCCTTGGTCAAGCGCTCCTCGAGGTCGCGCACCGACGCCGACTTCTGCGCCGGCGGCGTCCGCGGCCTGGCCTTCTCCGGCGCGCGGTCCTTCTTCACGAGCGCCTCGGTCGCGCGGACCGACATGCCCTTGTCGACGACCGTGCGCGCCGCGCGCTCGATCGCGGCGGGCTCGTCGAGCCCGAGCAGCGCGCGTGCGTGACCCATCGACAGCCGCTCGTCCTCGACCATCTGGCGGACGACGGGCGGCAGCTTCAGCAGACGAATCGCGTTCGAGACGGTGCTGCGGTCTTTTCCGATCCGGTCGGCGACCTGATCCTGTGTCAGCCCGAACTCGTCGACGAGGCGCTGGAATGCGGTCGCCTCCTCGATCGGACCGAGGTCGGAGCGCTGCCCGTTCTCGACGAGCGCGCGCTCGAACGCGACCTGCGTGTCGACTTCCTGGACGACGACCGGCACCTCGTGCAGGCCCGCGCGCTGTGCCGCGCGCCACCGGCGCTCGCCGGCGATCAGGTAGTAGCCGCCTGCCGGCCGCGGCCGGACGACGAGCGGAACGATCACGCCGTGCACCTTGATCGAGTCGGCGAGCTCGACGAGCTCGGCCTCGGCGAAGTGATGGCGCGGCTGCTCGGGGCCCGGGTAGACCTCCTCGATCTGCGCGCTGAAGTAGGTGCGGCGGCTGACCGGCGCTTCGGTGCGCAGCGGCACGGGGGCACCGGCCGTCGGCAGGAGCGCCGACAGGCCACGTCCCAGGCCGCGCTTCTTGATGTCGGAGCTCATCACGCGGCAGGTTGCCCTTTCTGAGCCTGGTTGATCAACGTGCGCTCGATGAACTCGTCGGCGACGGCGAGATAGGTCTTCGTACCCGGGCAGCGCGCGTCGTACAGCATCACGGGCTTGCCGTGGCTCGGCGCCTCCGAGAGCCGGACGTTCCGCGGGACCGTCGTGTCGAGGACCTTGTCCCCGAAGTGCTTGGCGACCTCGGCGCGGACCTGGTTCGCCAGGTTCATGCGGCCGTCGAACATCGTGAAGATGACGCCATCGATCGTGAGCTGCGGGTTGTACGCCGCCTTCACCTTCTCGATCGTCTCGGTCAGCGCCGACAGCCCCTCGAGCGCGAAGTACTCCGCCTGCATCGGCACGATCACGCCGTCCGCCGCGACGAGCGCGTTCAGCGTCAAGAGGCCGAGCGACGGCGGGCAGTCGATCACGATGTAGTCGTAGCCGCTCTCGACGGTCGCCAGCGCGTCGGCGAGGAACCGCTCGCGGCGCTCGGCGCCGATCAGCTCGATCTCGGCGCCGACGAGGTCGGTCGTCGCAGGTGCGAGGAACATCGTCGGGATGTCCGTCGGCCGGATGACCTCCTCCAGCGAGCACTCGCCGACGAGCGCGTCGTAGACCGTCAGCTCGACCTTGTCTCGCGGATAGCCGACGCCGCTCGATGCATTGCCCTGTGGATCGAAGTCCACGAGCAGCACTCGATAGCCCCGCGAGGCGATCGATGCAGCGAGGTTGATCGACGTCGTTGTCTTGCCGACGCCCCCCTTCTGATTCGCGACCGCGACGATACGGGACATGAGTGGCTCGGTAACACGCAGCTATGACGATCGAAAAATTTGGCCCCCGAGATCGTCATCGCGTACCTTGTACTCAGATGTAGGACATGTGGGCATGTCCTCGAAGGAGCACCAATGTCGTCTGGAATTCCCCGTATTTATACGTCGTTTGCCGAGTTCGAGCGCGAGGAGCTGCGTCGGTTGGATTCCCTGCGCACATCGGTCGACGACATGGTCGAAGAGCGCTTCGCCGACGACCTCGACTTCGGCCAGAGCGACCAGCCGCGCCGCCGCGGTCGCCCGCGCAAGAATCCCCGCTAAACGTCACGGTGTCGGGCTGCATGGGGGTTGTTGGCCGCCCGGCACCGTGACCACGTCACGTCACGTCACGTCTCTTCTCGTTCGCTTAACGACACGTCTCGAACGAAGTCCCGGAGTCGCAGAACAGCGAGTCCGGCGGGCACGGCGGCCCGCACTGGCCGCTCGCGCAATCCGCGTTGCGCAAGCACCGCTTGCCGAGCGCACAGTCGCCGCAGCTGAACCCGCAGTCGACGTCCGTCTCGACGCCGTCGCGCACGCCATTCGAACAGCTCGGCGCGCCGCACACGCCAGTCGTGCAGTCGTTAGACTCGCAGTCGCTCGGCGCGCTGCACGTCGCGCCCGCGGCGCACGCGCGACAGCTATCGCCACCACAATCGACGCCGGTCTCGTCGCCGTTGGTCACCCGATCGAAGCACGTCGGCGCCGGCGTCGACACGCAGCTGCCGTCCGCACACGGACGCAGGTGCGCACGGAACCCGATCGACAGCGCATCCTTGCCGCCGATCCTCAGATCCGGCGCGAGCAGCGCCTGGATCAGGTCGCTCCGGTCGAACTCGTCGCGCGTCACGACGCCGTCGCGCGGCATCTCGTCGAGCATCGACAGCATGATGATGTGATCGCCGGGCGCATTCGTCAGCATCTGCGTGATGCCCGAGTACGCCGCCGACAGCGCCATCTCGTGCGGCGCCGCTCCGTGGAGCTCGGCGTCGAACCCGCCGGCACCGTCGGCCTTCAGCTCGATCTCGAGCCCGATCACCGGGAACACGCTCGCGTCGGCGGTGACGAACACCGGCAGGTGCAGCGACGCCGTGCCCGCCACCTTCGTCTCGCGCGTGAAGTTCGGCACGAACACCCCGTTCGTCAGGGTGCCGCCGACCTCGATCGCGGTGTCGCCGTCGGCGCCGATGTACTTCACCGACACCGTCGGATCGTTCTCGAAGTCGTCGGCCGTGATGATCACGCTCGACGCGATCGCGCCCGCCGCGATCATCTCCTGGCCGTGCGTCGTGATGTCGTCCTGCGAGGCGAGCGTCGCGATCACCATCCCGAGCTGGTTGTCGCCGATGTCGTCGCCATCGAGGTCTCCGGCAAACTCCCGCGCCTCGGTGTTCTGTGCCGGGAGCTGGAGCGTGTCGACGGCAAACCGTCGCGCCTCGCCGGTGAACGGGCCGACCACGTCATTGTTCGGTGTCTCGCTGGCGCACGCCGCGAGAAGGAGGAAGGGAAGGAAGCGCATGGCGAGGGCTCCTGCAGCATGTCCGATGCCAGGTCGGACCACTGGCTCAAGTTGCTGCAACGTCTTCGCGCGGCGTGCGCGACTGTTCGAATGTATGCGTGATTCCTGACATGGGCGTCGTGATTCGGTCGCGTGCGATCGCCGCAATGCCAGGTCTTGCCGTCGCTACTGGCAGGTCGGTCGTCCGCAGACGCCCGCATCGCAGCCGCGCGACTGGCAGTCGCTGAACACGCTGCATGTCGCGTTCTCGCCGCAGGTAGCACCGCAGCTGCCGCCGCAATCGGTATCGGTCTCATCGCCGTCGAGCACGCGATTGAAACAGCTCGCCCGCGGTGCCTGGCAGGTCCCGGCCGCGCACTCGCGGAGGTGCACCTTGACGCCGAT
>JAEWJO010000132.1 GCA_023386455.1 Pseudomonadota bacterium | reverse complement strand
GATCGAAGTCCGCGGCGCGCGCCATCGCTCACGGCGCGGGCGCGTCGGCGCCCGCTGGCGGATCGGGCCACGTCTGCGCGGGAGCGTTTGCCGCCCGGCAGGTCGCAGCCGCGACCTTGTCGTGGAGCGCGTCGCCGATCATGTGATCCCACGCGACCGCGATCACGAGGCCGCTCGCCGTCGGGCACGACACGAGCGCCGCCCAGCCGACGGTGGTCTCGCCCTCGATCGTGAGCTTGTACGGCACGCGCCCGTCGGGGAGCTTCGCGCCGACCTCGAGACCCTCGGTCAGGCCGCTCGCCTGGAAGATCGGCGCGAGCATGCGCTCGAGCGGGAGGTTCAGGCCAGGCGGCAGCGTGCGCAGCGTCAGCGTCGCGGTCTTGCCATCGGTGATCTCGAATGCTTCGGGATCGCGCGACGTCGCGTACCAGCCGGGCAGGTCGAGGTCGACCGGGAACGAGAACACCGCGGCCTGCGCCTCGCGCTCGGGATCCGGCGTGCACTGAAAGCTCGCGACGATCCGCTCGTGCAGCGCGAGCGCGGCGCGCTCACCGCCGGTGGCGACGAGGAGGTGGCGGGCGCCGCACACGATCGCGGACACCTCGAACACGCCGCGATCGCCGTCGAACAGGATCGACTGGAGCGGCTTGCCGTCGGGGCCGGCGACGGTCGTCACGCGCGGCTCGCCTGCGAGATCGGGCATCGCGGAGGACAGCACCTGGGCGACGAGCTTCATGTCCTCGGGGGTCATCTCGCCGCCGAGCTCCCACTGCAGGATGAGCACGCTGCGCGAGCCGGCGATCCCCTTCATCGCCAGCTTGCCCATCGCGTACGAGGCAGTCTGGTCGTCGATCGTCTCGCCGCTCGGCAGCGCGATCGAGAAGCCCGGGAACGCGCGCGTCTCGAGCTTCGCGCGCGACAGCGTCGGGAACGCCGCGAAGCACAGACCGAACGCGAGCGCCGCGCCGGCGACACCCGCGAGGACGAGCGAGCCAACCGCACCCTCGCGCCGCGCGACGAGCGGGCGGCCGCCGAGCACGAGCGCGATCGCGATCGCGGGCACGACGTGACGGGCCGGCGACTGCCAGAGGAGCGGCAGCACCCCGTAGCGATACGCGACGAGGCCAGCCGCGAACCCCCACATGCACGCTCCCGCGAGCGCGGGCCATCGCAGCGTCACGGCGGCTTACCGGCGGTTCTTCTTGCGAGCGGCCTTCTCGGCCTTGCGCTTGTCGCGCGCCTTCTGCTTGTCGCGCGCGGCCTGTGCACCGACGAGCGACTTCGTGCCCGGCGGCGTGAAGCCCTTCGGTAGACCCGGCACGTTGCCCGACGGTACGCCCGGCATCGCCGGCATGTTCGGCATGCCGCCCTCGCCGCCGAAGCCCGCGGGCAGACCACCACCGGCGCCCATGAGCGCGTTGATGTCCATGTTCGCGAGCTTCTTCATCTGCGAGAACTGCTTGAAGCCGGGAATCTTGCCCTAGAGCCCGGTCGACGCGCCTAGCTGCACCATCATCTGGCGCATCTGGGCGAACTTCTGGAGCAGCTCCTTCACCTCGTTCTCGCCGCGGCCGGAGCCCTTCGAGATGCGCTTCACGCGACCGGGGTGGAAGTCGGCGCGGCGGCGCTTGGCCTGGCGGCCCGACGTCGTCGCGAAGTCCTCCCACGAGGTCTCGACGAACACCTGCGGGTTCACGCGCTCCTCGAGCGTCATCGACGAGATCATCGCCTCGATCTTCACGAGCTCGCGATCGTCGAGGTTGACGCCCTCGGGAAGGCCGCCGCCGAAGAACGGCAGCTTCTCGAACAGATCCTTCAGCGATCCCATCTTCTGGATCAGCCGGATCTGCTCGAGGAAGTCCTGCATGTCGAACTTGCCCTTGAGCATGCGGAGGGCGTCTTCCTCCGCCTTCTCCGCGTCGACGACCTGCTCGAAGTCCTTGACGAGGCCGACGATGTCGCCCATGCCGAGGATGCGAGACGCGAGGCCTTCGGGCCGGAACTCTTCGAGCTTGTCGAGCGACTCGCCGATGCCGAGGAACTTGATCGGCTTGCCCGTGATCTCCTTGACGGAGAGGGCGGCGCCACCGCGCGCATCACCGTCGAGCTTCGTCATGATGACGCCGTCGAGGTTCAGCCGCTTGTTGAACGTCTCGGCGACGTTGACCGCGTCCTGGCCGGTCATTGCATCGAGGACGAGGAAGATGTTGGCGGGCGTGACCGCCTTGTCGATGTCCTCGAGCTCCTGCATCAGGGGCTCGTCGATCGCGAGGCGACCGGCGGTATCGAAGATGATGACGTTGCAGCCCTTCGCGATCGCCTCGTTCTGCGCCTCGCGACAGATCGTGACCGGATCCTTGCCCTCTGCCGAGTAGACCGGCATGTCGAGCTGGCGGCCGAGCGTCTTCAGCTGCTCGACGGCGGCGGGACGGTAGATGTCCGCCGCGACGAGCATCGGCTTCTTCTTGTGCGTCTTCTCGACGTAGCGCGCGAGCTTGCCCGTCGTCGTCGTCTTACCGGAGCCCTGGAGACCGCACATCATGATGCCGGTCGGGCCCTTCTTGGCCCAGCGCAGCTCGGTCTCGACGGGGCCCATCATCTTGACGAGCTCGTCCTGACAGATCGCGATGAACGCCTGCTCGGGCGTGATCGACTTGGTTCCGTACTCCTGGCTCTTCGCGCGGAGCTCGACCTGCTTGCCGCGGGCCTGCTCCTTGACGCGCTCGAGGAAGCGCTTGACGACGCGGAACTCGACGTCGCCTTCGAGCAGCGATAGCCGGACGTCGCGAAGCGCTTCGTCGATGACGTCGTCGTTCAGCTCGGCGACACCGGTCAGCCGCTGGCGCGCGGCACGGAATCCCTTGGAGAGGGTCTCTAGCACCGTCGTCCTATACCACCTGCGACGGCCCGGCGGAACAGCCGGCTACCACGCGCGCATAGCAATTGCGCGGACTTCCGGCTCCGGGTCGTTCGCCAGCCGGTTCAGGATGGCGGGGTCGACACCGGAGGCCCGGCGAATCCACGCGGCGCGTGCGCAGGCCGCTCGGATCAGCGGGTCGGCGTCGCGCGAGAGATGGTCGAGGATCAGCTCGTCGGGCAGGAGCTGGAACGACCACTCGAGCGAGCGCGCGACGGCGGCGCGGCGCAGCGGGTCGGTCGACAGCGCCCAGCTCGTCGCCAGGTGGATCGCGTCGAGCTGGCGCATCTCCGACAGTGCTTGCGCGAGGCCGCGAGCGAGCACGAGCGCGGCGTCCTCGGTGTCGATGTGCTCGCGGTCGATCGGCAGGTCCTCGTCGAGGTCGTGATCGAAGTCAGCGGCGACCTCGCTGATCGGGGAGGGCATCGCCCCCGCCGCGGCCGACGAGGCCGACAGTGCGAGCACCGTCAGCTTGGACAACAGGCGGCGTAGAGAGATGACTCGCATGAGCTCGGCGCAAGGTGCGTACGCACCCCCTCGCCGTCAAGACAGGTCGTGTCGGCGGAACATTCCCGGTTCGGCGTTGTCCTTCGAGTAATGTCGGCGTCCATGTGGAGAGCGGTGCTCCTCGTTGCGATTCTCGGGTGTGGCGGTTCTGCAAGGCAGACCACCGCGATCAAAGATCGTGAGCCGGACCACGCGCCGGCGACACGCGATCGCGCGCCGGTGCCCGTCGGTCCCGTCGGTGACACGGTCGCGCCGTCGACCCTCGCCGCCGGCAACCAGTGCGACAACCTGTCGCTCTCGGACATCTCGATCGACGGCATGCTCGACGACTGGAAGGTGAGCCACGTCGTCACGCGCGTCGGCGCGCCGCGCGACGGCTCGATCGAGCTGCGCTGTGCGTGGGACGGTCAGACGCTCGGCCTCGCGTTCGACATCACGGACGATCGAGTCATCCGCGTGAAGGGTGGCCACGAGGACCACGTCACCGTGAAGGTCGGCGCCGGTGGCCGCACCGTCGACGTCGTCGTGTTCCCCGGCAACGCGATGGCTCGGCCGAAGATCTCCAAACCCGCGAAGGTGGCGGTGGCCGATTCGCTCCAGCCCCGCGGGTTCTCGGTCGAGATCGCGATCCCCGCGACGGTGATCCCCGGATTCTCGTCGGCAACGGCGGGCTTCGAGCTCGACGCGGAGTTCCTCGACGCGGATGCGGCGACCGGCGGCGACGACACGCCGCTGCGCATCGCGCAGAAGCTCGAGCTCGCGGAGCGCCGCGATCTGTTCGATGACTTCCTCGCGGCGGTCCGCCTGCGGCGCGAGGACATCAAGCTCGATCGCGCGGTCGATCTCGATCCGGATCATGCCGGCAAGGAGCGCCTCGTCGCCGGCGGCACCGTCATCGGCGTGCTCGCGGAGCAGTACGGATACGTGACGCTGCCCGTGCAGGGTGCGGCGGCGGTGAAGAGCGTCGAGCCGCTCGCACTCGGGCCACGGGGCCAGCAGGTGATCGCGGCGATCGTCCGCCAGGAGGACTCCGCGGGCGGCGCGCGCGAGCTGCTGATGCTGTGGACCGTGTGGAGCAATCAGCTCCAGCCGCTCGTCAACATCGAGATCAAGAAGCAGCTCGGCGAGAACGTGCTCGAGGCCTCGTGGAAGCTCGTGAAGGGCAAGAAGGGTCCCGAGCTCGTCGTCGAGCCGAAGCCCGCGGTCGGCTTCACCGCCGATACGTGGAACGAGGTGCCGGCCGGCGATGCAGACGCGATCGTGCTGCCGTGGGACTCGAAGAAGGGCGGCATCGCGTACACGCTGAGGGGCGCCGAGATCGAGCGCCGCGACCTGCCGCCGAAGAAGCGGCGCTGACGACGCTCTAGTCCGCGATCAGACCCTCGCGCGGCGACACGCGGCGATGCTCCGCGAACGCGCGGATCGCGAGCGGGATCGTGCTCAGCGCGCCGGCGCCGGCGAGCGCGGCACCGACCTTGCGGCGGTCGCGGCGCCGGAGCTTCTCCGACAGGAGCAGGCCGACGCCGATGCCGAGAATTCCTCGCGTCGCGCCGATCAGGATCGCGAGCGCTAGTGAGACGGTTCGCTTCTGCATGGTTCCTCCGACGAGGATGCGTGCAGAACGAATGCCGCGGCGCAGCTACTCGGAGTTACTCGCAGCGCGCTCGACGTCCTCGTACGGCTCGTCGGCGTAGTCCTCGCGGTACAGCGTGCCGAGGTGGCGCGACACGAACACCTCGATGAGGTCCGGGTCGTACATCTTGCCGGCGGTCTTGCGCAGGACTGCCTCGCACTCCTCGAGCGGGAGCGCCGCCTTGTACGGGCGATCGGTCGCCATCGCGTCGAATGCGTCCGCGATCGCGACGATGCGCGCCGCGATCGGAATCTCCTCGGCCTTCATCTTGTCGGGATAGCCCGAGCCGTCCCACCGCTCGTGGTGGTTGCGCACCGCGCTCATGATCGGCTTCAGCATCTCGATCTTCGACGCGATCTCGAAGCCCTTCACCGGGTGCTCCTTCATGTGCACCCACTCGGCCTCGTCGAGCGGACCGGGCTTGAGCAGGACCGCGTCCCTCACGCCGATCTTGCCGATGTCGTGGAGGAACGCGCCGAACTCGAGCGTCTCGAGGCCATCGACCGGATAGCCGGCTTCCTTCGCGAGCACGAGCGAGTACGCGGCGACGCGGCCGCAGTGACCCTTCGTGTACGGATCCTTCGCTTCGATCGCCTCGGCGAGCCCGAACAGCGCCTGCCGGTTCGCCGCCTTCAGCTTCTCGTAGCTCTCCTCGAGCTCCTTCGTGCGCTCCTTGACGACGGTGTCGAGGAGCAGCTCGCGGCGCTGGAGCTTCGTCTGATCGAGCGACAGCTTGCGCACGAGATCGCGCTGCTGCTCGACGAGCGACAGCAGCTTGACGCCCTCGTTGACGAGCGCGACGAGCCGGCTGCGCTCGCTCGGGCGCGCGACGAGCCGGATGATCGTTCCGCCGTGTGCCGGCCGATAGTCGAGCTCGACCGCCTCGTCCGGCGACGACACGAGCGCGATGCGCAGCGCTTCGGGCGCGTGCAGCACGCTCGCCTCGAGCATGCCGACGCCGTCGAAGCTGCCGGTGACGTGGTGTGCGACGATCACGTGCGGCGCGATCGAGCGCAGCTTGTTCAGGGCTTCCACCGTCGAGCGAGCGGTCTCGACCGTCAGGCCGGTGGACCCGAGGAGCTCTGCGAGCTCGCCGAGGGCCTCCGTGTGCGGGTGTGCGACCAGCGCCCGGAATTTCCCCTTCACCGCGCCACTATATCCGTGGCACTCGTCGCTGCAAAAGGTAGATTGCTCTCGAGTGACGGAAGAAGTAACGGGCAATACGCAAGGTCTCAAGGCCAGCGAGATCAAGACGCTCGAGCGGCTCTATCGTCGTCGAGTGGCACCGACCGACGTCGTCTCGGCCGAGCTCGCCGTGCAGCTCGCTGCACAGACGGCGGAGCTCCATCGTCAGGTCGGCGTGCTCATCGATCGCCGCGGCGCGATCCAGCACGTCATGGTCGGCGACGCGTCGAAGATCGTGCTGCCCGACTTCGGCCGTATCCGCGGCGGCAGCGGCCGCGTCCGCGGCCTCCGCCTCGTTCACACGCACCTTCGCGGCGAGTCCCTCACGCGCGACGATCTCACCGACCTCGCGCTGCTGCGCCTCGACGCGGTCGCCGCGATCACCGTCGACGCCGCGGGACGACCCGGCAAGCTGTTCGTCGCGCACATGGTGCCGGACGGTCCCGCCGTCGAGCTGCCGGCCGAGCCCGCGACGGCGCCGCGCCTCAACTTCGTCGAGCTCATCTCGCGCATCGAGCAGCAGTTCGGCCGCGCTCACCGCGTCGCCTCGACCGATGTCGGCAAGGATCGCGCGCTGCTCGTCCACGTCGACATCGGCCGCTCGCGCGACTCCGAAGCGCGCGTCGCCGAGCTGCGCGAGCTCTGCCGCACCGCCGGCGTGAAGGTGCTCGACGTCATCGTCCAGCGCCGTCCCGAGCCCGATCCCAAGTTCCTCGTCGGCCGCGGCAAGCTCGAGGAGATCCTGCTCCGCGCGATGCAGCTCGGTGCCGAGGTCGTGATCTTCGATCCCGATCTCACGCCCGGTCAGGCGCGCGCGATCAGCGAGGCGACCGAGCTCAAGGTCCTCGATCGCACGATGCTCATCCTCGACATCTTCGCGCAGCACGCGTCGAGCCGCGACGGCAAGCTCCAGGTCGAGCTCGCGCAGCTGCGCTACGCGCTGCCTCGCCTCGTCGAGAAGAACACGATGATGTCGCGCCTGACCGCCGGTCCCGGTGGCCAGGCGGGCCTCGGCGGTCGCGGTCCCGGTGAGACGAAGCTCGAGATCAACCGCCGTCGCGCACGCGAGCGCATCCAGCTCCTCGAGAAGCGCCTCCACGATCTCGCCGACGATCGCCGCCTCCGCCGCAGCCGCCGCGGCGAGCGCGACGTCCCGATCATCGCGATCTGCGGCTACACGAACGCCGGTAAGTCGACCCTCCTCAACTCGCTCACCCAGGGTAACGCGCTCGCGGCCGACAAGCTGTTCGCGACGCTCGATCCGATCAGCCGGCGCCTGCGCTTTCCGCACGAGCGCGAGGTCGTCATCACCGACACCGTCGGCTTCATCCGCGATCTGCCGAAGGAGCTCGTCGCCGCGTTCCGCGCGACGCTCGAGGAGATGGCCGATGCCGACCTGCTCGTCCACGTCGTCGACGCGAGTGACCCCGATCGCGATCAGCAGATCCGCGCCGTCGAGGAGATCCTGAACGACCTCGGCCTCTCGGACAAGCCACGCATCCTCGTCTGGAACAAGGCCGATCAGCTCGAGGAGACCGATGCCGATCACCTCGCGCAGCACGGCGGTGGCTTCGTCGTGTCCGCGCTCGATCGCGCGACGTTCGGTCCGCTCCTGCTCGGCATCGAGCGCGCGCTGTTCGAGCGTGGCAAGGACACGCCGATCGCCCGCGTCGCGCACGCCTGATCGTCGTTCCTAGCGTCTGCCGAACAGCTTCTCCGCACCCGCGACGAGCGCGACAGCGGGGTGGGCGAGGCGGCGCTCGACGGTGATCGCGTAGTAGCGCGCCCGCAGGCTCTTCACCGGACCGGTGCGGACGAGCTTCTTGCGGGTGTCGGCGACGACGTCGGGCGTCGCGATGAGTCCTGCACCGGACTCGGCGAAGGCCGACAGCAGCGCCGCGTCCTCGACCTCGGCGACGACGCGCGGCTTGATCGCGTGTGCGAGGAACCACTCGTCGAGCTGGCGGCGAAGCGCCGTCGTCGGCGCCGGCAGGAGGAACGGCGCCCCGTCGAGCGAGCGCGGGAATCCGACGCGCAGCTCGGTCGCCAGCCGGCGCGCGCCCCACACGCTGATCCCCGACTCGCCGAGCAGGTGGGCGTGGGCGCCGGTCTCCGACGACGGTGCGTCGGTGATCACGACGTCGAGTGTGCGCGCGGCGAGGTCGGCGACGAGCCGCGCCGGTGTGCCCTCGCGGCAGACGAGCTGGACGCGCGCGGCGACGG
>JAEWJO010000769.1 GCA_023386455.1 Pseudomonadota bacterium | reverse complement strand
CTCCTGCGCCTCGATCGTCGCGAGCTGCTTTGTGAGCATGTTCTCGAAGGCGCGCGCGGCGTGGATGTTCTCTTCCGCTGGGCCGAGCATCTTCGGTGCGAGCACGAAGGCTGCGTTGTCGACGAGTGCGCCCCAGAACGAGGTCGCGTGCTCCTCGCCGGCACTGGTGATCGTCTGGCCTACGGCATTGCCCATCACCTCCGTTGCGGTGATCGCGATGCGCGCGCCCATCGAGAGCTCTGCGACGGCACCGACACCTTGCGCCGCGACGAGTCCATCGGCGACCCAGCCGGCGACACCTGCCGATGCGATGCCGATGCCGATCGCGAGCGCGGCGTGGGTGATCGCGGTGCGCAATTGCTGCGACTTGACCGCGTCGTAGGCATCGTTGAAGAAGTGCGCGAGGTCGCGGTCCTTCTGAAGCTGCGCGTAGCGCTGTTGGGCACGCGACAGCGCTGCGCGTCGGGCGTCGAGCTGCGCGGACTCGATGGTCCCGCCGGATTGGTCGTTGACTGGCTTGACGTGCTTCGCCTCGGCGTTGAGGTCGTTGTAGATGTCGCCGAGCGCGGCGTGGATGTAGACCGAGGCTGGTCCGATGTCGTTGAATTTTCGCGTTCCGACGATGGTCGGGATGAGCCCCTGCCCTGCGCTCATCCAGACGCCGACGAGGCGATCGAGCTGGACCTGCGTCGTGTGGAGTCGTGTCTGGAGCGCGAGCTCTTGCGCCTGCAACTGGACGCGTTCCATCTCTTCGGCTGACACCTCACCGCCGTTGAGCAGCTTGCGTTCGAGGATCTGCGCCTGTTCCTTGGTCTCGAGGTACGCGTGGGCCTGATCGCGCATCTGCTTGTCACTGCCCGCGATAGCCTGGCCGCCTTCCCTCGCCGACTCGAGCGCGATGATGTTCGCCTGAAGAGACCGCAGACTCAGGCTCGCCTGCAGTTGCTGCGCTTCGGCAAGCAGCTGCTCGCTCGTGCTCGCGAGGTGAGACGTCGCGGCTGCATTCGCGAGCCTCGCGACGATATCCCGCAAAGGACCTGCGCTTCTGGAGCGCTTGTCGACAACGCCCGTCTTTGCGGCGGTGTCGTCGAGCGCCTGGAGGCCGCTCGCGATTCGATAGAGGCGCTCGCGCTGACCGAGCGCGATGTCGCTCCAGACGCCGAGTTGGTCCGACGGAAGGTCGGCAACGCGATTGCGTCTGGAAACCACGTAACCGATCCGCCGCGTACATCGCATCTGCGACGTCGACGTAGCGCGCCGTCATACGTCCAACGGACGGTCCAAGCGCGGCTCGAAACAGCTGTCCCAGGACCAGCTTGACGGCCGCTGGCAGGTCCTTGGCTTCCGGGGCTACGACGTGCGGCGCGATCGCAGCGGGCACGTCATGCGGATGCAGTAGCTCGCGCAGTTGCCGTTCGCTCAGGTCCACACCACCCTCGAGCGCGCCGACCAAGATCGCGTTGAAGACAGACTCGTTCCATTCCAACCGTGGCGATGTCTTCGGCCACACCGTCGGGTACAGGTACTCGCGCAGGGCACGCCACACGTCGCCGCTTCTTACGCTCAGATAGTGTGCGAGCGCGGCGGACGTGAGCTCGTTGCGTGGCTCCGCCGTGTCGGGGGGCGTGGAGATCGGAACGCCTTTGACCAGCTCGGCGATGTCTTTGGTCGCTGGATCTTGGCGGCATGCGGTTTCAACGGCGATCGAGTTTGGTGCTTCCTCGAACGACAAGAAGTCGTCAGCGGAGTGCGCTCGCTCATGCACCTTGTCCGCGCGGACCTCGGACGTTGCGTGGCTCGTGCTCGTACTCGTGCTCGTGCGTGTGGTCGGGGGCGAGTCGATCAGCGGTTCGGCCTTCGCCGTGAGTTGAACGAGCTCGTCGCGCTGAACGTCGAGACCATCGTGGTCGGCGGAGTCGAGCAGCTTCCGCGCTGATTGGAGAGCGGTCCGCAGCATCCACGAGGCACCGGCGGCGGAACGCGAATCGCCGTCGTGAAGCGTGCGCTCCAGAATCGCAAGTTGCTTGCGAGCTCGATCGAGGTGAATCAAGACCTCGCGTCCGGGATCGACCATCGCAGACGCTGCGCCCGAGGTGTACGTGGTGCGTCCGGCGGTACCGGGCTCCGGTTCGCGTCGCGCGGTCGCGCCGCCATTGCGGCTCCCACGCCGGAGGTTGCCGTCAGCGCCGCCCATGACACTCGCCCTCGCCGCTCGTTGGTGACACGCCGCTCATTGCGAGCCGGTATCGACCAGCATCGCGGTGGGTTGTGTGCTCTCGACCGGCGCCAACATCGCGTGTTGCTACGACGAGTTAGAGAACCCGTCCGGCCGAGCCTATCGATGGGACGACAGGTGCGCGATGGCCAGTCGCCGCGACAGGTGCAGCAGTTTGTTGCGCTTCGCGCGAGGCGCATGTTGTCCATGCAGCGCCGCTTACGTTGCGCGTTACATCGCTCGCATTTCGCGGCCCGATGTCACCCAGCCGGGTAATGCTCGAAAAATCGAGCAGGACGTCGCGAAGTGGTTCTCCCTCGAGGGCGGCAGTCGCGTGGCGAGCTCGCAGAAGATTCACCCGCTGGCTGAGAACCAGCGCCTCGAATGTCAGCGATCACTCCGCGCGCAAGCGGCACGTCTACCGATGGCAGCAGCTGCGCGCTCGATGTCCGCGAGCGTCCGCTGATTGAGATCAGCGGGAAGGCAGCGCGCGGTACCAGCATCTGGCACGCACATTCGGACCCAGCGCGCGCGAACAGCATGGGCGGAGACATAGATTTCCTGCAGCTGTTGAGCGCGCAGCCCGAAGTTGGGGCCCGGCTGAGAAGCGATCAGCTTGTACTGATCGACATCGCTCTCCAGATCGGACGCCAAGGCTCGACAGTTCTCCGTGATCGCGTGTCCAGCTCGCGGCCACGGACGGTGAGGGCGCGTAGGTGCCATGCGACGAGGATCGCTGCACAGGAAAGCAAACCGCTCGCGCACCAGAACGATCTTGTCTTGTGTGCGGTTGCCCGGGACAGAACCGTCACGCCGACACTTCCGTGCCCGGCGAATCGCCGTCGGCTCCAACGTCTTCATCCTGAGGGCCACTGCCGGCCACTTGCTGCGTTCCCGTTTGCCAGAGGGAGCCTGGCGAACGGTATAGACCATTCCCGCCGTCCACCTGGGGAGCGACAGCCGCCATCCCGTCCGTCCGCGCTGCCTTCCCTGGCGCGACGTGCGCGGGTCGATCACCGACGTGCCGACGAGGTGCTTCTTCGCCGCAGCCGCTGTTCGTGTTCGCCCATTTCAGTCCCCCCATCCACGTTGTTGCGCGTCATCCTCGCCGTCGCTCGTCCATGAAGATGCGCTCATGCCGGCGGCATATCGGCCGTCATCGGCGCCGGTTGCGTGCCGACCGATCGCTTGTCGCTACCGCGGGTTACGGCCCCGAGCGCTCGAGCTCCAGGCGGCATGCGGTACCTCGAACGGTGCGCGTGTTGTCCGCGCAGCTCCGTCTTGCTCGGGTGGTAGGCCGCAACTTCGCGTCGCGCGATCCGACACACGCGCGCATGAGCATCGCCGGAGTTGGCTCTGTATTGACCAGCGCGCCGATCGTCGCGCTTCGCATCGTGGAGAGCGGGCGTGTCATCACGATGCCGGATCGGGGCGAGTGTCTGATTGGTTCGTCACCCGACTGCGCGGTGCAGCTACCGACGAATGCGCGGGTCGCGGGACGACACGCGCGTCTCGTGAACGATGGCGCGGAGTGCGCGATCCACGATCTCGGCAGTGACGCGGGTACGTGGATCGACGGAGTTCGCGTGCGGTCGAGGGTCCTGGTGCCAGGAACCGAGATCCGGATCGGCGGCGTCGTGGTGGCAGCGGAGAGCATGGCGACGCTCTCGGTGCTGCGAATGGTCGAGTGCCTGGTTGGATTCGGGGCGAAGCGGCGCGCGGCGGTGGCTCGAGCGACGCGCGGCGTGATCGAGTTTGCGCGGGGACGGTCCGCGCTTGTTCTTGTCGGCCGTGGCGAGCTCGCCGGGATAGCTGCTGGCTTCCATCGCTTGCTCGTCGGAGCGGAGCATCCGTTCGTCGTTGTCGAACCGGGCGGGAGGCTGGCGAGAGGTGTCGCCGGCACGGTCTGTATGGAGGCACGGTCGTTGCGATCCGCGAGCGATCCGGTGGTCGAACGGGCGCAGGGGGCGGACGTGCGGTTCGTGATCTGCGCTCCGACGCTGAAGGCCGCTGGGCTCAGCCTTCGGCTCGGCAGGGTCGCTGCGGTGGAGGTCGCGCCACTCGAGGAGCGTCGGCGCGAGCTCGCGAGGATCATCGAGGAGCGTGCACTCGACGCGGCGGCCGAGCTCGACCAGGCGAGCACCGGACTCGACCGGCAGGATCGGGCGTTGCTGGGGGTTCAGTCGTATCGCTCGTTCGCGCATCTCGACGAGACGGTTCGCCGGCTGGTCGCGATCCGTACGCTCGGCGTGACACGGGGAGCCGGACGGCTCGGCCTCACTCACAGCGCGCTGTCGCAGTGGGGGCAGAGGCATCCGGTGCCGCGTCGAGGTCGCGGCGGCCGAGCGCGGTAGCACGTTCGAATGGATTACGTGAGCGGACGCCTGGCGCCGGGCACTTCGGTCCACGAGATGCGGCCGTGCTTGCGCCAGCCGACGCGAAGGAGCCACGTCTTCGGCAGATAGACGACGAGGGGCTCGTAGCCTTCGCGCGGCTTCCACCAGACGTCCGCGTCCTCGCGCTGCTTCCAGCCGTCGAACGAGATGCCGGTCGAGAACGGATCGACGTTCCAGCTGCGCGCGACATCGGCGCGATCCTCGCGGTGCTTCCGCCAGTTATTGAGAACGTAGCTGAGGGCGTTACGCGCCTGACGCGGCGTCTCGATGATCTCCTGGTGAAAGCGATCGGGGAACACGGGGCCGCGACGACGCTCGATGCGGCGGACGGAGATCGCCGCGTTGATGTGCTTGGCGGCGGAGATCTGGAAGCGCTGCATGCCGTTCGAGAGGGCGCGCTTGTGGTCGGCCTCGACGAGGAGATGGACGTGGTCGCGCTGGATGCTGAGGTGGACGATGCGGAAGGCGCCGCCGTCGCGATCGTGAAGCTCGCCCATGGCAACGGCGATCGTCGCCTCGCGGAGCGCGCGGTACATGAGGCGCTTGCGCAGGCTGCTGACGTCGCGGTGGACGCGCAGCGTGACGTGGACGGGAAACCGACCCTTGAGGTTCGGACGCACCTTGTGCGGCGAACCGGCGCGGCGACGGCGCTTGCGGCCAGCGCCGGGACGTCGACCGCCGTGCGTGTTCGGCTTCTCCGGCTTGGAGTCGGGAAGCGGAAGCCCGAGCTGCGTATCGACCGTGCCCGCCACGCGGAATTTGTAGATCGGCAGGGCTTCGTTCGTCAACTTGAATTTCGCCGATATTTTTGAGGAGTGCGGATTACCGGTGATTGGCTTGCTAGGCTTGCAGAATGCTATTCGTTGGAGAGATATGCCGCCGCAAGCAGTACCGCTCGTCACGGCGACATCCCATGGTCCGCCGGACGCGACCGCGGTTTGCGTGCGCATCGCCGGTGCATGCGGTACGACCGTCTCCTGGCCGGAACGAGCGATCTGCAAGCGAGGAGGCCGTCAGCGGCGTCGGTCTGGGTCTGCTGGGCACGAGTGGGCCGGTGAGGCGCAGGGTTGCGCGATCTGGAGGCTGGAGACCGGGCGACGGCGTCTGTGCGACCACGCGCACAGGTGAGTGCAAGAAACCAAGGCGCCCGGTCTGAGGCGGAGAACGGCAGACGGCGTAGTCGCACCTCTGTGCCACTTCTCGGCGGCCGGACCGTCGCTCGTTTCGGGCCTAGGCAGCAGCAGACCGACCACCGTTTGGGCGCATCGGCGGCGAAGGGTGAAAACGTTAGCGCGAACTGCGAGCTCGGAGACGGCAGACGGCAGACGGCAGACGGCAGACGGCAGACGGCGTACCTCTACGCCTCTTCCCGTTCCGGGGAGATGACGCACCAGCAGAGCCCGACGCGCTTCACCTCGCCTGGGTGTGCATCGCCAGCGTGGTGGACTGCCCTGCTCGCGACCGCGGTCGCGTTGCACAACTCGCGCACGCGGTGACGGAATGCCTGGGGGACTAGCCATCCCAGGGTCAGGTGTCCTCAGCAGTGAAGGTGTCGATTCTCCTCGGGCGATCGCGCGGAAACGGGTGGCGCGGCGGTTGCTGTAGTGGGCGACATCCACAAGGAGCTGTTGCCGATGACTCGTCTCGCCCGCCTCACCTCGATGCTGTCTCTCACCGTCGCTCTTGCTGGCGCCGTCGGCTGCGCGCCCACCGTCGGCGAGATCGGAGATGACGACGGCAACGGCAGCGGTAGCGGCAGCGGCAGTGACAACGGTGGCGGACCGGATGCGAGCTGTCCTGGCGTCAACTTCATGGCGACGCAGGTCATCCCGTCCGTGCACCTGCTGATCGATCGGAGCGGGTCGATGGGCGACTCGCTGGGCAATGTCACGCGGTACCAGGCGATGCGCGATGCGCTCGTGGGGACGAACGGCGTCGTGATGCAGCTGCAGTCGAAGGTGTACTTCGGCGCGTCGCTGTATTCGTCGGACAACCCGTGCCCGCGGCTGTACAACACGGCGAGCCGCACGACGAACAACGCTGCGCAGGTGAAGACGTTGATCGAGAGCATGGGCCCGAACGGGAACACGCCGACGCCGCCCGCGATCGATGCGACGGTGCAGTCGTTCGCGGCGAATCCGCCGCCGATGGGCAGCCCGCCGATCATCGTGCTCGCGACGGATGGTCTGCCGAACAGCTGTGGAGGGGCGGCCACGCAGGCGGCCTCGATCACGTCGGCGAAGAATGCATACACGGCCGGGATCCGGACGTTCATTCTGGGGATCGCCGGCGTGAACGATGGGTTCTTGCAGCAGATGGCGAATGCAGGCCAGGGCGTGCAGGCGAACCAGCCGAACGCGAAGTACTACACGGCGAACAGTCCGCAGGATCTCCAGATGGCGTTCCAGCAGATCATCGGCGGCGTTGTCTCGTGCGAGCTCGCGATCAACGGCAACGTCGATCCGAACCAGGCGAGCGGCGGAACGGTGACGTTGAACGGAATGAATTTGACGTACGGCAGCGAATGGGAGCTCGTGAACGGAAACACGATCAGGCTCGTCGGTGCAGCATGCGATCGCCTGAAGAGCTCGACGAATCCGATGGTCAGCGCGACGTTTCCGTGCGGCAGCGTGATTTTGTAATCACGTACGTAGGAGAACGTAGCGAGTGCGTGCGTGGCGCATTGCGATCGCCACGCGGTTTCAGCGCTTGGTCGACGCGAGCGTGCGGACCATGCGAAGTGCACGCTGACCTCGATCGTAGGTCGCGGCACCTTCGACGATGCGGAAACCGGTGCGCGCGTAGAGACGCTGCGCGCCCGTGTTGTTCTCCGCGACCGTCAGGCGAAGCTGCAGGATGTGAGAGGCGGGCGCGACGCGCTCGGCAACGTCGATGACGTGGTCGAGCAGCTTCGAGCCGATGCCCTTGCGCTGGAAGGCCGGCAGGACCGCGAGCGCGAGCAAGTCGGCGACGACGTGCTGGCGGCTGTTGCTCGCCGGCGCGTCTGCGTAGGTGAACGTACCGGTGCTGGTAGCGCTCGTCGGACGCGGGATGTCCTCGGTGTAGAAGCCGAGCATCGCGAAGCCACGGCCGCGGCCGTGGACATCGTGATCGATCCACGCGAGGACGCCAGGTTGCTCGAGCCAGGACGGAAGGATGCGCGTGTAATCACCGAGGTCTGCATAGGCCTCGGCCCCCGTCGCGACGATCCAGGGATGATCCTGGACCTCCGCGCGTCGGATCATGCGTGCTTCCGTCGAGCCTTCGAGTTACGAGGCGTAGCCGCCGCCCTCGGCCGAGTCGCGGCCGGTGGCGGTGGCAGGACGAACGGACGGCGCAGCGGCAGCAGCCGGCTTGCGTGTGGCGAGAGCGCTCATGGGCTGGGGTGCCACGCGGCTGGCATCGCCAGTGACCGCAGGCTGCGTTCCCGTGCCCGCTGCGAGCGCGCGGAGCGTGTAGCGTCCGGGCGACGTACGTACAAACAGGGACGTCTCGCCCTTCTTCTTGATGTCCATCGAGAGGTCGCGCGCGACCACTGTATCTGGAGTCTTCGACTTGCTAGGTAGGCGCACCCCTGCACGTTCCACGATCTCGCGAACCGACATTGGAACAGCGGTCTCGCGAAGGATCTCCTCAACCACAGCAAGCGTACTCATGACCTCGTGCCTCCAAATTTCGGCGGACCGTACCGTCGAGACGATGGCCATCCTAGCTCCGACCGGAACGGGAACCAGTCTTGACATCACTTTTTTTTCAGAAGCTCTCAGATGCGTGAGGCCACAGGTTTGATGGTTGAATTTTTTTGGCTTCGTGTTCCGTCATCGTTGCGTGCATGTGTGAGTTGAGCGAATGCTCGGCCGGGGCGCGTTTGCCCTGCGCGTCATGTACGCGAAGAGGGAAGAATCATGTCGTTTGGAATCGTCGAAATCGTCACGCTGTTGATGGGGCTTTCCGGCTTCTCCGTCGGAACGAACCCCAAATCTCCGACGGCAGACCAGGCGCTGGAGTATGCGGTTGTCGACGCCGATGTCATCGCGCACTTCGATGCCGGCGCGGTGGTGCCGAACAACTACAAGGTGCTGACGAACCTCGCGAACCAGCCGCAGATCAAGGCGTCGCCCGAGCTCGCGAAGATGGTCCGGAAAGCGGTCGCCGAGATCGATGGTCCGCGCGGACTCGTGAAGCAGACAGTTGGTATCGACCTGACGACGGACGTGTCGGATGCGACTGCGTTCGTGAAGGTCGTGCCGAAGCAGGACCCGAACATTGTCGTGGCTGTTCACGGCAAGTTCAGCACCGCGACGATCGACAAGATCGCGAAGATGACCGGCAAGGGCTCGGTGAAGGCCGGCGCCGGCGCGTGGGTCGATACGGGTGACGGCAACGCGGTCGCGGTGACGAAGAACGGCGTGCTGCTCGCGGGCACGTCGAGCCTCGTGAAGGACCGCATGGCCGACACGTGGAAGGCGCCCGCCATCTCCGGCAACCTCGGCAGCGTGGCCGAGATTCTTGGCCAGAAGCCGGTGTTCGCGTTCGTCCTGACGATGTCGCAGGCGGCACGCACGCAGGCCCTCAACGAGATCCAGGGACAGAACTTCGCGACCGACATCATCAAGCGCCACAAGTTCGCGGCGTTCGCCGTGTTCAAGGACGGCATCGGCTGGACCTGGATCGACAGCAACAAGGCCGGCCTCGACGCGATGGCGCAGATGTCGGACGGGCTCGTCGATATCCTCCGGGCCGCCCAGATCGCGCCGCGTGGGTTCGCCAAGATCATCATGGGTGGTCTCGAGTCGTACAAGGGCACGAACAAGCAGGTCGACGACCTGCTGCGCCGCAAGGCCGACGTGCTGAAGATCGTCGACTCGTACACCGGCGACGGAAAGTTCCAGTCGTCCGTCAACGCGGACGCCAGGAGCTTGAAGCTGACGGTGCGCCTGACGGGCAAGAGCCTCAGCGAAGTCGTGCCGCTCGGCGGTATGCTGCCGCTGGCGGGCGTGTTCATGGTCGTCGGGACGAGGCAGTCGGCCGCGCCGATGCCGCCGCCGGTCCAGATGCCGGCCCCGCGCGGCGCGCAGCCCCCGGCGAAGCAGAGCGCTCCGCCGAAGCGTCCCTGAATCGTCCCGGAATCGTCCCTGTGTCCGCGGTGCACCCGGGTGCATTCGCTGAGTCAGTCCTGGATCAGTCCCAGAGCTGCGGGTCGGGTTCCGCGCTGCTCACTCGGAGAGCGTCTCGCGGACCCGGTAGCGCAGCTTCGCGATCGCCCACAGGGTCGCGCACAGCGCGCGCCGGCTGTAGGTGGTGCGGCTCGGCTCGTCGACGAGGGTGAGCACGCGATCGGTCTTCGGATCGAGGGCGCGGCGGAGCTCGCCGTCGACGCCGATGGCGAGCGTGCGCGTCGAATCGGTGCCCGCCTTCATGAGCGCGATCATCTGCGACGGCGTCACGAACGAGCTCGGGTTGAGCCACGAGGCCTTCGGCAGCTCGATGCGGAGGTGCACGACGTCCGCCGACGGCTCGCGCGAGTACAGCACGAGCTGCGAGCGCGCGTGACCGAGCGCCTCGAGGGCGCGCAGGGTCAGGCGATCGATCGGGCCGAGCCTGTCGACGTCGACGAGCACGATCAGCGTCGGTGCGATCACGACCTCGCTGAGGTCGAGCCATAGATCCGCATCCGATGCGGTCGAGGCCGAGGCATGTGCAGCGAGCGTAGGAGGTCCGACGTCGGTCAATGCTTCACCGGAGGAGTGTCGGTTCGACGGATGTCGTCGCCGCGGGTTCGTCTGTCGCGACCGAACGGATCGAGACACGCGTCGAGAGCCGGACCGTCGACACGGCGAGGATGATGACGAGCGCGAGACCGAGCACGGACGCGATGACGAGCGCCCACTGCGCGCGACGAGCGAGCGTGACCGAGCTGTGCTGGTTGGCGAGCTGCGCGCGCTCGCGGCGCACGATGACGTCGAGCGAGAGCTCGAGCGCGCCGCGGACTCGCTGGAGCTCGTCCTCGAAGTGCGCGACCGTCGCGAGATCGTCGGTGTTGCGCGACATCGCGGTCAGGAGCGTCGCCGAGTACTCGCTCAGGTCGGCGAGCCAGCCCGGCGAGTAGGTCGAGCGGGCACGCAACACGTCGCGCGCGCGAGAGAGGCGATCGTTGGCCGCGAACACGCGATCGCGGTCCTCGGCCTTGTTGCTGAGCAGGTAGCGGCGCGCGGACAGCGCGAGGGTGCGAGCGTCCGCGCGCAGGTCGCGGATCGCGGCGAGGCGCTGGTCGATCTCCGAGGTCTGCTCGGCGCGCTCCACGGTCGAGCCGAGCGCGACGAGCGCGGTGGCGGCGGACAGCGCGATGACGATCGCGATCGCGACGTGACCGACGACGAAACGGTTGCGAAGGCGGCGGTCCACGGGGTCCCCAAGCGAAGACGGCGCTGGCGCGGGTGTGTTCAGCGGTGCGGCTAAGCGTCCGAGATCACGACATCACGACGTGAGACATCACGAGATCGCGAGACCTCACGACATCGCGAGACCTCACGACATCGGCGCGGCCGGCAGCGTGAACCAGTACGCGCGGAGGTCGCCGCGCTGCTCGACGCCGCACGCGCCTCCGAGGCCGGCGAGCAGGTCGCGGCACTCGCGGAGGTCTGACTCGGGCGGCAGCGCCGAGTGGGGCGCGACCTCGCAGCGAACGGTCAACCGGACGTGGCCGAGCCGCGCGGCCGTGTAGATCACGATCTCGCTGGCGACACGCGCCTCGGCGTCGGCGAGCGCGACGAGTCTCGCGAGCACGCGCGCGACGCGGTCGGGTGTGCCGTGGACGACGAGGCCCATCCGCGCCTCGAACCGGATGCGAGGCACACCGTACGGCCGGCGTGACTGGTAGGCGTTCGTGACGCGGTCGACGAGGGAGAGCACGTCGATCGGCTCGCCGTGGATCGTGCGCTCGAGCTCGGCCGCGCGCGGGACCGGCGGCCCGGCGGGCGTCGCGTGCATCGCGAGCCGGCGGGCGGCGTAGCCGAGCGCGACGAGGAGACCGAGCGCGAGCATGGAGGCCGCGAGCACCGTCCACTGCGCGCCACGCGCGAGCGTGACCGAGGTCCGTGCGCGATCGAGTGCACGTCGCTGTCCCGCGACGAGCGGCTCGAATGCACTCTCCAGCTCGTTGCGCGCGTGCTGGAGCTCGACCTCGAATCGAGCGAGCGCGACGACACCGCGCTCCCCTCTCCCCATCTCGTCGGCGAGCACCGTCGCGTAATCGTCGAGCGCCGCGACCCACTCGGACGGATACGAGATGTCCGTCCACAGCACGTCGCGCTTGGCGGCGAGTGCCGCGTCGATCGCGAGCACGCGCTGCCGCTCCTGCTGGTTGCCGCTCAGCAGGATGGGGCGCGCCGACAGCGCCATCTCGCGCGTGTCGGCCCTGATCTCGGCGATCCGTGCGAGTCGATCTTCGATTGCCGTCGTGCGCTCTGTGCGCCGGATTGCCGATCCGAGCGCGACGAGTGCGGTCACCGCACTCAGGACGACCACGAGGGCGATCGCGAGATGACCCGCGAGCAACCGGCTGCCGAGCTGGTGTGCCTTCATGCTCAGTTGACGAGCTTCAGATCGACGCGGCGATCGCGCCGAAACGAGGTCTCGTCGGTGCCGCTCGCGTCGAGGTCGCCGCGCGTCGCCGGCGAGAGGCGCGCCGCGGGAACGCCGAGCCGCTGGAGGTACGAGCGCACGGTCTCCGCGCGTCGCGTGCCGAGGCCGAGGTTGTACTCCTCGGTGCCGCGAGGATCCGCGCGGCCGACGAGCTGCACGTTGCGACCTTGCAGCGGACCGCGCATCAGGCAGTTCGCGATCTGCTGCAGGATGTCGCGGTCCGCCGGCAGGAGGTCGGTGTCGTCGTACGCGAACTTCGGAGCCGCCTCGACATTGGCGAACTGAAGCTTGCACTTGGCCGCGAGGTCGCCATCGACGCCGAGCGTCGGGCTCGCGGTCGCTACCTTCGGCGCGGTCGTGGACGCCGCAGGCCCCGCCTGCGAGGTCTTCGCCGGGGTCACGGGGGCCTGCTTCTTGGCCCCGCCGCCGCAAGCTACCAATGATGCTGCGAACATCAAGGATGGAAGTGTGAAGCTCTTCATGCCGACGAAGACGCGGACAACGCGCCCGCGTTCATGATGTATGGTTTGTGAACAAAGGAACTTGCCGGTCGTCCTCGATCACGGACGCCGGTGCACCTTGACCGATGTCCGAGCGCGCCGAGAACACCAGCGACGACCAGATGGCCGCCCAGTTCGAGCGCATCATCCGGAAGGTCAAGAGCTCGATGAACTACCGCGGGTCCTACAGCACGCGTGACATCCTCGGTGCACTCGTCGCGCGGTGGCTGCAGAGCGGTGAGTGGGAGCGCCTGAAGCAGCTCCCGCCGGAGGAGCGCCACATCGGCGAGAGCGTCCGCCGGTTCATCCTCGACCGGTTCGATCAGCTGCGCAGGCGCGGCGATCAGGAGGAGCTCCCCGCGGAGTTGCTGACGATTCCCGACGAGGCGACGCTCGTCGACATCATCGAGGCGGCCGAGCTGCGCACGTGGATCGAGGCGCGGATCGACGAGCTCGAGCAGGGCAAGATCGATCCGCGGATCCGGATCCCGGTCACGAACGCGGCGCAGATCGGCCGCGCGCTGCGACTGCATGTCTCCGGGATGACCCAGCGGCAGATCGCGACCCAGCTCGGCATCTCGCTCGGCGCGGCGAACAAGCGGATCCTCGACGGCACGAACTACCTCGTCGTGCTGCAGGGAATCGAGGCCGGTATCGGAGGTCCTCCGTCGTGAGCGCGGTGAGCGACGGGCGCGTCCGTGACGTGCTCGCACGACTTGCGACCCGACCGGCCAAGGAGTGGGCCAACCGTCTCGCCGCCGAGTTTCCGAGCGACCCGTCGATCCGCGCACAGGCCCTGCTGTGGCTGCACTCCGAGAAGAACGGGCCCGAGCTCGACGGCAGCCCACCCTCGCTCGGCGACACCGCCGACGAGCGCTACGAGCTGAACGTCCGGCTCGATCGCGGCGCGACCGCATCGGTGTGGCGCGCGTACGACCGCCGGCTCGGCCGCAACGTCGCGATCAAGGTCTTTCATCGCGACGAGTCCGAGGCGCTCGACCAGGTGCTCGCCGAGGCGCGCGCCGCGAGCGATGTCATCTCCGATCACGTGGTACGCGTCCTCGACGTCAACCATGGCGATGCGCACCCGTACATCGTCATGGAGCTCGTCGGCGAGTACGACCCCGACAAGGGCGAGGTCGTGCGAGGGACCGCGGCATCGGCGACCCGGCCGCGCAGCATCGACGAGGTCGCGCGCTGGGTGATGCAGGTCGCGTGCGGCGTCCACGACGCGCACCTTCGCAACGTCTTCCATCGCGATCTCAAGCCGAAGAACGTGCTCGTCACGCCGATCTCGCGGCGCGCGCGTATCGCCGATTTCGGTCTCGCGGTCAGCGGCGACAACGCCGACGTCGCGCAGCCGGCGATCACGCTGCTGAAGGGCGGTCCGTCGGGTCCGCTCAGCGTGCGCGGCACACCGGAGTTCATGGCGCCGGAGCAGGCGCGCGGGCTCCCGCTCACGCTCGATTCACGCGCTGCCGTCGACCGCGCGATCCTCGTCTCGATCGACGTGTGGGGTCTCGGCGCGATCGCGTACGACCTGCTCGCCGGGCGCCCGCCGTGGCTCGCGCGGGCCGACCGTACCGCGTGGGAGGTCGCCGCCTCCGACGAGCATCCGCCGACGCTCGAGCGAACGCGCGATGGCCAGCGCATCCCGGCGCGACTCCGGCGCGTGATCGAGAAGACGATGTCGATCGATCCCGCGAGCCGCTACGCGACCGCCGCGGCGCTCGCACACGAGCTCGAGGCCTACCTCGCGAGGCGTCCGACCTCGATCGACCGCTCGCGCCTGTCGCGGTTCGGGCTGTGGTGCCGGCGCAACCCGCAGCTGGCGCTGACCGGGCTCGTCACGTTCGCGATCACCGCGATCGCGGTCGGCACCCACGTCACCGTCGAGCAGCTGCGCGACGAGCGACGCGTGCTCGACCTCGAGGTGAGGCACCGCAAGGCGGAGGAGTCGGCCCTCCGGCAGAGTGTCGACCGCGCACGGACGAACCTGCACGACACCCAGGAGAAGCTGCGCGCCGAGCGCGAGAACCTCGCGACCCTCGAGCAGACGATCGACGAGGACCGCAAGGCGCACGGGGCGCTGCTCGAAGCCAAGGAGCAGGAGCTCCGGCACGCGACGGCCGAGACGCGCGCGATCGTCGAGCAGCTCGAGGCGGCGCGGCGCGACCGCCGGACCGCGAACGAGGCCAAAGCGGCGCTCGAGAAGCTCGTCATCGAGACCCGCCGGGAAGCCGAGCGGGCGGCCAAGGAGCGCGACCGGCTCCGCCGCGAGCGCGAGGCCGCACGGGTCGAGCGTGACGCCATGCAAAAGGAGCTAGATACGGCGATCAGCGAGCGCGATGCCGCCGAGGCCAAGGTCCGCGACCTCGAGGGCCGGCGCAGGTCGACCGCCGGGGCGCGCAGCAGCCCCTGAACGTTTGTACGCGGCCGCCGTCATCCAGATCGGCGCGGGCCTCCGCATCCCTGGGGCAAGCGGGTGGACGCCTCTCCTCTTGGTCAAACCACCTGCCAGCGGGGGCCCGCCCTCTTCTCGCGCAAAACGCTTTGACCTCAAACGATCTGGTGGTGTTACGTAACACCTGATGATCGAGGTCCTGATCCTGCTCGCGCTGACGGGGCTCATGCAGGTCACGCAGACGTTGGGCGTGGACCCCGCGAACGGCGGCACCGAGCTCGCGTTTGGCTACCTGCTGCTCGTCGCGTACTTCTGCGGCCGCCTCGGCAGCCGCCTCCGCCTGCCACGGCTCACCGGCTACCTGCTCGCGGGCGTGTTTGCCGGCCCGTTCGTGCTCGAGCTGGTGACCCACGAGATGGCGGGCTCGCTGCGGATCGTCAACGGCGTCGCGACCTGCGTGCTCGGCCTGACCGCCGGCGGCGAGCTCGACCTCGCGCGCGTGCGGCCGCTCCTCAGGACGCTCCGGTCGATCACGTTCTACGGGATCTTCGTCGCGATGGTGATCTTGACCGGCATCCTGTTCCTGCTGCGGCCGATGCTGCCGATGTTCGACGAGATGACGACGGTGCAGAGCTTCGCGGTCTGCGGCGTCGTCGCGGTCGCGCTGTCCGCGCAGTCACCGTCGGTCGTGATGGCGCTGCTCGCGGAGACCCGCGCCGAGGGTCCGCTCAGCCGCCTCGTGCTCGCCACCGTCGTCGTCGCCGACCTCGTCGTCATCATCATCTACTCGGTCGTCGCCGCGATCACGGGCGCGCTGTTCGGTGGCACGATCGACGTCGCGGCAACGACGCTCGAGATCGCGTGGGAGCTGCTGGGCTCGATGGCGTTCGGTGTCGCGATCGGCGTCCTGATCGGCGTGTTCCTGCGATCCGTGCGCGGCGGCGGCGCGTCGCTGTTCGCGCTGCTCGTCTGCGTCGTCGTTGCAGAGATCGGCGCGCGCATCCACCTCGACCCGCTCGTCGTCATGATGACCGCCGGCCTGTGGCTACGGAACTTCTCGAAGTCCGATGCCAATGCGCTGCTCCACAACTTCGAGGCCGCCGAGTTGCCGGTGTTCCTCGTGTTCTTCGCGCTCGCCGGCAGCAAGCTCGACCTCTACATGCTGTGGGCGACGCTCGTGCCGGTCGCCCTCATCGCAGGCGTGCGCGCCGGGGTGTTCTACGTCGGTTGCAGGTTCGCGTGCGAACGCACGCACGCCGATCCGTCGGTGACGCGCTTTGGCTGGACCGGCCTCGTGCCCCAGGCGGGCCTCTCGCTCGCGCTGGTCGTCGTCATCCAGAAGAACTTCCCGAGCTTCGGCCAGCCCGCGGCCGTGCTCCTGCTGAGCGTCGTCGGCGTCAACCAGCTGATCGCGCCCCTGCTCCTTCGCATGAGCCTCGTTCGCAGCGGAGAGGCGGGCAAGCGCGCGCCACGTAACTTCGCGACCGAGCACTGAAATGTGCTCGCGGCCGGCCGCCGTGAACGCGTCATCACGGTGTCCGTCTTCTCGTATGCTTTGACCTCAAACGAGAACGCCGTAAGTCGCCGAAGCCGATGAGAAATCCTCTCCCCGCACCGTTCGATCCGGCCTTCTGGCTGGCGCAAGTCCGCCGGGAGAACCTCGTGCTCCTGCTCGACTTCGACGGCACGCTCGTCCCGTTCGCCGAGACGGCCGAGGATGCGAACCTCGACGCTGGCGGGATGGAGCTGATCGAGGCGCTCGACCGCGCCGGCGTTCGCGTCGTGATCGTGACCGGTCGTCCGCTGGCGCTTGCAGAGCGCGTTCGCGCGGCGGTGCCGGCCGTGTGGTGCGTCGCCGAGCACGGGCTGTGGCGCCACGACGGCACTGGAACCTGGTGCGGCCCGGTCGACGGTGCGCCTGCGATCGCCACGTTCGCCGCGTCGCTCGTTCACGGGCTCGACGTTCCCGGGACGCGTATCGAGCGCAAGTCGCACGGACTGTGCATCCACTGGCGCAGCGTCTCCGCCGAGCACCGCGAGGCCGTGATCGCTGCGGCCGAGCGAGCGTGCGACGAGTGGCTCGATGCGAATCCCGAGTTCGAGCGGCTCGACGGCGTCGAGATGCTCGAGGTGCGCCATCGCTCGGCGACGAAGGCGAGCGCGGTCACGTGGGTGCGCGAGCGCGTCCCCGGTGCACACCTGCTCGCGATCGGCGACGACGACACCGACGAAGACATGTTCGCTGCCCTCGGCGAGCCCGAGGTCGCGATCACGGTCCGGAACGACCGGATCCGCAGGACGCGCGCTCGCGCCTCGCTGGCGAATCCAGCGGCCGTACGGGCGTTCCTCGCGTGGATCGTCGCGGCCCGCGAGAGCCGCGACGCCGCCGCCCCGCCGCTCGACATCATCACGACGCCGTTCGTGCACGCTCGCTCTGCGCTCGTCGTCGTCTCCAATCGCGTGCCACCTCGCAGCGTCGAGGGGCGTCGCCAGCAGGTCAGCGGGCTCGTCAGCGCGCTCGCCCCCGCGCTCGCCGACCGGGAGAGCGTCTGGCTCGGCTGGAGCGGACGCGATCACGAGGCACCGCCGGCGCTCGTCGTCGAGGAGGATGTCCGGCCGTCGCGCGCGTCGTTCGATTATCGCCCGTCGTGGCGCACCGAGTTCTACGACGGCTTCTGCAATCGCGCCCTGTGGCCCCTGCTCCACGGGTTTGCCAGCCGCGCGCGCTATCGCGATCGCGACTGGCACGCCTACGTCGAGGTCAACGACCAGTACGCGAAGTATGCAGCGGGCCTCGCCGCGCCCGACGGTGACATCTGGGTGCACGATTACCACCTGCTGCTCGTCGCGCAGCGCCTGCACCGCTACGGCTTCCGTGGCCGCGCCGGCCTGTTCCTCCACGTCCCGTTCCCTCAGCCCGACGTGTTCGAGACGATGCCGTGGTGCGACGAGATCCTGACCGCGCTGCGTGCGTTCGCGTTCCTCGGCTTCCACACCGAGCAGTGGGCCGAGAACTTCCGCGCCTGCGCACGCGCGCAGGAGCGACGGCGCGGCGAGACGATGTCGATTCCCGCGATCGACATCCTGCCGATCGGAGTCGACCCGGAAGCATTCGCGCCGAGCTCCGACGAGATCGTCGATCGCGAGGTGCAGGGCCTGCGTGCATCACTCGGCAAGCGCCGGCTCGTGCTCGGCGTCGATCGGCTCGACTACGCGAAGGGCATCCCCGAGCGCCTGCTCGCGTTCGATCGCCTGCTCGAGACCCATCCCGAGTGGCGCACCCAGGTCAGCTTCGTCCAGGTCTCGGTGCCCTCTCGCATCGACGTGCCCGAGTATGCCGAGCTACGGCAGCAGGTCGAGGAGCTCGTCGGGCGCATCAACGGCCGCTACGGCGAGGCGGACTGGGTTCCCGTCCGCTACCTCTATCGCTCGTACGACCACGGCGTGCTCGCGCAGCTCTACCGGACCGCCGACGTCGCCCTCGTGACGCCGCTGCGCGACGGGATGAACCTCGTCGCCAAGGAGTTCGTCGCGGCCCAGGCGCCGGCCTCGCCCGGCGTGCTCGTGCTCTCCCGGTTTGCCGGCGCGGCCGCCCAGCTCGGCGACGCGATCCTGACGAACCCGTATCACGCCGACGGCCTCGCCGAGGATATCCACCGCGCGCTGACGATGCCGCTCGGCGAGCGCCAGCGCAGGCACACGCGACTTCGCGCGGCACTCGATCGCGACACGCCGCGGCTGTGGGCCACAGCGTTCCTGACGCGGCTCCGCGAGAGCCCGGCGCGAGGAGCCCCCGCATGAGCCTCGCGCTGCTCGGCCGGAACGCGTCGTACGAGTTCCGGTGGCGCCGCTGGGCGCTCCTGCGAGACACCGTCGAAGCGCTCCTCGGCCCGGGATATCCGATCCTGCTGTCGTTCGGCGAGGTGCTGACGCGTGGCCCTCGCCGGCTGCAGGCGCTCGTCCTGTCGAACGAGGTCCTCGAGGTCCATCGCCGGCTTTGCGACCAGCCGTGCGATCGCCTGATGCTCGGCCCGCAGACGGCTGCGGTGCTCTATCCGAGGATGACGCTCGCCCGCGCGCGCCCGCTGACGGACCTCGAGCTCGAGGAGGTCACGCCGATCGGGACGGCGACGACGCTCGGCGACTACTTCGCGTCGACCTGTCACTCGACCGCGTACGTCTGCGCGAATCCGTTCGTCGACGGAACGATCGAGCTCGTCGAAGCATGATCACGCGGGGTCGGGCCGCAGGACGACCGCACCGAGCGCGAGACCGAGCACGATCGAGATCCCCGAGCCGGTGAGGACCGCGAGCTTCGCGGTCTCGAGCATCGGGCTCGGCGGAAACGCGAGCTGCGCGATGAACAGCGACATCGTGAACCCGATGCCGCCGACGAGGCCGAGCACGACGAACGAACGCACGCGGAGCTCGGCCGGCCGCACCGCGAGCTTCGTGCGCGTCGCGAGCAGCGAGAACCCGGCGATGCCGATCAGCTTGCCGAGCGGCAGTGCGAGCGCGATGCCGAGGAACAGCCACAGCGAGTCGCCGCCGAGGTCAGCACCGCCGAGCGCGACGCCGGCGTTGGCGAGCGCGAACAGCGGCATGATCACGTAGGCGACCCACGGGTGGAGCACGTGGACGAGGCGATCGACCGGCGACACCGCCTCGCGCCGCGCCCGCTCGATCTCGTCGAGGCTCGAGAGCAGCGCGGTGCGATCCTGCTCGGTGAGGCTCGCGAGGTGATCCTTCGTCGTCTCGGCGAAGCCCGACGCCCCGAACCACGAGCGCACGGGCGTCAAGAGGCCGAGCAGCACGCCCGCGAGCGTCGGATGGATCCCCGCCTGGAGGAGCCCGACCCACAGGACGAGCCCCGGCAGGAGGTAGACGAGCGGCGACCGCACGCCGGCGCCGCGCAGCACGACCGTCGCGGCGAGCGCGAGCGCGCCGATCGAGAGGCCGGTCAGCGAGATGCCTGCGTTGAACACGACCGCGATCACGATGATCGCGCCGATGTCGTCGATCACGGCGAGCGCGAGCAGCAGCACTCGCATCGACGCGGGAACGCGCCTGCCGAGCAGCGTGAGCACGCCGACCGCGAACGCGATGTCGGTCGCCATCGGAATCGCCCAGCCGGCCTCTCCGGCGCGGCCGACGTTGAGCGCGGCGAACACGAGCGCCGGGACGAGCATGCCGCCAAACGCGGCGATGAACGGCAGCGAGGCCTGCCGCACGGTCGCGAGCTCGCCCTCGTACGTCTCGCGCCGGATCTCGAGACCGACGACGAAGAAGAACACGGTCATGAGACCGTCGTTGATCCAGAAGTGCAGCGGCCGCTCGAACGCGTGCGAGCCGAGCGTGAGCCCGAACGGTGTCTCGAACACCTCGTGATACGAGTACGCTCCGAGGTTTGCCCACAGGAGCGCCGCCGCCGTCACGACGAGCAGGATGATGCCGCTCGCCGCCTCGACGGCGAGGACGCGCTGGATCGGGGAGACGAGCGCCGCTGCCGCACGCCGTGCGGGCGCCCAGGTCTCGGGGGGATTCGTGGTGCTCGTGGAATTGGACATCGGCCTCTGTGAGGGAGGTGCCGACGCCCCTATCGGCACAATGTCCTGCGGCGAACCGATCGCCGCACCCTTCGTATCGAGTTGTCGCTGCCGTTCTACCACGCGTGCCAGCGAGCGTGAATGGCGCGGGCCACGTAGCTGGCACCCGGCTTGCGATCGATAGGGGCAGATTCTCAGTACGAGGAGCCCGCATGCATACCAACGACATGATCCGGACGAACCCCACCGCGTCGCCGATCCCGCCGGACCGACTCGCGATGTGCATCGACGCGTGCTTCGACTGCGCGCAGACGTGCGATGCCTGTGCCGACGCCTGCCTCGGCGAGGAGACCCTCGAGATGCTGCGCCGGTGTATTCGCCTCGACCTCGACTGCGCCGACATCTGCCTCGCGACCGGCCGCGTGCTATCGCGCCTGCTCCATCACGAGATGGGCATCATGCGCGCGCAGCTCGAGGCCTGCCAGCTCGCGTGCGAGGTGTGCGCCGCGGAGTGTGACCAGCATGCCGAGAAGCACGCGCACTGCCGGGTGTGCGCGGAGGCGTGCCGCAAGTGCGCCCTGCACTGCCGGGACCTGCTGACCGGGCCGGGCATCGGGATGCCGTCGATCCAGCACTAATCGTGCGGACAGAGCTCCTCGAGCGAGCGGCGCTCCGCATCGACGCCATGCGTGCGGGCGACGATCGCGGCGACGAGCATCAGCACGGTCGCGAGCAGGTAGCCATGGAACACCGACATCGGGTTGCCGCTCTCGACGAACATACCGAACAGCGTCGGGGCGAACGCGCCGATGCCGGTTCCGAACGCGTAGAACACCGCGATCGCCATGCCGCGCAGCTCGAGCGGGAACAGCTCGCTGACCGTGAGGTATGCCGAGCTCGCCGCCGCCGACGCGAAGAAGAACACCACCGACCAGCACAGCGTCTGGGTCACCGCGTCGAGGAACCCGTACGCGAACAGCGCGCCGGTGATCGCGAGCAGCACGCCCGATAGCGCGTAGGTCGCCGAGATCATCGACCGGCGCCCCACGCGGTCGAACATGCGTCCGAGGAGCAGCGGCCCGAGGAAGTTCGCGGCGGCAAATGGCAGGCCGTAGAGGCCGACGTCCTGCGCGCGGACGCCGTGGAACTTCTCGAGGACGAGCGCGTAGCTGAAGAAGATGGCGTTGTAGAGGAACGCCTGCGAGAGCATGAGGACCACGCCGAGGATCGCGCGCCGCGGATAGCGGACGAACAGCGTGTGGATCAGCGGACCGATGCCCTGCCGGCGGCGCACGCGCACGCGCACGGCCGCGATCGTGATGTCCTTCGGCAGCCCGCCCGCGGCCTCCTCGATGATCGCGACGACCTCGCGCGCCTCGTCGTGGCGGCCGTGCAGCAGCAACCAGCGCGGGCTCTCGGGGACGTGCCGCCGGATCAGGAGGATCGCGAGACCGAGGATCGAGCCGAGCCCGAACGCGATGCGCCAGCCGTACTCGATCGGGATGATGTCCGGATCGAGCACGATCAATGACAGGCCGAATGCCATCGCGGCGCCGACCCAGTAGCTGCCGTTGATGCCGAGATCGATCTGTCCGCGCAGGCGCGCGGGAACGAGCTCGTCGATCGCCGAGTTGATCGCGGCGTACTCGCCGCCGATGCCCGCGCCGGCGAAGAACCGGAACATCGCGAACACGACGAGGTTCGGCGCGAGCCCCGACAGCGCGGTGCTGACGAGGTACAGCGCGAGCGTGATCAGGAACAGCCGCTTGCGGCCGTGGCGATCGGTCAGGTGGCCGAAGACGAGCGCACCGAGCACCTGGCCCGCCAGGTAGACGGTGTTCGTGATCCCGACCTCGGTCGCCGACAGGCCGAGCGTGCGCGCATCCTGCAGCGTCGCGCCCATCGCGCTGATGAGGCTCGCCTCGAGACCGTCGAGGATCCACGTGATGCCGAGCGCGACGACGACCCGCTTGTGCCAGCGCGACCAGCCGAGCGCATCGAGGCGTGACGGGACGTCGGAATCGACGTGGAGCGGCTCCTGCGGCGAGGACGTGCTCATCGCGAGATGGTGCCACCTCGCGGGGCCGTCGCGCGCGAGAGATCGGTGAGATGCGCGGCCTACGTGGGCCGATCAGCCCGCGAGCTCGGTCGGCCGGAGCTCCCGCACCAGCTCGCGGATCGCGGTGATGTCCTCGAACTCGACGATGTCGCCGACGTCCGCGTCGACCGTGACCTCGATGATCATCTCGTCGTCGACCGGCGGAGCCTCGTCCTCGCGCCCGAACCGGCGCTCGCCGACGCGGCGCTCGTACACGAAGACACGCGAGTCTGGCTTGCCCCATCGCCGATCGCGCTTGCGGCGCTCGCGCGAGACCGCTTCACGGAGCGCGCTCACGGTCTGCGGCATCGGATCGAGCTGGATCGTGCAGCCGTGGCAGTTGAAACACATCGGGTGCCAGCTGCCGAACAACTCGACGGTCTTCAAGAACCGCTGGCGCTTTTCGGCGCAGGTCAGGCAGCGCGCGCCGAGGCCGACCGGCCGGGTCGCGACCCAGTGCTCGTAACACCCCCAGCACCGACCGCGACGCAGCTCGGAGACGCTGGCTCGACAAACCTCGCACGTGTGAGCTGGCGCAGACATGTCCACCCATCGGTGGTATGGCGGCGGCTTTCCGGCGGCAAGTTTTCGGCTAGGCTGTGGGTCCCGTGCCGTCGACCCGCGCGTTGATCCACGCCCCGTGGTCGGCCTCCAAGGTCTCGACCGCGCTGCGCTGTCCGCGCCTGTTCCACTTCCGGTACATCCAGAAGCTCAAGGAGCCCGAGGTGATGCCGGAGACGCGGATCGGCAAGTCGATCCACAAGGCGCTCGAGCTCGTGCTCCAGGGGACACCGCTCGCGGAGGCGACCGAGAAGGTCCGTGCCGACCTGCCGAGCGAGCACGAGCAGCTGCGGTTCGACGCGCTCGGCACCGGCATCGCGCCGTTCACGAGCCGCATCGGCCAGTTCAAGCGGCGGCGGAGGGTCGCGCGGCAGCTCGTCGAGTACTCGCTCGCCGTGCGCGAGGATCTATCGACGACCCAGTTCTACTCGGGCGACGCGTACTACCGCGGCGTCCTCGACCTCGGCTACATCTTCGAGGACGACTCGATCGCGCTCGTCGATCACAAGACCGGCGTGCGCATCCCGGGCTCGTCGATCACCGATCAGCTCGAAGGCTACGCCGTGCTCGCCGCGGCGTCGTTCCGGCACGTCCGCCAGTTCTGGCTCGGCATCCACTGGGTCGCCGAGCGCGCCGTCGAGTGGAGCAAGCCGCTCCAGCCCCAGAAGATCGTCGACGAGCTCGTCCCCGATCTGCTCGACAACATCGAGGCGGCGGCACTCGCCGTGTCCGACGGGCCGCGCGCGAATCCCGGCACGTACTGCGATCGCTGCAGCTACCGCGACCTGTGTCCGGCGAGCAAGGAGCTGCGCTACGAGCCGGTCGAGTACTACGAGGACGACGAGGACTAGCGCGAGAGTGCCGGGGCGACCGGGAGCTCGACCGCGAGCTCGACCCCACCGCGCGCCGGCGACAACGACACCGCGCCGCTCGCTTCCTTCGCACAGCCCGCGACCACGCGCAGGAGCGACGACTCCTCGAACATGTGCGCGAGCTCGCCGTCGCCGAACTGCTGGCGGTCGTCGACGCGCAGGAGCTCGACCCAGCGCTTGCCCTGGATCAGCCGCTCGCGCAGCACGAACGTCAACCGGGTCGCGGAGCTCGCGTCGAGTGCCGCGGCGAGCACGAGCGCGTCGAGCTCCTCGGCGGACGAGAACGTGTGGACCGTATCGTCGAGCTCGATGCGCAGATCGATCGGGGCAAGCACCGCGGCGCGCGCCGCCTCGATCGAGGCGCGGACGGCGTGCGAGACGACCGGACCCGCGAGCGCACGATCGGGCGAGCGGGCGGACGACATCATCTCCTGCAGCACGCTGGTCGCGTGATCGGCCGCGCCCGCCATGTCGGCGACGAGCTCGGCGATGTCTGCGCGGTCGGAGACCCGACGCGCGATCTCGAGCGCGGACAGCTTCACGATCTGCACGGTATTTCCGAGGTCGTGCGAGCGCCCCTTCAGCAGCGCCGCCGCCACCCGCGCCTGCTCCGCATGTGCGAGCGCGTGCTCGACGCGCCGGATGCGCTCGATCAAGGCGAGCTTCGCCTCGAGCATCCCCGCCGTCTCGTTCATGTCGTTAGCTTGGATCACTCGCCGCGTCCTGGCCCGCGCCAGCGGGTCACTCTCGAGGGCCAAGGCGACAGGCCATCCTCACGTTTCTTGGCGGCGGAGCGCGCGGTCAGGCGCGCGAACATCTCCAGCATTTTCAGGAGCTCCTCGGGAACTCCCTCAGCGGTCAGCGTGACGGTGCCGTCGTCGGCGAGGATCGCGGTGGCGGTGAGCGTCTCGGTCGGCGTGTAGATCGTCGCGCGGTAGCTGGCGCGCGCACCACCGTCGAGCTCGTGCTCGCGATCGAGAACGTACCGAGCCCCCGCCGTTGGCGTCAGTGAGCTATTCACCGAGGTCAGATGCAAAGCGGCTCGACACCGAGGCCGCGTTGCCCCATTGCGACTTCTTCCACTCGGCATTCCAGGCGCGGAGCAGCCACATCGGATCGAGGAGGAGGCGCGCGCCGATGCCGGAGCCACCCCAGAGGTCGTTCTTCTCGCCCGGATCCTTCGCGAGGTTGAACAGCTTCGGTGCGCCGCCACCCTTCAGCTGCAGCTTCCAGTGGCCGATGCGGCCGACGTGCATGTTCTCGTACGCCGACGAGAACGCGAGCAGCGAGTAGCTCTCGCCACCGTTCGCGATCGGCAGCAGCGACGTGCCCTGCCACTCCGGGTCGTTCGCGACACCGAGCGCGTCGGCGAGCGTCGGCACGATGTCGATGCCCTCGGTGCCGGCCTCGACGCGCCCGGCCGGGAACATCGGCGGGTAGTGGATCAGCATCGGCACGTGGACGACGGTCTCGAGCTGGCTGCCGCCGTGGCCCATGCGGTCCTCCTCCCACAGCTCGTCGCCATGGTCGGCGGTCACGATGATCATCGTGCTGTCGGCGATGCCCCAGGTCTGGAGCTTCTCGATCAGCTTGCCGAGCAGGTCGTCCTGGTAGCTGATGTTCGAGTCGTAGAGCGCACGGATGTGCTCCTTCTCTCGGTCGGTCAGGTTCTTGGCGCCGCCCTTGCCGTCATCGCCGAAGCTGTCGGCGTGCTTGCCCTTGTAGCCGGGGTCGTACTTCTCGATCCACGGCGACTTCGCGCGCCAGGTCACGTGCGTGTCGATGAGGCCCAGGTAGAGGAACCACGGCTGGTCCTTCTTCGCCGTGATGAAGCCGATGCCCTTGTCCATCACGTCGACGCCCTTCAGGCCGAGGCTCTTCTCGATGTGATTGACGTACTGATCCCACGCCGTGCCGAAGCCGCGACCGGGACGGATGTAGCCGTTCGCGGAGACGCCGGCGACGTACTTCGCGGCCTTCTTCACGACGTCGTCGATCGTCACGTACTTGTCGGGCAGGTGGTCCTTCATCTGCGAGGCCTTGTGCTTCGCGAGGTACATCGAGGTCCACATCGACGCGTGCGAGACCTGCGACTCGTTGCCCTGGACGTAGTGGTGGTCGAACACCGTCGACGACTCGGCGAGCTTCTCCCAGTTCGGGACCTCGGCGCGCGCCTTGGGGTTCCACAACTTGATGCGATCCGCGCGCAGCGAATCCATGATGACGAACAGGACGTGCTTCGGCGGCTCGCCGCGCTTCACGGTCGGCGCGGCACCGGGGACGACGAGCGAGGCGTTCGCGAGCTGCGCCTCGGCGCAACCGGTCGCGGTGAGATCGAGGCGGGTCGCCTTGCCGGCGAGCGTGCCGATGTCGACGGCCGAGCCGATGCCGGTCAGCTTGCCCTCGGCGGTCGCGCCATCCTCGGCGGTCGCGACGACGTTGATCGTGCACGCGCCATCGGACAGGTCACCGGTCAGCTTCGCCTTGTCGGGGACCGACACGAACCAGCTCATGCCGCCGTCCTTCGGCAGCACGAGGCTCTTGCTCTGGACGTCGTAGAACTTCGTCGCGCCGTCCTCGCCGACGGGCGCCTGACCGCCGACCTGCAGCCACGACACCATCGTGCCGGCGCTCTTCGTGAACAGCGCGATCGAGTTCTCGCCTTCCTTCAGCTGCCCCGGCGGAACGCTGACCTCGATCGTCGACCAGCCCTTCGTCGCCTGCGCGTTGAGATCCTTGTTCTCGTTGACGCGGATCGAGACGGCGCCATCGTCGGCGGAGAACGCGCGGAATCGCAGCGTGTTGCGGCCGGCCTGGGCCGCCGTCAGCGGGACGAACACCGTGCCGCTCTTGCTGGTGATCTTCGCGACCTTGATGTTGTCCTGCGTCTGGCGCAGCTCCCACGTCCGCTTCGCGCCGTTCATCGTGTTGCCGAAGCGCACGTACTTCGCGAAGCCCGCCGAGCCGGCCGGCACGACGAGGCCGCCCCCACGCTCGAGGTGCGCGGACAGCCGGTTGTCGACCAGCGAGTACACCGAGCGCTCCGGTCCGCGCGACGGCGCCTTCACCGGCGGCTTCGCGACCGCCGGGGCGCCGGCGACACCGGTCGTGCTGGGTGCGCCCGCGGCCTCGGCCGAGGGCGTCGGGTCCTTGTGCTTGCCACAGGCAGCGAGCGCAGCGAGGGCGGCGAAAACGGCTAGACGCTGGGTCATCGAGGGCACCTGCTCGTCGGTATTGCAGATTCGCCGCGAGGTCAAGAACCGAGCGTTACCGTCGAGCCCGAGGCGATCTCAGAGAATCCGCCAGCCGTGGGAATAAACGTTCGCGCGGGTCCCGCGAACAAACCCGGCGAGGCAGACGTTGAAGCGCTCCGCCAGCTCGACCGCCAGGCTGCTCGGGGCCGAGACCGACGCGACGACCGGGACGCCGAGCATGATCGCCTTCTGGACCAGCTCGTAGCCCGCCCGGCCGCTGAGGACGAGAACGTGCTTCGCCGGATCGACGCGACGGCTTGTCACGCCCGCGCCGAGCACCCAGCCGGCGAGCTTGTCGACCGCGTTGTGGCGGCCGACGTCCTCGCGTGCGGCGATCAGCGCTCCCGCGAGATCGAACAGACCGGCGCCGTGGAGGCCGCCGGTGTCTCCGAAGACCTCCTGGGCCGCGCGCAGCCGATCCGGAAGCTCGGCGAGGACGCGGTGATCGAGCATCGTGTCGGCCTCGATCACGCGCGCGCGCTGCTCGAGGTCTGCGATCGCGACGCGCCCGCACACGCCGCACGCTGCACTCGCGAGCAGGCCGCGGCCGGCGAACGCGCTCGCATCGATGTCGATGTCGATCGCGTCGTCATCGACCTGCACGAGGTTCGTTGCCGCGATCGACTCGGCGTGGAGCAGGCCGCGCGCGAGCTCGAGGTCGTGACCGGGAGTCCGCATGATCGTCGCGACCGGCACGCCCCGCGCGCGCAGCTGCAGCGGCGCTTCCACGACGACGCGATCCTTGTCCGATATTCGGACATCAGCGTCGATTCGCTCGACGGAGAGCTCGCGGATCCGCGTCACAGTGATCTTGTAGCGTGCCTCGCCTGAAAGCAGGAAGCCATGAGTGCAGCAAGCATCGTCCCTGAACGAGCGCATCGCCGGCTCGATCATCCAGCTCCGAGACAAGAAGGTCCTGCTCGATCGTAATTTGGCCGCGCTCTACGGAGTCCAGACCAAAGACCTCGTGAAAGCCGTCCAGCGGAACAGAGAACGGTGCCCCGAAGACTTCATGTTTCAGCTGTCATTCGAGGAGTTTACGATCTTGAGGTTCCAAAACTGGAACCTCAAGATCTCACGGTGGTCGGCGCCATCCGCCATACGCGTTCACGGAGGAAGGTGTCGGGATGCTGTCGAGTGTTCTGCGCAGCCCGCGCGCCGTCAGCGTGAACATCGAGATTGTCCGTGCCTTCGTGCGCCTGCGTCGTTACGCGCTGACCCATCAGGATCTCGAACGCAAAGTGAACCATCTCGAAAAGAAGTACGACGCGAACTTCAAGATCGTCTTCGATGCGATCCGGAAGCTGATTACCCCCGAGGAACACGAGCCAACTCTCGGATTCGCCCGAAAGAAGGGCTAGGATGCCCGCCGTGAAGGACCGCGTATTTCGTGACCCCGTGCATGGACTCATCGAGTTCAAGGGGCACGACCGGCCGCTCGCGGATCTGCTCGACACGCTCGCGATGCAGCGGCTGCGCCGCATCAAGCAGATGGGCTTTGCGTGGCTCGTCTATCCGGGCGCGGAGCACTCGCGCTTCGGTCACGCACTCGGCGCGTTCCACATCGCCCAGCGCGTCGCGCGCCGTCTCGATCTGGAGCCGCGGGTCGCGCTGCACGTCAAGGTCGCCGCGCTGCTGCACGACGTCGGCCACGGACCGTTCTCGCACGCGTGGGAGCACGTGTTCGCGGGCAACAACCACGAGCACTGGGGCGCGCGCATCGCGACCGAGCACGCAGAGCTCGTCGAGGCGCTGCACACGCTCGAGCCGGGATTGCCGGCGACGCTGAAGGCATTCTGGGGCAAGGGCTACAAGCCGCACTTCGCGCGCAAGCTCGTCAGCTCGCAGCTCGACGTCGACCGGCTGGATTACCTCCTGCGCGACGGTCACTACTCCGGTGCGGGCTACGCGACGTACGACCTCGACTGGATCATCCACGCGATCCAGATCGCGAACGTGCGCAGCGGCGCGGATGATCCGAGCGACCTCGTCGTCGACTACCGGCGCGGCATGTACGCGGTCGAGCAGTATCTGTTCGCGCGCTCGTACATGTACGCGCAGGTCTATCACCACAAGACGGTGAGGGCCGCGGAGTGGATGTTCATCAAGACGCTCGAGCGATTCGCGGAGCTCTCGCGCTCCGGCGTCGAGCCGCCGGGCTTGCCGATCGCGGGCTGCATGGCGCGCGGGCAACAAGTTTCCGTCGACGACTATCTGCGGCTGCACGACGTCACGCTGACGACCGCGCTCGATCGGTGGGCCGGGCTCGACGGTGGACCGGGCGCCGAGGATCCGGTGCTGCGCGACCTGGCGAGCCGGCTCGTGACGCGGCGGCTGTTCAAGACGTTCGATCTCGGCGACGACCGCGCGGCAGCGGAGCGGATCATGCCGCAGGCGATCGACCTCGCCGACAAGAAGCTCGGCGCGCTCGCGCGGTTCTACCTGCACCTCGATACGGCGCGGCACGCGGCGTACCTCGCGTCGGACGACGAGGAGCTGCACGTGATCGATCATCCGAAGTACGGCGCGGTGACGCTGTCGCGGCTGCTCGAGGACATGCCGCTCGGTCAGCCGACGTCGACGATCCGGCTCGTGTGCGCGCCGGAGCTGATGGACGATCTGCGGCCGCTCGTCGAGCACGAGCTGGCCCGCGGCCGCGGCCGGCGCTAACCCGGGTTTGGGGCGCGAGGATATCAGCCGCGCGACGGCTCGCCGTCGGCGTTCGTGCGCTCGCGCTTCCACGCGTCGATCGTCTCGGCGTGCGGCAGGAGCGGCCGCAGCAGCTCCTCGAGCGGCGCGAGCGTGCGGCGCGGCTGGTCGTCGGGCACCGTGATGCGAAGGCCCGCGCCGACGGGTGTGACGGTCGCGTGCTCGGCGACCGCGGCGCGATCGATCAGCGCGGTGTGGTCCGCGGACAGCCACATGCGCTTGTCGATGCCGCGGAGGTGGTGCTGGTGCCACGAGATCATCTTGAGCGGATGGTCGTCGGTCGCCGTGACGTCCTCCCATGCGGTCTTCTCGTCCGGGCGGTAGTGGTGCTGCGCGACGAGCGCGCTGTACGCGTGGCCGCTCGCGATCGCATCGTCGCAGATCGCCGAGAGGCGCGCGAGCAGCGCTTCGTTGCTGGCATCTGGGGTGCTACCTCCGAGCACCAGCTCGACGACGAGCTCGTCGCTGCCGTACATGCGCCACGGCTTGAACCGGAACGTGCCGAACAGGAAGTTCTCGCCGGCCGCCTGGAACGGCACGTCGCGCGTCCCCGGCAGCAGCTCGAGAACCTTGTCGTACGACAGCGCGTCGCCGTCGTGCCGGCTCTCGCGATGCACGACCTCGTCGTCGCCGCGCAGGACGTGGAGACCGCGATCGTTCTGATCCGCGCACCACGCCTCGACGTGAGGACGCGCCCATCGCCAGGCCTCGGCGAGCGTGCCGCGCAGCGTGATGTGCGCCTGGACGTGCTCGCTGCGGTGCATCGCGAACAGGCGGTGATCGTCGGTGTGCTCGGTCGCCGTCGCCGGCCGCCACGGCCGCCAGTGGATCTGGAGATCGAGCGCGCCCTGGCCGCGGCCCTTCCCGCTCTGGACGAGCGCGCCGAGCTCGCACGCACCTTCCTTGATGCCGCGATACTTCACGTCGATGTACCACTCGCTCTTGCGCTCGATCTCGCGCGCCTTGTCGGCCTCGCGACGGCCGAGCGAGAAGATGTCCGGTTTGTCGACGAGCCCCGCCGGCACCTTCGCATCCGGGTCGTGCCACGTCAGCGAGGCGCCGTCGCGAACGAGCTCGAGGCCCTCGTGCTCGACGGACACGATCTCGATGTGGCGGTTCTCGACCGCACTGCCGGCGAACCGGATCGACAGACCGCGCCCGGGACCGCCGATCGACTCGACGTGGACGCGGTGATCCTCGAGCTCCTCCTCGAACACGAGGTGGCGACCGCCCCACGCACCGTTCGAGCCCCAGCCGACGTAGAACTTCGGCGCGCCGACCTGATACGCCGGTGACCACGCGGCGCGCTTGCGGCGGAGCGCGATCGTCGTGCCGCGCAGGATCGAGTCGCCGAACATGCGATCGACCTTGATGCCGAAGTGCTGCGCCGCGACCGCGAGCGCGGTCTCCGGGAACACCTGGCGCTGGCCCTCGTCCCACGCCTTCGCGAGGTCGCTCGCGCTGCCCTTCGCGAGCAGCGGCTGCACGACCTTCGCAGGCGGCCGCTTGCCGCTGCTGCCCCAGCCGCCGGCCCTTCGTGCGTTCGCGTAGAGCTCGAGCCACACGATCGCGCTCGCCTCGCAGTAGGCCTCGAGCAGCGGCGCGCGCGTCTTCGCGACCGCCTTCGCGATGCCGTCGATGCCGTAGCCGTCGTCCTCGATCGTCAGCCACGGCGCGGCACCGCCGATCCGGATCACGCGGTCGGCAGCCGTGACGCGCGCGACGCGCTCGAATCCGTCGGCCTTGGCGTGGGCGAGCACCGCCTTGATGACGCTCGCCTTCGTGCGAGCGGAATCCGCGAAGACATGGAGGTTATGGAAGGACCGGCCCATGGAGTGTCGAGCCACAGGATGCCCGGCAGTCGCACGGATTTCAGCGGTCAAACCTGGCAGTGGTTCGACCGGCGCGCCCGCCGCTGTTACGAAAACGTAGGAAGGCGAATTCACGGGCTTCTGCATACTGCGCCGCGATGAGGATCCTGGTCTGCGCGATCGCGCTCGCCGGCTGCAGTGACTCGAGCACCCTCGCGCCCGACGCGGGCCCGGATGCGGCGAGCCCCGATGTCGACGCGCCACCCGCCGCGGAGCGACCCGCACTCGAGATCATCTCGCTCGGCGTACAGGGGTTCGTGCTGCGGCGCGGCGACGAGATCGTGCTGACCGCGCCGATGTTCACGCGCCAGTCGGTGCTGCAGGTCACCATCAACGCCGCGCTGTCGGCCGACACGCAGGCGATCGATGCCGGCCTCGCCGCTGCCGCCATCGACCTCGACGACGTGCGCGCGATCGTGTCCGGCCACGCGCACTACGATCACTTCATCGACGTGCCGGAGATCCTCCAGCGCACGCCGAACGCGATCGCGTACACGAACATGTCCGGCCGCCGCATGCTCGCGGCGCTCGCGCCGGATCGTCCCGCCGGCTGCTCGAACACGCCGGTGACGCCGCTCGCACGGTCGCGCGTGATCGCGCTCGACGATCCGCTCGCGAGCTACGTCGACTACACCAACTGCCCGGCGCAGCGACCCGACGGCGCGCCCGTGTCCGGCACGTGGCTCGACGTGCCGAACAGCCACGTGCGCATCCTGCCGGTGTGCTCGATGCACCCGGCGCAGATCGGGCCGATCCACTTCGGCGAGGGCTCTGTGACCACCGACCAGTGCGACCTTCCCCGCGCGGCCTCGGGCTGGCTCGAGGGCCAGACGCTCGGCCTCGTCATCGACTTCCTCGACGACGACGGCACGCCCGCGTACCGCATCTTCTACCAGGACGCGCCGACGAACGCGCCGATCGGCCACGTCCCGGCCGCGCGGCTCGCCGACAAGCCGGTCGACGTCGCGCTCCTGTGCGTCGGCAGCTCCGACGCCGTCACCGATCATCCCACCCAGATCCTCGGCACGACGTCCCCGCGTTTTGCACTGTCGGGCCACTGGGAGGACTTCTTCCAGCCGGTGTCGGCCGCACCGCAGCCGATTCCGCTGCTGGACCTCACCGGCTATCTCGGCCGCGCCGACGCCGCCCTGCCCGGTCCACCCGACGCACCGCTGGTCGTCGACGGCGAGCCGCGCGAGACCCGTCACGTGCTGGTGGCCCCCGGTACGCGTTTCGTGGTCCCGCTCGCGCCGTGAGCGTAAGCTGGATCGGGTGAGCAAACGGGCGGAGGACGACCTCGCGACGCACGCCGATGCGTCGCGACCGCCGGTCTCCGAGCCCGACGAGATCGCGACGCAGGCCTCGGCCTCGCGTCTGCTCGTCCACTCGCTCGACACCTCGATCACGCCGGTGATCGCGCGCCGTCGCTCGCATCCGTTCACGAAGCCTCCCGCGACCGGCGGTGGCAGCGGCTCGACGACGATCGGCTCGCCGCTCGAGGCGCTCGAGGCCGACGAGATCCTGCGCACGCGCTGGTTCTGCGTGATCGCGACCGCGATCGCGCTCGTCGGCGGCGTATCCGTCCCGATCCTCCCCGGCGATCCGACCGCGAGTGCGCTCCTCGTCGGTGCGGTCGCGACCTCGCTCGTCGCGATCGTGTTCCTCTACAACCGCACGCGCGATCCGATCGCATTTCGCAAGTCGAGCACCGGCCTCGGCTGGTTCGTGCCCGCCGCGTGCGTCACGACCGCGATCCCGTACTTCGGCGTGTTCTCGCCGGTGTGCCTCATCCTCGTCCTCGGCATCTACTTCACCGGCCTCGGCAAGTCGCTGCGCCTCTCGCTCTCGGTCTATGCGGTGTGCGCCGGCATGCAGGGCCTCGTCGCGATCCTCGTCATCACCGGTGCGCGCGACACCGGCCTCGTGCGCCCGCAGAGCCTCGCGATTCGCGATCAGATCATCATCCAGGCGCTCGTCCAGATCGTGATGGCCGCGACGATCGTCACCGCGCGCATGTCGCGCCGGTCGACGCTGATCGCGATCAACGAGCTCGAGCGCGCCGTCCGCCTCGCCGCCCACCGCGAGGCGCTGCTGCTCGAGGCACGCGAGGAGCTCGAGCGCGCACTGCGCCAGGGCCGTGGCCGGTTCTCCGACCAGACGATCGGTGGCTACCAGCTCGGCACCGTGCTCGGCCGCGGCGCGATGGGCGAGGTCTACGAGGCGCAGACGCCGACCGGCGCGAAGGTCGCGATCAAGCTGCTATCGCAGACCTCGCTATCGAATCCCAACCACGTGCTCCGCTTCCTGCGCGAGCTGCGTACCGTCGCCACCGTCCGCTCGCCGCACATCGTCGAGGTCATCGAGGTCGGCGAGAACCCCGTGCCGTACATGGTCATGGAGCGCCTCGAGGGCGCGACGCTCGCCGAGATGCTGCGCGGTCGCCGCGCGCTCACCGCCGACGAGGTGCTCGACCTCGTCGCCCAGATCGGCGCCGGCATCTCGGCTGCCGCCGCCGCCGGCATCGTCCACCGCGACCTCAAGCCGCAGAACGTGTTCCTCCACCACCGTGTCTGGAAGGTGCTCGACTTCGGTGTCGCGCGCGCCGTCGACGGTGGCGACACGCTGACCGCCGGACAGGTCGTCGGCACGCCGTCGTACATGGCGCCGGAGCAGGCGACCGGCGGCACCGTCGGCCACGTGACCGATCTCTACGCGCTCGCCGCGATCGCGTACCGCAGCATCACCGGGCACCCACCGTTCGCGGCGGGCGAGATCGCCGAGACGCTCTACCGCGTCGTTCACACCCGGCCACGCCGCCCGACCGACCTCGCCGACGTGCCTCCGGAGATCGATGTCGTGCTCGCGATCGGCATGGCGAAGGCACAGGGCGCGAGGTTCTCGTCGGCCGCCGAGCTCGCCGCCGCACTCTCCGCGGCGTACGCCGGCTCGCTACCGAAATCGATCTACGAGCGAGGCCGTGCCCTCGAGCGCGAGGGTGCGTGGACCGCGAAGCAGCGCGCCCCGACGAGCCGCATGCGCAGCCCGCGTCGCTGACCTCACGTCGTCTGTGGCTCGATGCCGCCTGCGACGCCCTTGTTCAGAGGGCCACCGACGAGCTTGCGCGCCCACCACGGCTGACCCGGAGGCGGTTCGTGAAGGATGCGAGTCCACGCGTAGCGTAGACCGCGGATGGCAAGGGCAGCCGCGGCGGCCGACGCGACGCCGCAGAGTGCGGTCCAGACGAGCTTCTTCATGAAGCCCGAGGCTGCAAGCCTCGAACCTTGGCTGGTGGAGTCGGGGTGACAGGACTCGAACCTGCAACTTCTCGCACCCAAAACGAGCGCGCTACCAATTGCGCTACACCCCGTACCGCCACTGGGTACCTGGTATCGGCCGCCCTCGCAAGGGCCGAAAACGAAAACGCCCGCCGCCGGTGAGGGCCGCGGGCGCATCGACGGTGACCGTCGATGGAGACTACTCCTCGGGAGCCGCCTTCTTGTCGGCCGGAGCCGCACCCGCGTCGGGCGTCGGCGAGCTCGGCGTCTTGCCACCGGCCCACGCGAAGTAGTTGCGCAGCATCGTCGTCTCGAGGTTGAGATCGCCGAGCGTCGTCTTGCCCTCGCCGGCCTTGATGGCTGCGTCGAGCTTGGTCTCGCAGTTGCTGCACGGCACCTTCGCGACCTTGGGGAGCGCGAGGAGGATCGACTGGCGGATGAGGCGGTTGTCGCTCTTTGCACCGTCGAGGAGCTGGTCCGTCAGGTTCGTCGCCTTCTGGCCCTGCTTGCCGATCTCGAGCATCGCGCGCTCGACTTCGCCCTCGACGAGGCCGAGCTTCTCGTCCTTCGTCCAGTCCTTGATGTCCTTGATGTACGGCGTCAGGTTCTTCGCCGACTCGTCCGGCGTGAGCTTGAGCGTACCGACGTAGCAGTTCATGTCCTGCTTGCAGCGAAGCGCGACCTCGATGCGAGCGATATGAGTCTGGAACATGCGCGCGTAGCCCTTGTAGGCCTTCGCGGCAGCTTCCGCCTGCTTGTACGGCGCCGTCGCTTCCTTGTGCTTCTTCTTGGCGACCTTGAACGCTTCCTCTTCGAGCTTCGCGGCCTCGCTCGCGGCCTTGATGTCGGCCGCGGTCTTCGACGTGTCCTTGGTCGTCTTGAGGACGGCCATCTTCGCGTCGTCGAGCTTCTTCTTGGCCTTCTCGAATTCCTTGTCGGCCGCGTCGGCTTCCGCCTTCGGCTTGCCGGCGCCTTCCTTCTTCTTCTTGTCGCTGGCGTCGAAGTACTTCTGCGCGAGGTCGTTCAGGACCTTGATGTCGCCGGCGTTGCGCGACAGGCGGGCGAACGCGGTCGCCGCCTCGGTGCGGAGGTTGTCATCCGCGCCGTTGTCGGCGGCGATCTTGCCGAGCTCCTCGACGCCCGAGCCATCGCGGGTGACGAACGGATAGGCACCGATCGCGAGGATGCGCGTCATGAGGTCCGGGCCCGAAGGCGGAGGCGCGCCCTTCTTGCCCTTGCCACCGCCACCGGCGGAGCTGGTCATCCACATCGAGCGCACGGTGTCCGCCGCATCGGGCGAGCCGATCTTGCGGAGTGCGTCGAAGATCGCGTTGTGCTGCGTCGAGCCGCTCGGCTGGTCGTCCGAGTAGTACTGCGGGTACGGCGGACGCTTGAGTGCCGCGAGCAGATCGGGCACCGCCTTCGGATCGTAGAAGTCGCCGAGCACGACCGCGGGATAGAAGTCCTTGGCCGAGACGGGCTGGCACTGATCCGGCGGCGCGTCGTTCTTGTCGCCGCAGTACTTGTCGAGCCGCTTGTCCTTGAACAGCTGGTTCACCTCGGCGTGCTCGCCGCGGAGAATCTTGCGCAGCTGGTCCTCGGCCTCGGGGCCCGAGGCAGCGAGCGCGCGACGGATCTGCGTGAACAGCTCCGGCGTGCGGTACATCGACAGGACGAGCGTCTTGGCAGCGCTCGAGGCGCGGAGCTCGGACAGCGCGTTGATCGACGCGCCGGTCACGCCGAGGAAGAGACCGAACTTCTCCTCGAGCGCGCGACCTTGCTCCTTGTCCTTCGCGGTGCGCGGATGGTCGGGCGGATCGCGGTCGATGACCTTGATCAGCGCGGCGGCCGCCTTCTGCTTCTGATCGCTGTACTTGCCGATGGCGCGGATCGCGGCGACCTGCGCGGCGATCAGCTTCTTGGTGACCGGCTTCTGCGCGATCTCGATGAGCGCATCGAGACCGGCTTCGAGCTTGGCTTCGCCCAGTGCATCGGCGGCCTTCTGCGCGCTATCGACGGAGCGAGGGTTCGCCTCGTCGACCTCGGTGAGGGCCTTGATGAGGAACGGCGCGGCCTTGTCCCAGTTGGACGGACGGCCGGCCTTCTCGTAGTCGGTCATGTACGTCGCCTTCGCCTGTTCGGGCGTCAGCGGACGAGCGAGACTGATGATGACCTGGAGCAGACGAACCGGCTTGCCCTGGTTCTCCCAGGCCTTGCCGAGCGCGGGGATCGCGCTGGGATCGCCGAGCTGCTCGAGCTGCGTGACGGCACGCTCCGCCTCACGCGGATCGTCGAGCTGCTTGGTCCAGGTGCCGGCCTTGTACGGGTTGTCTGGACAGCCGGTGAGGCCGACCAGCAACGCCGTGCCGAAAATAAGAGACGCCCCGACGAGTCGAGTCATTACGTGTCCCCCTTACTTGTTCTTGACGGCGAACAAGAGATTGTCGAAGCCGGCAGCCTTCGCCGTATTCACAATCTTGTTGATGAGACGAACATCGGTGGACTCGTCGGCCTGCAAGATCGCCAGACCGTCCGGGCAGATATGTCCCGGCGTCGGCCTGATGTTCTGCTTCGCCTCGTCGCACGCCTTGGCGAGGTCCTTCGGCAGCTTGCCGAGGCCCACGTCCTCCTTGATCTTCTTCGCCGCGGCATCGAGGCGCTCGAAGAGCGCATCGATCTTGAACGTCGGCGAATCGTCGCGAAGCACGCTCTCCGTCGTGGCAACGAGCTGACCCTGGTAGGTGATCTCGCTCTTCGTCACGATGATGACGGGGGCTAGCTGCAAGGTGTCGTGAGATTCGGCCATCGGCAGCTCGAGACCCTTCTGGGCCTGGAGCAGCTGACCGGTCGACGAGAACACCATGAGAAGGAACGTGACCAAGATCGTCATCATGTCGACGAACGGGGTCAGGTTCAGGGCGATGTTCGACGACGCGGAGTGCGACGACGAACCCGACTTCTTCACGAGGTGCTTGAACGGAACCGACGCGTAGAGGCGAGGGCCTGCTGAATGTACCGGCATGGCTCTCCTCCTTACATCTGCGGCCGCGCCGCGAGGCCGGCCGGATCGGTTAGTCCCACGTCGATGAAGCCGACCTTCACGGATACGTCCATCGCGCGAATGACGTCTTGATATTCGACGGGGGATTGCGTCGTCGACTCGCCAGCGACCTCGATGTCGGAACGGTCAGCGAAGAACGCCGAGGCCTTGTGCTCTTTGAGCGTGGTCTCGAACTTCTCCCAGTCCTGCTCGTCACCCTTCTTCGGGATCTCCTGGAACTCGTTGACGCGGGATAGCCCGACCCAGATGCGATCCGCCTGCACGAGGACCGAGAGGGTCACGTGCTCGTCGTCCTGCTGGACGTTCTGCGTATCGCGATTCTTGCCCTTCGGCTGGATGTTGATCTGGGCAATGTTCACCCAGACCGCGGTCACCAGCAAAAAGGCGGTCAAGCAGCTCATCAGATCGATGAACGGGACGATGTTGAGCTCGACGTTGAGGCTCTTTTTTCCACCGCCGCCTGTGTCGATTGCTGCGCCCATGGCGTTACCTCCTCGCTAAAGGAAAGGGGTTGCGAGGAAGGATTAGCCAGTCGGCTGCATCTGCGCGCGGTGCGTCGTCACCAGGTTCACGACCTGGACAGTGACCTCGTTGATGTCGTCGGTCACGGTCGTGGTCTTGCCCTGGAGGAGCGAGTAACCGAGGAGCGCGACGAGCGACGAACCGATACCGAAGGCGGTGCAGTTCAGTGCTTCGGAAATACCTTCCGCGAGCACGGTCGCCTTGTTGCCGCCCTCGTCGCTACCGACGGAGCCGAACGACTTGATCATGCCCGAGATGGTGCCGAGGAGGCCGGCCATAACGGCGAAGTTCGCGGTCATGGCGAGGTACGGCGTGCGAGCGTTGATCTTGGGGAGCTCGCGAAGCGCGGCCTCGTCCATGGCGGCCTGGACTTCTTCGTCGCTCTTGTTGAACTTCATGAGACCGGCCTGGACGATCCGGGTCATCGGCGTCGGGTTACCCGAGCAGACCTTGATGGCGCCCTGAACGTTGCCGCTCATGACCTGGCTCTTCAGCAGAGCGAGGAGCTTGTCCTTGTCGACCGAGGCGCGGAACAGATAGACCGCGCGCTCCACGATGATCGCGATGGTGACGACCGAGGTGAAAAGGATGGGCCACATGCCCCATCCACCTTTGTGAAACGCGGTCGAGATTGCCGTAAGCATGAACAGTCCTCCAACGGGTGACGGTTGCGGTTGGTCCGGGCCGCTTGTGCAACGGATGATCCACGACACAAACGGCACTGATCACTCGGGGAGGATATGTAGGTGGGGTTTCTGAGGCCGTGGCATCTCGGGACGCCCCGTTGCCTTTTGCCCCGATGATCGAATTGCGCAATGCAGCGGAACCGTTCGACTCCGGGTAGTGTCTAGGAGACATGGCGCTACCTCGCTTCACCTTGGTCGATCTCGCCGTCGCGACGGTCGTCGCGGTCGCGATCTTCCTCCCGGCTCGCGAGATGTACGCCTCGAACGCGATCAAGGGAGACCAGTTCGCGCTCGCGCTCGCGGAGGCGCGAACGATGGCGCGCCCCGGCGATGGCGTCGCGATCGAGGACTTCACGCGCAAGCTCGGCGAGGCCGGCATGAAGGACTGGGCGATCGAGGCATCGACCCGGCTGTCCGACCGCGCGAAGGACTCGCCCACCCGGTGGCACGCACTCGTCGCGGCGAGCGTCGCCTACGTCGACAAGCTCGATGTCGTGCCGGCGCTCGACTACGCGAACCGTGCCCTCGCCGCGTGCGAGTCGGCGCGCGAGAAGGGCGATGCCGCGGCGTGCCCGACCTGGGAAGAGGTCCGCATGCGCCTCTACCAGCAGCACCTCGACGCCGGCGTGAAGTCGGGGATCGATCCGAAGGTCGACCCGAAGGGCTTCCGCCGCGCCGGCGAGTCCGCCTTGCGCCAGATCCGCATCAACGGTGCCCCCGACGTGCAGCCCCCTCCCGCACCGGCGCCGGCCGGCAGCGCGACCGCGCCATAAGCGCACGCTGGCGGAACGTTACGGTCTTTCACGCGAAAGACTGCCAACTGCTTCATCGGCCAGCCCTTGTGGTTGGCCGTCGAGTGCCGGGCTAGAATTGGATCATGCGCCGGTCGTCCTCGCTACTTGTGGTCGTTGCGCTGATGGCTGGATGCGGGACGGCGCCGAAGGCGTCCTCTCATACACAGCAGACGGCACGCGACATCATCGACAGGTCGAGTCCCGCGATCGTCCGGATCGAAGCAGGTGAGGCCAAGGTCGGCACCGGGTTCATCCTCGGCTCCGACGGCCTCATCGCGACGAACCTGCACGTGATCGAGGGCGAGTCGAACATCCGGGTGAAGCTGTTCAAGGATCCCTCGGAGTATCCGGCGACCGTGATCGTCGGCGTCGACAAGAGCCACGACCTCGCGCTCCTGCGGATCAAGCCGAAGAAGTCGCTGCCGACGCTGCGCCTCGGCGACTCGAGCGCGGTGTCCGCGGGCGATCGCGTGTACGCGATCGGCAATCCGCTCGGCGTGTTCGACTACTCGATCACGGACGGCCTCATCTCGCAGGTGCGGCCGCTGTCCGCGGATCTGACGATCCTGCAGATCAGCGCCGCGATCTCGCAGGGCTCGAGCGGCGGGCCGCTGTTCAATCAGTTCGGCGAGGTGATCGGCGTGACGACCGCGATCATCACGCAGGGTCAGGCGATCAACCTCGCGGTGCCGGCGAACTACCTGCGCCCGATGATGAAGCAGCCGATCCAGATGTCGATGACCGAGTTCGCGAACACGACGAAGGAATCGGCCTCGCCCGGCGAGGACGACGGCGCTCCGATCGAGCGCAAGATCCCCGAGCACCCGGTGACGATCTGGAAGGGCTGCGAGGAGAAGGACATGGAGGAGGTGCTGCGGTCGATCGGCGACGCGATCTCGATCGGCGCGCCGCTCTACAACAAGGGCACGCCGGAGGGCTTCGAGGCGTGCTTCCGCGTCTACGAGGGCACGTCGCTGAAGTTCCAGAAGGGCGCGCCCTGCGCCGGCGTGCAGAAGGCGTTCGACGAGGGCATCTCGCGCGCCGGCACGATGCAGTCGTACAAGCAGAAGGCGTGGGCGCTGCGCGACACGTTCGACGGCCTCATCAACGCGTTCGGTCGCTGGTGCGAGCAGGACGCGGCGTGCATGAAGAAGTTCGGCGCCAAGAAGCCGTGACGGTCCTCTACCTGTTCGATATCGACGGCACGCTGCTCCACGCGCACGGCTCCGGACGCGGCGCGTTCGACGCGATCATGCGCGAGCGGCACGGCATCGCCGAGGCGAGCGAGGGCATTCGCTACGGCGGCAAGACGGACCCGCAGATCGTCGACGAGATCTTCGTCGCGCGCCTGGGCCGCCGGGCGACCGCCGAGGAGCGCGACGGGTTCCTCGACGCGTACGTGCCGCGGCTGGAGCGGCTGATCGGCGACCATGGCGTCCGCGTGCTCGACGGCGTCGTCGAGACGCTCGAGTTCCTCGCGGCGCTGCCGCCGAGGAGGGTCCGCCTCGGCGTGGCGACCGGGAACATCCGGCGCGGCGCGCAGGTGAAGCTCGAGGCCGCCGGGCTCGCCGGCTGGTTCGATTGCGGTGGCTACGGATGCGACTCCGCGGTCCGCTCCGAGCTCGTCGCGCGTGCGATCGACCGCGGTCGCGAAGGCCACGACGTCACCGAGGTGATCGTCGTCGGCGACACGATCCACGACATCGCCGCGGCGCGTGCGTGCAACGCGACGGTCGTCGGCGTCGCGACCGGCAGCGACACCGCCGACGAGCTCGCCGCGGCCGACACGGTCCTGCGCTCGATGACCGAGCTGCCCACGTGGCACGCGGCGCGGTTCGGCTAGCCGACGGCGCGTTCGCTGTTCTTCGGGCGCGGCCAGCGAATCGAGAACGTCGTGCCCGCGGGGTCGGAC
>JAEWJO010000715.1 GCA_023386455.1 Pseudomonadota bacterium | reverse complement strand
GGGTACCTGATAGGGCGTGTAGGTCTCGAGCTTCACCGTGCCCCAGGCGCGCACGTCGTAGACCGCCATCGCGAGCGCAGCCGGATCGTCGTACTCGGCGAACACGTGGGTCATGGCGCGTGCTCCTCGTGAGCGAGCTCTCGCCGCAGCTCCTTCATCTCGCTGACCGCGACGAACGGCAGCAGCCGCAGGAACACCAGGAACAGCAGCGAGAAGAATCCGAGCGTGCCGACGAGCAGGCCGAAGTCGACCCATGTCGGCGAGTAGGCGTGCCACTTCGACGGCAGGAACTCGCGTTGCAGGCCCTGGACGATGATGACGAAGCGCTCGGACCACATGCCGACGTTGATGAAGATCGACAGCACGAACAGCGCGAGCGCGCTCCGGCGGATGCGGCGGAGCCACAGCAGCTGCGTGAGCCCGACGTTGCAAACGACCATCGTCCAGAACACCGCGCAGTTCGGCCCGGTCGGCCGCGCGACGAAGAACTGGTACCGCTCCGCGGGGTCGCCGGAGTACCAGGCCATGAAGAACTCGACGATGTAGCCGTAGTTGACGATGAGCCCGGTGACGAGCATCAGCTTCGCGCAGTTGTCGATGTGGCGCGGCGTGATGACGTCGTGCAGCCGGAACACCGCGCGCACCGGCACCATGAGGGTGATGACCATCGCGAACCCACTGAAGATCGCGCCGGCGACGAAGAACGGCGGGAAGATCGTCGAGTGCCAGCCCGGCGTCAGGCCGATCGCGAAGTCCGACGACACGATGCTGTGAACCGACAGCACGAGCGGCGTGGCGAGCCCGGCGAGCAGGAGGTACGCGAGCTTGTAGTGGCGCCACGCGGTCGCGTTGCCGCGCCAGCCGAGCGCCATCAGACCGTAGATGATCCGGCGCCGCCGTGTCGGCGCGTGGTCGCGCAGCGACGCGAGGTCCGGCAACAGGCCGAGGTACCAGAACAGCAGCGACACCGTGAAGTACGTCGAGATCGCGGCCGCGTCCCATGGCAGCGCGCTGCGCACGTTCGGCCACACGCCCATCACCGACGGATACGGGAACAGCCAGTACGCGAACCACGGCCGGCCGAGGTGGAGCAGCGGAAACAGCGACGCCTGGATCACCGCGAACAGCGTCATCGCCTCGGCGAAGCGATTGATCGACGTCCGCCAGCGCTGCTCGAACAGATAGAGGATCGCCGAGATGAACGTGCCGGCGTGGCCGATTCCGATCCACCAGACGAAGTTGATGATGCCGAACGCCCAGCCCGTCGGGATGTTGTTGCCCCAGACGCCGATACCCGTCGACACCGTGTACGTGACACAGATGACGAGGACGAGCGTCAGGCTGCCGGCGATCCCGAACGCGATCTTCCACGCGCGACCGCCGCGCCGCGCCGGTGTCCCGAGCAACGTGCGCTGCAGCACCGCCTCCGACGGCAAGCCGACGATCAGCTCGTCCTTCACTCGCCACCTCCATCGCGTACCTTCGCGAGGTACATCGTGCGCGGGCGGGTGCCGAGGTCGTGCAGCGCACCGTAGAGCCGCTGCGACTGCCGCCACGCGACCATCTCCGTGTCGGTGTGCTGGAGCGCGCCGAACTGGATCGCGCCGGTCGGGCACGCCTGCTGGCACGCGGTCATCACCTCGCCGGGCGCGAGCCGGCGCTGATCGACCTTGCCGCGGAGCTCCGCGCCGCGGATGCGCTGCACGCAGTACGTGCACTTCTCCATGACGCCGCGCTCGCGCACCGTGACGTTCGGGTTGCGCTGCAGCGCCGCCGTCGTGACCGGCTTGTCGAACGCAAACCAGTTGAACCGACGGACCTTGTACGGACAGTTGTTCGAGCAGAACCGCGTACCGACGCAGCGATTGTAGGTCATCTCGTTGAGACCGTCGGGGCTGTGCGTCGTCGCGAAGACCGGGCACACGTACTCGCACGGCGCCATCTCGCAGTGCTGGCAGAGCATCGGCTGGTGCACGACGGTCGTGTCCTCGACGTACATGTCGATCCGGATCCAGTGCATCTCGCGTCCGCGCCGGACGCCGGCCTCGCCGACGACAGGGACGTTGTTCTCCGCCTGGCACGCGACCATGCACGAGCTACAGCCGGTGCAGATCGTCGTATCGATCGTCATCGCCCACTGCAGGACCTCGGTCGACAGTCGAGGCGAATCGAGCAGCGTCGGCTGCTCGCCGCGATACTCGGCGAGCTTCTCGGGATGCGCGCGGTAGCTCGCGAGATCGAGCGAGAACGCGGTCTCGCGGTCGTGGCGGTGAATCTCGAGCTGCGTGCGCGCGAGCTGGGTGCGCCGGCTCGTTCGCGCGATCGCGGCCTCGCGCACGATCGGTCCGCCGAGCATCAAGCGGGCCGCGTTGACGCCGACACCGTTCGAGATCGGCGCGCTCGCGCTCGCCTGGCCGTAGCCGAGATCGAGCGTGATGCAGCCGTCGGCGTGACCGACGGTGACGAACACCGGCGCATCGATCGTGACGAGGCCATGCCTGATCGAGACGACCCGGCCGTCGCCGACATCGAGCGATCGCGCCGTCGCCGCCGACATCAGCGCGGCGTTTCCCCACGTCTGCTTCGTGATCGGGTGCGGCAGCTCCTGGAGCCACGGGTTGTTCGCCGACCGGCCGTCGCCGATCGAGGGAGACGGTGCGATGTCGATCTCGATCGGCCCCGCCGGGGCGAGCAGCCGTGCGAGCTCGGCGACGAGCGCGCCATCACCGCGCGGCTGCACCGTCTCGATCGGCGCCGCCGTACCCGCGACGACACCCTCGGCGAGCGCCGCGTGCCACGCGGAGTCATCGCCGAATCCGGCGCGGACGAGCGCGCGATCGTCGGGATCCTGGATCCCCGCGAGCATCGCGAGCAGCTGCAACCGCGAGCGCGAGTCGTGCAACGGCTGGATCAGCGGCTGGACGAGCGAGAGCGTGCCGTCCCACGCGCGTGCGTCGCCCCAGCACTCGAGGTAGTGCGACAGCGGCACGACCCATTGCGACGCGCTCGACGTCTCGCAGTCGTACAACCCGGCATGCAGCGTCAGGGACACGCCGCGGAGCAGGCCGTCGAGTCCGAGCTCCGCCGGTGCGTCGTGGACCGGATCGGTCTCGATCGCGAACACCGCGCCGACGCGATGAGCGCGGATCGCCGCGACGAGATCGACGAGACCCTCGCCGCCCGTGTCGATCGCGGGCTTCGTGAACGACGTCGTCGCGCCGACATTGCCGAGCGCCAGCGTCATGCGATGGACGAGCGCGTGGATCGCGGCGGGCTGGCGATCGCCGGCGACGAGAGCCGAGCGACGCGGATGCGCGATCAGCACGCGCGCGGTGCGATCGATCCAGGTCGCATCGACACGCGCGCGCGCCTGCTGGATCAACGCATCGG
>JAEWJO010000654.1 GCA_023386455.1 Pseudomonadota bacterium | reverse complement strand
GCTCGGCCACGACTCGCGGCGGATCGGCTTTGGCGGCGCGTCGAGCCGCGACGGCCAGTGGCTCGAGGCGAGCGCACGGCTCGCGCTGCACGACCTCGCCGATCCGATCGACGGCTATCCCGAGCTGTCGCAGCTCGAGTTCTTGCCGACGCGCGCGCGCTACGACTTCACGACCGACCGCTTCCGTCTCGACTCGTTCGATCTCGTGCGCGTCGTGTCGCTGACCGCGCAGAACCGGTTCGATCGCCACATCTCGTGGCAGTTCCGGCTCGGCTCGCAGCACCTCGAGGACGAGGGCTGCATCCCGACGAACTGCTACGCCGGTCACGTCGAGCTCGGCGGCGGCACCGCGTTCGCGACCGCGGGCGAGCGACTGACGCTGTTCTTCTTCGCGAACACGCAGGTGTGGGCGGGCCGCGGGCTCGACGGCCTGTTCGGTGGACCGGTCCGCATCGGCATCGGCCCGTCGGGCGGCCTCCGCGTGCGCTTCGCGCGCCGGCTCGTCGGACTCGTGACCGGCGAGTGGAATTGGCTGCCGGCGCAGACCGGGTTCGCGACGTGGACCGCCGCGGGGACGCTGCGCTGGGCGCTCCTGCGCGACCTCGCGCTCGATCTCCAGGTGCGCGACGAGTACGAGATCGCGAGCGGCACGCTCTCGACGCTGCTGTACTTCTAGGGCCTAGCTCACGGCATCTGGTTCTTGCGCGCCGCGAGCATCTCGATCAGGTCCATCTTCGTCAGGATCCCGATCACCGCGCGGTTCTCGTCGGTGACGATCGCGACCTCGCCGCGCTCGAAGATCCGCGGCAGCTCGCCCGAGCCCGCGTGCAGCGAGACCGTCGACACCTTGCGCTCCATGACCTCGGCGACGATCGTGTTGCGATCGACCCGGCCGGTCATCAGCTGGTGCAGCAGGTCGCTCTCGGTCAGGATGCCGGCGAGCTTGCCGTTATCGAGGACCGGGAGCTGCGAGATGCCGTGCTCCTTGAACAGATCCGTCGCGCGGCTGACCTTGTCGTTGAGATCGAGCGAGAACACCTGGCGGCGGCCGAGTGCGCGCACGCAATCGCCGACGGTGCCGACCTCCCAGTCCGCCTTGAAGAAGCCCTGCTGGCGCATCCAGCGATCGTCGGCGAACTTCGTCAGGTAGTTGCGGATCGAGTCCGGCAGCAGCACGACGACGCGCTTGCCCGGCCCGAGGTCGCGGCAGACCTGCATCGCCGCCCACACCGCGGCGCCCGACGAGCCGCCGATCAGGAGGCCCTCCTGGCGGATCAGCTGGCGCGCGACGAGGAACGAGTCACGGTCGTTCGACTTGACCCAGCGGTCGACGAGCCGGCGATCGAGGACGTCGGGGATGAAGTCGTAGCCGATGCCCTCGACCTTGTACGTCTTGATCTCGCCGGGGCCGGCGAGGATCGAGCCCTCGGGATCGACGCCGACGATCTTGCACGTCGGAATCTCGCGCTTGATCACCTTCGCGACGCCGCTGATCGTGCCGCCGGTGCCCGCGGTCATGACGACCGCGTCGACCTTGCCGCCGCACTGATCGATGATCTCGCGGCCGGTGCCGTCCTCGTGCGCGAGCGGGTTCGACGGGTTCGAGTACTGATCGAGGATGTGCGAGCTCGGGATGATCTCGCGCAGGCGGCGCGCGACGCCGATGTGCGACTCGGGCGCGTCCCACGCGGCCTCGGTCGGCGTGCGGATGATCTCGGCGCCGAGCGCCTCGAGCACGACCTGCTTCTCCTGCGACATCTTCTCCGGCATCGTGATGATGACGCGGTAGCCGCGGACGGCGGCCGCCATCGCGAGGCCGATGCCGGTGTTGCCAGACGTCGGCTCGATCAGCGTGTCGCCCGGCTTGATGCGGCCCTCGCGCTCGGCGTCGAGCAGCATACGCACGCCGATGCGATCCTTCACGGACCCGCCCGGGTTCATGAACTCGCACTTGCCGAGCAGCTCGCAGGGGAGGTCCCGGCCGATGCGGGCCAACCGGACCATCGGCGTCATGCCCGTCGCTTCGAGGATCGAGTCGAGAATTTCACTTCGCGAAGTCATGCGCGCGCAGTCTATGCCGAATGTGCCGCTCGAAGAAGCGCGTGCGCTCGTCGACGCGATCGGCGGACATTCCGACGCGATGACAGATACGACGATCGCCGAGCCCCGTCCCGCCATGGCACGCTCGGCGCATCACCTGGCGCTGGGTCGAGGATGCCGGCTACGAGTCCTGATCGCGCCGGGCGACGCGCTGCATCGCCTCGCGGACCGCGTCGTAGATGCGCAGGTCGGCGCGGACCATGCCGGTCGTGAAGAACACCTGCTCGAGGATCGCCTTGCCGTCCGGATCGCTCTCGACCTCGGTCAGCGTCCGTGCGAGCCGCTCGACGAGACCGCTCGCGAGGCCGGGGCGATGCGCGATCGCGTCGCACGGAATCGCCGACGTCGTCGCGAGCACGCGGACCGGCGTGCCCTCCGCGGCGCCGTGATCGAGCCAGCCGCCGTAGACGATGCGGCCTGCCGTGTCGCGCACGACGTACGTGACGCCGGCATCGACCCACTTGCGGCGCACCGCATCGACGACGGCCTTGTGCGAGCCCTGGACGTGCTCCTCGGCGAGGATCTTCGACGGTGGACCGAGCTCGCGGCCGATCAGGTCGGCGGCGAACAGGTAGCCGCTCGCCGAGCTCCTGTCGACGTACGCGATCGAGCGGCCGCGCAGGTCCGCGAGTGACACGAGCGGCGAGTCCGCGCGCACGATGATCGCGGACTCGTAGGTCGGCCGGCCGAACCGCTGTGCGAGCGCGACCACGCCGACGCCGCGCTCGGCGGCCTCGACGAACGCGATCGGCGGCATCCACGCGAAGTCGACCTCGCCCTCGGCGATCGCCTCGACGAGCCCCTGGTAGTCGCCGACGACGACCGGCCGGACGTCGCGGTCGAAGCGCTTCTTCAGCCACGTGCCGATCCGCTCGCCCTGCGTGCGTGCGCCGGCGACGCCGAGCGCGGGCGACATGCCGAACCGGATCGGTCTCTGCGTGTCGACGACGACCGTCTCGACGTACGCGACCGACGGCGGCTGCTGCGGCTTGGACTCGAGGTCCGGCACGAGATCCTCGACGTACGGGAGCACGCCGTAACGCTGGGTGAACGAGTCCTTGCGGTAGAGCGGCTGCAGCCACTGCCGCCAGTGCTCGACGTCGTCGGCCTGGCGCGGCACCGCCTCGTCGAGGAGCTGGCGAAATGTCGCGGCGTCCGGCAGGCGATCGGCGGCCTTGCGCGCGGTCGCGCGCTCGACGAGCTCGACGAGCTTGCCCGGGCAATCGGGGCGAACCTCGGCGAGCGGGCGCAGCCGTGCGCCGATCTGGCTGAGGCCTCGCTCGACGTCGGCGTCGGCGGCGAGCGTCGAGTGCAGCACGACGCCGAGCGCGTAGACGTCCCAGCCCTGCGTCGCCGGCTCGCCGTGGCGCGCCTCGGGCGGCAGGTAGCGCGGCTTGCCGATCACGGTGCCCGCGCGCGCCGCGTCCTGCGCCATGCCGGACACGCCGAAGTCCGAGAGCTTGATGCGCCCCTCGGCGCCGAGCAGGATGTTCGACGGGCTGATGTCGCGGTGGACGAGACCGAGGTGCTTCTTGTGCGGGCCGCGCACCCGGTGCAGGTAGTCGAGCGAGTCGGCGACGCAGCGGAGCGCATGCGCGATCGGACGCAGCGGCACGCGCTCGCCGTGCTCGGCGTGGTGCGCGATGATCTCCCGCAGCGAGAACCCGCGGACGTACTCCATCACGAGGTAGTACGTGCCGTCGTGCTCGCCGAGGTCGAGGACCTGGACGATGTTCTCGTGATCGAGCCGCACGCCGATGAACGCCTCGCGCAGCAGATCGGCGACGCGGTCGGGGTTGTCGCTGATCTGGCGGCGCAGGATCTTGACCGTGACGAGCTTCTCGAAGCCCGCGACGCCCTTGCTCGACGCGAGATAGACCTCTCCCATCCCACCGAACCCGAGCAAGCGCAGGAGGTGATATCGACCCAGCTGACGCTCTGCCAGCTCCACCAGAGAACCAGTGTAACACCGCCACATTTCGTGAAGGCGAGTACCCGTTCGGGCGGGGCTAGGTCCGTCGTCGAAACAGTGGTAATCAGGGGCCGATGTCCGCCGTCGACGCCCTGAACGAGCTCCTGGCCCGCCGCATTGTCGTCCTCGACGGCGCGATGGGCACGATGGTCCAGGGCCTCGGCCTCGCGGACGAGGCGCAGTGGCGCGGTGGCCGGTTCGCGGATCACGGGCACGCGCTGAAGGGCTGCACCGACATCCTCGTGCTGAGCCAGCCGCAGGCGATCGAGGACATCCACTACAAGTTCCTGGCCGCCGGCGCCGACATCGTCGAGACCAACACGTTCACCGCGACGTCGATCGCGCTCGCCGACTACGGCCTCGAGGGCGAGGTCCGCGACATCAACGTCGCCGCCGCGCAGGTCGCTCGCCGCGCCGCCGACCGCGCGAAGGCCGCCGACGGCCGGCCGCGCTGGGTCGCCGGATCGATCGGCCCGACGAACAAGAGCGCGTCGCTGTCGCCCGACGTCAACGATCCGGGCGCTCGCGCGGTCGACTTCCGCCAGCTCGTCGACGCGTTCGGTGCGCAGGCGCGCGCGCTGATCGAGGGCGGCGTCGATCTGATCCTGACCGAGACGCACATCGACACGCTCAACTGCAAGGCGGCGCTGTTCGCGTTCGAGGAGCTGTTCGCGCAGGGCGTGCGGCGCGTGCCCGTGATCGCGTCGGTGACGATCCCCGATCGCAGCGGCCGCACGCTGTCGGGTCAGACCGTCGAGGCGTTCTTCAACTCGATCAGCCACGCGAACCTGCTCGCGGTCAGCATCAACTGCGCGCTCGGCGCCGACGACATGCGTCCGCACGTCGCCGAGCTGTCGCGGATCGCCGGCATCAACGTCGCCTGCTATCCGAACGCCGGCCTGCCGAACGAGTTCGGCGGCTACGACGACACCCCCGAGCACATGGCGAAGATCCTCGGCAGCTTCGCGCGCGAGGGCATGCTGAACATCGTCGGCGGTTGCTGCGGCACCCGCCCCGAGCACATCTCGGCGATCCGCGCCGCCGTCGCCGACGCGCCGCGCCGCACGATCCCGACGCCGGCCCGCTACATGCGCCTGTCCGGTCTCGAGCCGGTGACGATCACCCCCGAGACGAACTTCGTCGTGATCGGCGAGCGCACGAACGTGACCGGCTCCGCCGTGTTCCGCCGCCTGATCAAGGACGACAAGTACGACGAGGCCGTCGCGATCGCGCGCCAGCAGGTCGAGGGTGGCGCGAACATCCTCGACGTCTGCATGGACGAAGGCATGCTCGACGGCGTCGCGGCGATGAAGCGGTTCTTGAACCTCATCGCGAGCGAGCCCGACATCGCGAAGCTCCCGGTGATGGTCGACTCGTCGAAGTTCTCGGTGATCGTCGCCGGCCTCGAGTGCCTGCAGGGCAAGGGCGTCGTCAACTCGATCTCGCTCAAGGAGGGCGAGGCCGAGTTCATCCGCCAGGCGAAGATCGTCCGCGCGTTCGGCGCCGCCGTCGTCGTGATGGCGTTCGACGAGACCGGCCAGGCGACGACCGTCGAGCATCGCCTCACGATCGCCAAGCGCGCCTACGACATCCTCACCCAGCAGGTCGGGTTCCCGCCCGAGGACATCATCTTCGACCCGAACATCCTGACGATCGGCACCGGAATCGAGGAGCACGACCCCTACGCGGTCAACTTCATCGACGCCGTTCGCCGGATCAAGTCCGAGCTGCCGGGCGCGAAGGTCTCCGGCGGCGTGTCGAACCTGTCGTTCTCGTTCCGCACCTCGCCGCGCGTCCGCGAGGCGATGCACGCGGTCTTCCTCTATCACGCGATCCAGGCCGGCCTCGACATGGCGATCGTCAACGCCGGCCAGCTCGCGGTCTACGAGCAGCTCGACCCGGTGCTGCGCGAGGCATGCGAGGACCTGATCCTGAACCGCCGGCCCGACGCGACCGAGCGCATGCTCGCGCTCGCCGCGAGCTTCGGCGGCGCGACCGACAAGAAGGAAGACGACCAGGCGTGGCGCAAGCAGCCGCTGCCGGCGCGCCTCGCGCACGCGCTCGTCAACGGCATCACCGACTTCATCGACACCGACGTCGCCGAGGCACTCACCGTCTACGCCAAGCCGCTCGACATCATCGAGGGGCCGCTGATGGACGGCATGAACGTCGTCGGCGAGCTGTTCGGCACCGGCAAGATGTTCCTGCCGCAGGTCGTGAAGAGCGCCCGCGTGATGAAGAAGGCGGTCGCCATCCTCGAGCCGCTGATGGAGGCGGAGCGCGAGCGCACCGGCGCGCGCAGCTCGAAGGGCAGGATGGTCATCGCGACCGTCAAGGGCGACGTCCACGACATCGGCAAGAACATCGTCGGCGTCGTCCTGCGCTGCAACGGCTACGAGGTCACCGACCTCGGCGTCATGGTCCCCGCACACAAGATCCTCGACACCGCGAAGGAGCTCGACGCCGACCTCGTCGGCCTGTCGGGCCTCATCACGCCGTCGCTCGACGAGATGATCGGCGTCGCCGCCGAGATGACTCGCCGGGGCATGACCGTGCCGCTGTTGATCGGCGGCGCGACGACGAGCGGCAAGCACACCGCCGTCAAGATCGCCCCCGCGTACGCCGGCTCGACCGTCCACGTTCCGGACGCGTCGCTCGCCGTCGGCGTGCTCGGCAAGCTGATGTCGGCCGACCGCGCGACCTACCTCGCCGAGATCGCGGCGAAGCAGGCGTCGCAGCGCGAGGCGTTCGTCGCCGCCCAGAAGCGACCGATGCTGTCGTACGACGACGCGCGTGCGCGGCGGGCGCGACTCGACTTTGCGAACCTCGCGACGCCCGCGTTCACCGGCATCGAGAACCTGACGCTCGACCTCGCCGAGCTGGCGCAGTGGATCGACTGGTCGCCGTTCTTCCACACGTGGGAGCTGTCGGGTCGCTACCCGGCGATCCTCGACGATCCGAAGAAGGGCGACGCGGCCCGCAAGGTGTTCGCCGATGGCCAGGCACTGCTCGACAAGATCATCGCCGGCAAGCTCCTCCGCGCGCGCGCGACGTACGGCTTCTTCCCCGCGCACACCGAGGGCGACGACATCGTCCTCGCGGGCGGCACGCGCTTCCCGATGTTGCGCCAGCAGGAGGACAAGGACGTCTGCCTCTCGCTGGCGGACTTCGTCGCGCCCGAGGGCACGCGCGATCACGTCGGCGCGTTCATCGTCACCGCCGGCCTGGGCACCGACGAGCTCGCCCACTCGTACGAGGCGCAGCACGACGACTACTCGGCGATCATGGTGAAGGCGCTCGCCGACCGGCTCGCCGAGGCGGCGGCCGAGTGGCTCCACCATCGCGTCCGCGTCGAGTGGGGCTACGGCGCGACCGAGGGTCTGTCGCGCGCGGACATCCTCGCGGAGAAGTACCGCGGCATCCGTCCCGCGTTCGGCTACCCGGCCTGCCCCGACCACACGCCGAAGGGCACGCTGTTCGCGCTGCTCGACAACGCGGATCACCACCACGTGTCGCTGACCGAGAGCTTCGCGATGACGCCGACCGCGTCGGTGTCGGGCCTCTACTTCGCCCACCCCGACGCGCGGTACTTCGCTGTCGGCCGGCTGCGCAAGGATCAGGTCTCCGACTACGCCCGTCGCATGGGGATCACGCCGACGGACGTCGCCCGGATGATGCCGTCGCTGGTCGAATCCTGATCGGGAGGTACGCTACAGCCATGGCGATCACGATCCGTTACTGCAGCGCTTGAGGTTATCAATCCAAGGCGACCCGGGTGGCCGCCGAGCTCAAGAAGGCGATCGGTGTCGATGCGCAGCTGCTGCGCGGCGGCTCCGGTGAGTTCACGGTGTGGCTCGACGACCAGCTGGTCGCCGAGAAGAAGCTGGGGACGTTCCCGTCGCCCGAGTCCGTCGTCGACGCGATCAGGGCGAAGCTGAAGCCGGCCTGACCGCGCCGTCCTGGACGAGCACGAGCAACACGCCCGACGGATCGACGACGTGCGTGACGAGGTCGGCCGATCCGTCGCGCTCGTCCTCCACCGCCTCCGGCGGCTTCACGCGGATCGTCGCGAACTCCGCCTTCAGAGCGGCCGCCCGCTCGTACCAGGCCTGCGCGTCGTCGACGCCGAGCACGAACATGAAGTTGTTCGCCCAGTCCGCGACGTAATAGTCCTGGAGCCGGAACGTCATCGCGCCGAGCGTGCAGTCGACCGTGCCGCCCCACCCGCTCGTCAGCGTGAAGCCGAGCGCCCTGTAGAACCGCTGGGACTCCGCGAAGTCCTTCGCCGGCACGTAGACCCTCGCGCTGGTGATCATCATCAGCCGAGGAACTGCTTGAGGTCGAAGCCCAGATCCTGCTCGCGCGACTCCATGCCCGCGACCGCGCGGAACGAGCGGCACTCGCCGCACTCGAGGCACAGCTGGATGTCGCGACCGCCGATCTTGCTCGCGATGGCGTAGATGCGGACCGCGTTGACGTGACAGGCCGGACACTCGTGGTGATAGAGGTCGCTCTGCTTGAAGCCCCGCTTCTTGAGCTTGTATTCGAGCGTCTCGAGATCGGGGATCGGCATCGCCGTCGAGTATCCGCCGTTCTAATCGCCTCCGGGGGCTCCTTCGGGCCAATGTGCGCGTGATCCTCACTTCGTTCGGACCATGCGGCGATCGGTGGCCCTCAGTCGCGGTAGCTACGGTCGATGCGGTCGAGCTTGCGCAGCAGCGCCGGCCAGGCGAGCGCACCGCCGGCGGACCGCGTCACCTGCTTCGCGGCCATCTGCGCACCGGCGATGATCTTGCCGTCGACGGGAATCAGCTCGGCCTGCGTCGACTGCGCGCGCAGCTGGATCGTGCACGCGGTCTCGAAGATGTACATGAGCAGGAACGCGTCCGCGATCGAGCTGCCGACCGTCAGGATGCCGTGGTTGCGCAGCATGAAGAACGACTTGTCGCCGAGGTCGCGGACGAGGCGCGGCTTCTCGCCGTCGAGGAGCGCGACGCCCTCGTAGTCGTGATACGCGAGCGAGGCGAGCACGAAGATCGACTGCTGCGAGATCGGTAGCACGCCCTGCTTCGTCGCCGAGACCGCGACGCCGTTCAGGCTGTGCGTGTGCAGCACGCACTTCGCGTCCTCGCGCGCCGCGTGGATCGCGCTGTGGATCGTGAACCCGGCCGGGTTGATCTCGTGCGGGCTGGCGAGGACCTTCTTGCCGTCGAGGTCGACCTTGACGAGGCTCGACGCGGTCACCTCGTCGAACGTCATGCCGTACGGGTTGATCAGGAAGTGGTGGTCACCGTCGGGCACGCGCGCGGAGATGTGCGTGAAGATCAGATCGTCCCAGCCGTGGAGTGCGACGAGGCGGTAGCACGCGGCGAGATCGACGCGCAGGTTCCACTCGGCTTCGCTGACCCTGGACTTCACGTCGGACATGCCGGCCATGCTACCTCAGCGGCGCGTGATTCGATCGACCGCCGCCCGCAGCGTCTTCTGCGCGTGGTCGGAGAACCAGCTCTCGAGCCAGGTCTCGCGGTCGCTCTCCCGCCGGCGGTCGCACGCGGTCAGCACCGGCGCGAGCAGCGCGCGCTTGATCTGGGCGTAGGCGATCGGTGCGACCGCACGCGACGCCGCGATCTCGAGGGCGCGCGCGATCAGTCGGTCACCGGCGACGACCTCGTCGACGAGCCCGATGCGCAGGGCGTCGTCGGGCAGAAACGTCCGTCCCTCGAGCGCGACGATGCCGTGCAGCGCCGGCGCGACCCGGACGCGCAGCGGCTCGATGACGATCGACGGCAGACCGATGCCGAGCTGGATCTCGTCGAGCCCGATCTGTGCCGGCCCGGCCGCCATCACGCGGACGTCGCACATGAGGCCGAGCACGCAGCCGCCGGCGTACGCGTGGCCGTTGATCGCCGCGACCGTCGCGCGCGGGAACGCGAGCACGCGCCTCATCACGCGCTCGAACGTCGAGATCAGCTCGGCCATCCCTTCGCGATCGAGCTCGATCAGCTCGGGGAGCGCGAGGCCCGCCGAGAACGCCGAGCCGTCACCGGTGATCGCGACCGCGTCGGCGTCGTCGACATCCTCGAGGCGTGCCTCGAGCGCCTCGAGCAGGCGGATGTTCATCGCGTTTGCCTTGCCGCCCCTCATGCGGAGCAGCGCGACATTCCCCTGACGCACGACCTCGATCGGCTCCATGCGCGGACGGTAGCAGAGGCGGCGCTAGTCGTCGCCGGTCGCGACGACGCTCGCGGGCTCGACCATCAGGACGACGGTTCGCTCGAGCGCCCGCGTCCGGTGCACGACCCCCTTGGGAACGACCATGCCCTGGCGCGGCCCGAGCTCGCGCGTCGGCTGGCCCTCGATGTCGAGGAGCAGCGTCCCGTCGAGGACGAAGAACAGCTCGTCCTCCTTGTCGTGCTTGTGCCAGTGAAACTCGCCGTGGAACACGCCGATGCGAGCGACCGCGTCGTTGACCTGACACAGCGTCTGGTTCCACCACGGCTGGTCGCACTGATCGGCGAGCGCGCCGGCCTCGATCACCTCGAGCGGCGCGTACTTCACGTCCGTGTGAATGTCGTAGGGCACCCGCCGACGCTATACAACTCGCCGGCGATTGAACAGGTGCAGGATGACGAGCAACACGACGGCGCCGATGAAGGCGACGAATATCGTGCCCGCCAGTCCGCCCCACGGAGCGCTCCAGCCCGCCGCGCGGAAGATGAAGCCGCCGATGAAGGCACCGACGATACCGACGACGATGTCGGCGAGGAGGCCGTAACCGCCGACCACGAGGCCGGCGAGAACGCCCGCGATGAGACCAACGATGAGCCAGGTGAGAATGTCCATGCCCGGTGTAAGAGCATCGGCCGTGCCATACGAACGGCTCCGAGCGCGAGCGCGCGCTCACCTGGAAGTCCGCGGCGGCTCGTCGTGAAGTGGCGTCGTCGCCGTCGCGCTGTCGCTCAGCGTGCCTTCTCGATGACGCGCTCGGCGACCGGCTGCGGCACGAGCCCGGCGGGAACGAGGCGGCGCGTCAGCTCGACCCACGCGGGATCGGCGGCGAACGCCTGGCGGAGGAGCGGCATCGCCACGTCGTCCTGGCCGATCGTCGCGAGTGCGATGCCGGCCCAGTAGCTGATCTCCGGGTTGTTCGGCATCAGCTTCGTCGCGGCAGCGTAGTGCTCGGCCGCCGCCTTCAGATCGCCCTTCTCGGTCGCGACGTCGCCCTGATCGACCTGGTTGTTGGCGCGTGCGATCACCGCGAGGCGGCGCATCTCGCGCAGCGGATCGGCCGAGTCGTCGACCCGAATGTCGAGCTTCTTCTCCTTCCACGGGGTGTCGCTGCGCTTGCCGCTGACGACGAGCAGCGCGGCCGACTGGCAGCCGCGGAGATCGCCACCCGCGGCCTGCGCGGCCTCGAGCGTCGCGAGCAGACGATCGGCGAGATCGCCCTTCGCCGCCTCGAACGCGGCGGCCATCGCGGGCACGACCTTGTCGTTCGCCATGATGTTCGCTTGCACCGCGTAGGACGTACCGACGTGGCTCGCGGCGTACGCGATGCACTTCGCACCGGTGTGCGACGCGACGCGGCCCTGCGCATCGATGAAGCCGAGCTGGCGGACGTTGCTCGCCGTGTCGGCGGCGACGAGCTGTGCCATCGCGTCGGGCGCCGGCGTGCCGTCGCGCATGAGCGCGAGGCCCTTCGGACCGTACGACGGCTCGACGAACGACTGGGTTGCGATCGCGCCGACGCCGGCCTCGGCCCACGTGACGACCGACCCGACCGCGAAGTAGTGCGACTGCACCGCGACGCCGAGCTCCCCGGTGACCGGATCGCGCGCGACGACCGAGTACGTATGCGCCGGCACCGTCGGGGATGCGGGCTTGTCCGCCGACATCGGCACGCTGCCCGGCGTGTACATGC
>JAEWJO010000577.1 GCA_023386455.1 Pseudomonadota bacterium | reverse complement strand
GGCCTGGGTCGCGGCGCGCGCATCGATGCCGCGGGCGCGGAGCGCATCGATCGCGGTCTTGCCGAGGTGCGCGGGCGCGATCACCTGGACGCGCGGCTGCGTCTGCGTCGCGGATCTCGAGGCGGAGCCGACGGAGCCGGCCATCACGCGCCCTTCGGCCCGCGGTGCACGGCGATGTGCTCCGCGACGCGATCGATGGACTTCTTGGGCTGGCGGCTCGAGCGCGTCGGCAGCGAGCGATGGCCGAGCACGATGGGATCGAGGCCGAGCGACGGCATGTCGAGCCGGCGCATCGTCTGCGACGGCATCGGCGTCGGGTGTTCCTCGACGGGCGGACCGGCGATCCGCAGGCCGATCACGGCGGCGCCGCGCAGCCGCACGGTCTGCAGCGAGCGGCCGGCGATCCGCGACGCGTGGATGAGGTCACCGTCGGGCGCGATCGCGACGACGCGCGTGAGCTGCACGGCGTCGAGCAGCTCGGCGATCGCGGCGACCTCTGGGAACCGCTCGGGGCGGCTCGCCTCGTCGACGAGCACGGTCGTGGCGTCCAGCGCGCGCGCCGCGGCGGCGACGATCTGCGCCCAGCCGAGATAGTCGAGCTTCAGGTCGGTCGCGATGCCGGCGCTCGCGAGGCCGGCCCGCGTCGCGCGATCGGCGGCGAGATCGAGCCACATCGAGTCGCCCGCGGCGAGCACGGTCGCGGCGCCGAACTTCGCGGCGGCGGCGATCGCGCCGTCGAGCCAGCGTACCGAGCGCACCGGTGCCGCGCTGCCGAGCCAGACCGCGACGGTCCTCACAGCTCCCTCAGTCGCTTCACGAGGTCGGCAAGGCTGTCCTTGACGGCGCCGGTCAGCGCGGCGTCGGCGGTCTTGCCCGCGGGCGTTCCGATCCGGACGAGGCTCGTCGAGCCGGCGAGGTCGAGCTGCGCCTTGCCGATCGTGATCGCGAGGTCGGGTGCGAGCGGCGTCGTGCGCTCGACGAACGCGCCGGGCTGGACGACCCCCGCGGCGGCCTTGCCGCCGACGAGCTGCGCACCGAGCATCGTCGCGAGCGTCCTGGCATCGGCGGCGATCTGCGGATCGGTCGCGACTTCGTCGCCGAGCGCGACGATCGTGCCGCTCGTGTAGGCGACCTCGGCGGGCGTCGTGCCCGCGATCTCGACCCGCGAGTCGATGCCGCTCGCGAGCGAGAGCACGACGAGATCGATGTCCTCGTCGCCGGCGCGCGCGGGCTCGGCCCGGCCGACGAGTGCGACCGCAGCACCGCTGTCACCCGAGCGCACGTAGCCGCCATCGCGATCGCGCAGCTCGACGTCATCGCCGCCCTGGGCGCGGGCGCGCGACAGGAAGCGCGCGCCGATCCGGGCGCTCGTGCGAGGACCGAGCTCGCTCGCGCTCGGCGCATCGGCGCCGAACAGGACGAGCCGTGGACGCAGGTGATCGAGGACGCCTTGCCACGCACCGCCGATCGCGGCCCAGAGCGGCGCGACCGGCGCGTCGGTCTTCGCGACGACGACCTTGTCGGCACCACCTCGCGCGAGCGCGCGCTCGAGCGCCGGCTCGATCGTCTTGTCGCTCCCCGAGGCCTGGACGATCACCGCGGCGTAGAGCGTCGCGCCCCACGACGAGGCGACGTGCCGTCCCGCCGCGAGCGCGACGAGCGACGTCGGATCGGGGCGATCGCCGTCGAGATCGATGTGGACGAGGACCGCCGCCACGTTCGACCGAAGGTAGAGGAGATCTCCGACGAGGGCAAGAATCCCGCGCACTTGGGCCAGACGGCCGCGTGGACCGTCAGACAGGCCCCGTAGCGTGCGTCTTCGTGGGCCCGATCCAGGCACAGATCCTCGACGAGCTGGGCTACGACCCGGACGACGGCCGGCCGCAGCTGCACGAGCTCGGCTTCGTGCCGGTCGGGGCGATCGTCGCCGCGCGCGACGGCGCCCGCCCGGTCGCGGTCGCGCGCCTCGGCAGCGGCGCGCTCGTCGTCGTCGAGGACACGTGCCCCCACGACGGCGGCCTCATCAGCGATGGCTTCGTCGAGGGCGAGCTGATCGTGTGCTCGCGCCACAACTGGGAGCTCGTCGCGTGCAACGGCCGCTGCGAGCGCGCGCGCTAGCGCCGAGCCGCGTGGCGTAGCGAGAAGTCGGCGAGCACGAGCGCGATCATCGCCTCGACGATCGGCACCGCGCGCGGCAACACGCACGGATCGTGGCGACCCTTGGGCTCGAGCACCGTCGCGTTGCCCTCGCGATCGACGGTCTCCTGCGGCCGCATGATCGTCGCCGTCGGCTTGAACGCGATCCGCAGCGTGATCGGCTCGCCGTTCGAGATGCCGCCCTGCACGCCACCCGAGCGATTCGTGCGCGTCCCGATCGAACCGTCGTCCTTGCGATAGAACGGGTCGTTGTGCTCGCTGCCGGTCATCCGCGTACCGGCGAAGCCCGAACCGTTCTCGACACCCTTCACCGCGGGGATGCTCATCATCGCCTTGGCGAGCTCGGCCTCGAGCTTGTCGAACACCGGCTCGCCCCAGCCGGGCGGCACGCCGCGCGCGATCGCCCGAATCACGCCACCGACGGAGTCGCCGTCCTTGCGTGCGCGCTCGACGCGCTCGATCATCTTCGCCGCGGCCTCGGCATCGGGGCACCGGATGTCGTTGGTGTCGACGGCCTCGCGCGTGAC
>JAEWJO010000506.1 GCA_023386455.1 Pseudomonadota bacterium | reverse complement strand
CGTCGATCGACGCCGCGGTCAAGGTGCTCCGCCGCGAGCTCCTCGCCGATCCGCGCCACGTCGAGCGCTTCTTCCGCGAGGTTCGCATCGCGAGCTCGATCGACTCGCCACACGTCGTGAAGGTCCTCGAGGCCTCGACGCCGAGCGACGCACTGCCGTTCCTCGCGATGGAGCGCCTCGACGGCCAGACGCTCGGCAGCCTGCTCCGCAAGGGGCGTGCGCTCAGCGACAGCTCGCTCGCGTCGCTCGTCGTGCAGGTCGGCAGCGTCCTCGAGCTCGCGCGCGCCGCCGGCATCGTCCATCGCGATCTCAAGCCGCAGAACCAGTTCCTCACGTTCGACAACAACTGGAAGGTGCTCGACTTCGGCGTCGCGCTCCTCGCCGACAGCTCGGGCACGCTCACGCGCGGTGGCGCCGTCGGGACGCCCGCGTACATGTCACCCGAGCAGGCCAAGGGCACCGTCGTCGATCACCGCGCGGACGTGTACGCGCTCGGCGCCGTCATCTATCGCTGCGCGACCGGCCGCGCGCCATTCGCGAAGGCCGACACGCCCGCCCTGCTGTTCGCGGTCGTCGAGGAGATGCCGCTCCGGCCGTCGGCGATCGCGCAGGTCTCGCCTGCGATCGACGTCGTGCTCCAGATCGCGCTCGCGAAGGACCGCGATCGCCGGTTCTCGACGGCGGCCGAGCTCGTCGATGCGTTCGCGGCCGCATCGCGAGGCGACCTGCCGGACGAGCTCGTGCAGCGCGCCCGGGCACTGACGCCGTGGACCGAGCCTCCCCCGGTCGCACGGCCGGGCTAGGAACTACAGCCGGACGACCGCGCCGGTCGCGAGGTCGATGCGGTACGTCTGATCGTCGTCGAGCACGAGGGTCGCCGTGCGATCGGCGTGGAACTCGATCTCGGCGTGGACCGAGAACGACTTGTCGACGTCGTGGTCGGTCCCGGTGACGACCTTGTGAACGTCGGCATCCAGCGACGCCGAGCCCGCGATCGCGTCGTGGGTCTGCGTCGAGACCGCGACCGCCTGGTACGACGCGTCGGTGTCGATCGACAGCGAGGCCGTCGCACCCGGACGGAAGATCGAGCGCAGCGTCGCGTCGAACGAGAAGCTGCTGTCGCCGTCGAACACCGCGGTGTCCGACTGCAGGCCGTCGAGCGTCCAGCTGCCCTCGCGCGACACCGCGGCGCTGATGTTCGGCAGCTCGAGGTTGCCCTGCCACGCGACGTCGACATCGGCGTGATTGGTCAGCGGGCCGCACGACGGAAGCGAGCTGCCCTGCGCGTCCTCGCAGCTCAGGTGATAGCTGTACATCACGCCGAAGCGGTTGCCGTGGATCTCGCCATTGGCGTCGAGCACGAAGCCGAGCGGTAGCACGCCGAGCGCGATGCTCGCCGAATCCGACATCGCAGCGACGTCGCCACCATGGCCGTCCGCGACGGTGGCAGACGCGATCGCCTGCGCGGTGTCGTCGTAGTCCTCGCGCAGCTTCGGCGAGTCGTTCGACGGGGACGTCGACGAGCACGCGGCTGCCGACACGAGGGTCACGGCAAGAAGAGTCGATTTCTGCATGGTGGCGAGTAACAGCAAGGGGTGGACCAGACGCGCAACTCGCCGTGCTCACACCTGTCGCAGGCGTGCGCTCGCGCGCGCGGGCCCGCCTGGCACGAGCGCACCGTCGAACGTTCAGCTCGTGTGGTCGAACCAGGGCGCGCAATTCAACGCGTCGCTCGCGAAATCGATCCATGATGAATTCCGGGTTTCACCCGCCGTCGCTTGCCTACGCCCATGAAACACACGTCGCTGCTCTCGATCCTCCTCCTGGTGTCGGCGCTGGTGGGCGCCTGCAAGCGCGACGAGTCATCGCCGACGCCGGCCACCCCGGCGCCCGTCGTTGCTCCGCCGACCCCGACACCGGCACCGCCGGCACCGGCTCCGGCCGTGCCCGCCGTTCCTGCGGTCGCGCCCGCCGAGATCGCGCCCGCGGAGATCGATCCCGAGCCGGCGCCGGTGACGCCGCCGGCAGCGCCGACAAAGACCGTCAAGCCGGCGAAGCGCACGCCCCCCAAGCCGCCGCAGGTCCGCTGCCCGGTGTGTGCGATCGGATGCCCGAACGGCATGCTGTCCCAGAAGGCCGGCCCCAACGGGTGCCCGAGCTGCTCGTGCGAGGACCTCCGGCCCGCGCTCGAGAACCCGGGATTCTGATCGTCGCGCCGGGAAGTTTCGGGCGTTCAGTTGCAACTGCCGCCGGCGTGCGACGACACACCTGCCCCGATCGCGTCGCGATCCGATAGGCTCTCGCGGTGAGCACCCTCGACGATCTGATCGACGACGACCGCGCCGGCATCGAGACGATTGCCGCGTACCTCGACGGCCTCGGCGCCGAACCGCGATGGCGCGAGGTCGAGAGCCTCGGCCGTGCCCGCCAGCGCCAGCTGTACGCGAAGGCGGCGCACGCGACACCGATCGAGCTCGCGCACTTCGGCGTCGACGCCGGTCCGCGCGAGGAAGTGATCCACGACGGCATCAACACGCTTCCGGTGCCGCGCCCGTTGCGGCGGTTCCAGAAGCGGTTCTGCCGCCCCGACGACGGCTCGGCCGAGTCGCGCCTGTTCGGCTACAACGAGGGGCCGACCCGCCGCTTCATCGGTCCCGGCTTCTTCGTCGCGGTGCCGACCGCCGGACGACCGAGCTGGACCGCGCACGGCGCGATCGTCGTCGACTACTTTCAGGTGCCGGATGGCGCGGTCGCGGACGGCTGGCCGCGCGTCGTCGACAATCACTGGCGGCTGCAGCGCTTCGTCTACCAGGGCACGCGCGACTTCATGCGGCGCGTGTCGCGCCACGTCTCGATCGGCGCCGCGTTCAAGGGCGCACGGCCGCTCGACCACTACTTCGTGCTCTGCCGGCGCGCGAGCTGATCAGCGACGCGTCGCGGGTCTCTTCTTCTTCGTCGTCGTCTTCTTCGCGGCCGGCTTCTTCGCCTTCGCGGTCGAACGGGTCACGGTCTTCTTCTTCGGTGCGGGCTTCTTCTTCTTCGGCGGCAGCGTGACCGCGTAGTCGAACGCCCGGCGGAACCAGTCACGCAGCTCGCCGGGCTCGTCCATGATCGTCTCGGGCAGGAGTACGGTGTTCGACATCACGCGTCCGGTCTGCATCGGATCGAACGGCTCGCTGCCGTCGAGCTTCATCGCCTCGGCGTGGTCGGCGTCGCCGAGCTTCACGAGCGCCGACCGCGCGAACAGGCCGCAGAACATGTTGCCGTTGACGAGGCCGGCGATGCTGCCGAACAGCCGGACCGTCGAGACCCTCCGATCGCGCGGCAGCGCGGCGTGGAACAGCGGATGGTTGTCGGGCGGAACCTTGACCCAGGCCATGGCGAGCGCGAGCTTACCCGGATCGCGGACCTCGCTCGGCGCGGCGCCGGTCGCGCGGTGACTTCGCGCGCTCGCCTGCTACGATCGGTACGTGAGGTGGCCGGCGATCGTCGTGACGTGCGCGTGTGCAACCGCTCCCGCACCGGCGCCGATCTCGACGGCGACACCCGAGCAAGCGCGCGCACCGGAGCCGAAGGGCAAGGTCACGATCGTGACGGAGACGAGCGTCGAGATCCTCGATCCGATCAGGTTCCTTCCCGGATCGCCGGCGCTCGAGCGCACGTCGATCCCGATGCTCGACGCGGTCGCGCACACGCTCACAGGCAATCCGAGCATCAAGCGCGTCGCGGTGCAGGCATTCGGTGCCGACGCGCTCGCGTCGCTGCAGGACCGCCTCGCGGACGCGCGCGCGCAGCGGATCGTCGACGAGCTGATCGCGCGAGGGGTCGAGCCGGCGCGGCTCGTCGCCGACGGATCCGCGCTCCCTCCGGCGGGCCAGCCGAACGCGCCGATCTTCCTGATTCTCGAGCGGGCGCCCTGAGTTACGAGATCCGAAAAAACGTTGTCACCAGCAGGCCGGCCATCGCGTTGGTCGGGTGAAAGGACTCGTGTCGCACGAGCAAACACCCGCCATGCACCTCCAGCTACCTTCGTCGTCTCGCGTGAATTCTCTCGTCCCCACCACCCCCGAAGGCGCGTCCTCGGGTGCCGAGCTCGTGACGAGCGACGGCCGATCGCTCGCGCTCGTGTCGGCACAGCTGCGCGGCGAGGCGCGAGGTGGCATCGCGCGGCTCGTGCTGGAGCAGCGCTTCGTCAACTCGTACGACGAGAACCTGAGCGTCACGTACCGCATGCCGCTGCCGGCGGACGGCGCGGTCAGCGGCTACGAGTTCGAGATCGGCGACCGCGTGATCAAGGGCGTCATCGATCGAAAGCGCGCAGCGCGCGAGAAGTTCGAGCGTGCGATCGCGAGCGGTCACACCGCGGCGCTGCTCGAGCAGGAGCGCGCCGACATCTTCACGCAGCAGCTCGGCAACATCCCGGCGAACGCGACGCTGCTGGCACGGATCACGATCGACCAGCGCCTCGTGTGGCTGCCCGAGGGCGAGTGGGAGCTGCGATTCCCGACGGTGATCGGCCCGCGCTACATCGGCAGCGCAGACACGGCGGCCGACGTCCGCGCGACACACCTGAAGGTCACCGCGCAGCCACTCGGTGCTTCGATCCAGATCGCGATCCACGTCCGCGATCAGATCACCGGCGGCGCGAGGCCGAATTCGCCGTCGCACTCGCTCGTCCAGCGTGCCGACGGCGTGACCGAGCTCCATGCCGGGGCACGGCTCGACCGCGACATCGTGATGCGCTGGCCGGTCGCCGCACCGTCGCCCGGTCTGTCGCTCGCGACCGCGATGACGCAGCAGGGCGCGTTCGGCCTGCTCACGATCGTCCCGCCGGCGCGTCACGCGAACGTCACACCGGTAGCGCGCGACCTGCTCGTGCTGCTCGACACGAGCGGCTCGATGAGCGGCGGCCCGCTCGACAAGGCGAAGCAGGTCGTCTGCATGATGCTCGACTCGCTCGCCGAGGCGGATCGCTTCGAGCTGATCGAGTTCTCCAGCGAGCCGCGCCGCTACTCGCCGGAGCCGATCATGGCGACCGCGAAGGCGAAGCAGAAGGCGATCCAGTGGGTGCGCTCGCGCTGCGCAGACGGCGGCACCGAGATGCGCGCCGCCGTGATCGAGAGCCTGGCGGCGCTTCGCGTCGGTGCCCAGCGCCAGGTCGTCGTCGTCACCGACGGCTACGTCGGCGGCGAGCAGCAGATCATCGAGGCGATCAACCGCCGCCTCCCGACGTCGTGTCGCGTCCACGTGCTCGGCGTCGGCTCGGCCGTCAACCGCTCGCTCGCGACGGCGATCGCGCGCGCCGGCAAGGGCGCGGAGGTGATCGTCGGCCTCGACGAGGATGCCGAGCGCGGTGCGAAGCGCCTGCTCGATCGCACGAGCATGCCGATGCTGACGAACGTCGAGATCAGCGGCAGCGCACTGCTCCGCCATGCACCGGAGCGGATCCCCGACGTGTTCGAGGGCGCGCCGCTCGTCGCCGCACTCGCGGTCAAGCCCGAGGGTGGCGAGCTCGTCATCCGCGGCCAGACCGCGCGCGAGGCGTGGACGCAGACGATCGCGGTCCCCGCGCAGCGTATCGGCGATGGTGACGGCGCGATCGTCCAGCTCTACGGCCGCGAGCGCGTCGCCGACGTCGAGGCGAACAGCGTGTTCGCGACGTCCGATGGCGAGATCGAGGAGCTCGGCCTGATGTTCCAGATCGCGACGAAGATGACCTCGTGGGTCGCCGTCGACGAGTCGCGCACGGTCACCGGCCCGACCCGCGACCAGCTGATCCCGCAGGAGCTGCCGTACGGCACGCGCGCCGAGTCGTTCGGTCTGCGCGCCGGCGGTCGACCGAGCCCGGCGATGCGGACCCGGTCCGGCGTCATGCTCCGCCTGGAGCTCGACGCGGTCAGCACCCGCAACGACGTGAAGGAGTCGTCGTTCGAAGACACCGCCGAGACCGCGCCCGGCGCTGCCTACGACGCGTTCGAGGAGGACTCGTCGATCCGGTCGAGCGCCGCGATGATGTCGCCGCGCTCGTATGTCGCGCAGCTCGAGACGGACGGCGACTTCGAGACCGAGGAGCCGACGGGACAGTCGGCGGCCCGACTCGTCGATCTCGACGACGGCGCTGACCTCGCGGTGCGTGCACCGATGGAGCGCCTCGAATCGCCGCCCGGTGGTCCCGGCCGTGCGGCGGGCGCGACGATCCCCGAGCCGTTCCGGGCGAACCAGCCCGGGCCGGACGCGCCCGCGCAGATCGGCGTCGCCAAGCCGGTCGCGCCGGCCGAGCCCGCGCCGATCTCCGACGACGCGGTGACGACCACGCGCCGGACGCGACCCGCTCGCGCAGGTGGCATGCCGTCGAGCTCGATGCCGAGGGTCGAGCCGAAGGTCGCGCCGACCGAGCAGGTCCCCGCGCCACAGAAGCCGTGGCGGTTGCTGGCGATCGTCGTCGCGCTCCTCGTCGGTCTCCTGCTCTGGTGGCTCGCGAGGTGACCTCGGATCTCGACGTCTACCTCTCCGCGATCGCCGCCGGCGACACGCGTGCGTTCGGCGCGTGGATGGCGTCGGTGGAGGCGAGCGTGCGCGACTCCCTGCGCTCGTTCGCGACGGTGGTCGACGTCGAGGCCGTGCTCCAGGAGGCGTTGCTCCGCGTGTGGCAGGTCGCGCCGCGCTTCGAGCCCGACGGCAAGCCCAACGGTCTGCTCCGACTCGGGGTGCGGATCGCGCGCAACCTCGCGATCAGCGAGGTCCGGCGCACGAAGGCAAAGCCGGTCGCCGAAACTGACCTCGAGTCGGCGCTCGCCGAGGCCGACATGGCGCCGAGCGCGCCGGATCCGATGCTGCGACAGGCGATCGCGCTGTGTCGCGACAAGCTGCCGCCGAGACCTCGCCAGGCGCTCGACACGCGTCTCGCGAGCGGCGGCGGCCTCGACGACGCCGACCTCGCCGAGTCGATCGGCATGCGGCTCAACACGTTCCTGCAGAACTTCACGCGCGCGCGCCAGCTCCTCGCGGACTGTCTGCGCAAGCGCGGCATCCACGTCGAGGAGCTCGGCACATGACGCGCGAAGAAGAAGACCTCCTCGTCGAACAGGTCGCGGGTGCGTTTCGGCCGCGCGTCGGTGATGCGACGGTCGGGTATCACAAGGCGTGGCACGACCTCGGCGCCGAAGGTCGCATCCGCGCCTACGACCTCGCGCGCGTGCAACGTCCGCTCGAGGCCGCGCTCGACGGAGACGGCCTGTCGTCGACGGCGCGCGCCGTGCTCTCGCGAATTCTCTCCGCGCGAGAATCGTGAGCCAGCGGACACCCGCGTTTGCTCGTGCGGAGGTGATCGTAAGAATCCTTGCATCGCGACATCGTGTGGACCTTGCACACCCTTGCGACCGACACAGCGTGTCGTGCCACGGTGGGCCAGCCCGAGATGACCGATCACCATTCGATCACCGTCGGCCGCTACCTGCTCCATCGCAAGATCGCGCGCGGCGGGATGGCATCGATCCACATCGCCCGGTTGATGGGCGATGTCGGGTTCTCGCGGATCGTCGCCGCCAAGCGCATGCATCCCGAGCTCGCCGAGGACGCCGAGTTCGTCGCGATGTTCCTCGACGAGGCACGCATCGCGTCGAAGGTCCACCACCGCAACGTCGTTCCGGTGTTCGACGTCGTGACGATGGGCAGCGAGGTGATGCTCGTGCAGGAGTACGTGCACGGCGCGCCGCTGTCGCTGCTGCTTCACAACTCCAACGCCGCGCAGACGCACGTGCCGATTCCGGTCGCCGCGTCGATCGCGTGTCAGGTGCTCGCCGGCCTCCACGCCGCGCACGAGACGACCGACGAGATCGGCACGCACCTCAACATCGTCCATCGCGACGTCTCGCCGCAGAACATCATGATCGCGAACGACGGCAGCGCGCGCCTGCTCGACTTCGGCGTCGCGAAGGCGGCGATGAGCGCGCACGTCACGCGCAAGGGCACGTTCAAGGGCAAGCTCGGCTACAGCTCGCCCGAGCAGATCCGCGGCGAGGCGACGCGACAGAGCGACATCTACTCGCTCGGCGTCGTGCTGTGGGAGCTGATCGTCGGCCACCGGATGCACGGCAACTCGCAGGGCGAGGCCGCGCTGATCGCCGATATCATGGCCGGCAAGCTGCCGACGATCACCGACTCGCTCGCCGAGGAGAAGTCCTGGATCGGCGCGTACCGGTGGAGCCAGCTCGAGGCGCTCGAGCCGATCATCCGCAAGGCACTCGACATCAACGTGCGGCGGCGCTGGACCACCGCCGCCGACATGGAGGAGGCGATCGCCGCCGCCGTGCCGATCGCATCGTCCACCGATGTCTCGCAGTGGTTGCGCGCCGTCGGCAAGGACTTCCTCGACGAGCGCGAGCGCATGATCGCGGCCGAGGAGGTGAGCTGGCGTCGGTTCGCCGCGAACGGCAGCGGCTCGCTGCCGGCGATGGGCACGCAGAACGTCGAGGTGTTCCCGACGAGCACCGCGACCGAGCCCGATCACATGCCGCCGCCGTCGATCTCGCTGCGCCAGCGGATTCCGACCGCGGTGATCGCTGCGCTCGTCGTCGTGCTCGGGATCGGGATCGCGTTCTTGATCCGCGACCTCGAGAGCACGAGGAATCCGGCACCGGCGACCCCGAAGCCGGTCGCGACGGAGCCTGCCGCTGCGCCTGCCGCCGCGCCTGCGGCCGCGAAGATGCGTCCGGCGGCCGCGCTCCCCGCGCCGACACCGACGCGCGCGATGGCGCCGACGCGTGCCGCGCCCCCACCGCAGAACGTCGCCGAGATCCCGCGCGATGCCGACGTCGAGGACACCGAGCCGGACGCGCCTCGCGACGTCACGACCGATCCGCCGCGCAAGAAGGCCTCGTCACCGACGCGCCAGCCGTCGCGCTCGCGCGCGCTGCGTCCTGCACCGGCGCGGCCGTCGCC
>JAEWJO010000475.1 GCA_023386455.1 Pseudomonadota bacterium | reverse complement strand
TGGCCGCGGTGCCCACCAGCCGTCGCGGCGAACATGGCGGAGCGCCTGAGCTGCGCATCGCCGCGGCACACTTGTCGAGATCGAGATGCCGTGGCCGCGGTGCCCACCAGCCGTCGCGGCGAACATGGCGGAGCGCCTGAGCTGCGCATCGCCGCGGCACACTTGTCGAGATCGAGATGCCGTGGCCGCGGTGCCCACCAGCCGTCGCGGCGCTCGATCCAGCTCGCCATCGGGGCATCGCATGCGCGCGGCCCTGCACTCGATTCGTAGCTGGAACACGCCTGCCGCGCTCTTCACCGACCTCGCAGCGACGACGCATCTTCGCTTACCGGACCTCCGCGCCAGCTCCAGGAACATGCAGTTGCCGCCTGCGGTTCCCTTGTCGGCCCATGCGGACACGCGCGGCACCTCGCCGATCTCACCGTGGCGGCCGGGGTCGCGCCCTGCCGCGCTAGCGATCCGTCCGCGCTTCGCGGCGAACATCGCGGCGGGCCTGAGAGCGGATCGCTAGAGCGTCTGGCTCGAGAGGCGCATCACGAGATGGTCTGGCTCGAGAGCGGATCGCTAGAGCGTCTGGCTCGAGAGGCGGATCACGAGGTGGTCTGGCTCGAGAGCGGATCGCGAGATCCTTTGGCTCTAGAGGCGGCTCGTGAACACGACAAGCACGCGGCAGCGAGCGAACGGATCGCCGTCGCGCACGCCCTGCCGCGCTCTTCGCCGGCCTCGTAACGACGACCCGTGTTCGCCGAGCCTCTCGGGCGGCGGGCCTACGCCCGGACGCGCCGCTGCGCGGAGCACGTGACGAGCGCTCTGCACCCTACGCGAGCGTTCTCCCGACCGCCGTGCTGTGCGGCGGTGGTTCGCGCTACCACCGACCTCGTGGCGCTCGGCGCGAGCGACGCGCAAGGCGGCGCGCGGGCGGGCCCGTCGACCGGAGGCGAGGACATTCCCTTCACACGAGCTCGAGTTTGCTCACGACGTCGTTCTCCATTGCCGTTCAACGGCGGGTGTTCGGTCCTCGAGTCTTCAGTCCCGATGGGTTGGGTTGGCTCCCGCGCGCCGTGCTCGATCTGGTCCGGCGCCGCAGCTGATCTGCCCGAACGTGCGTCACCCGAGGTTCTTGTCAACGCATGCGGCGTGACCTTGTCGTGCAGTTGACAAGAATATCGGCGAAATCAATTGACCGATCGATACGGGTTTGCTAAGGGAATAGACGTGGCTCGCGCTCGCAAACGACACGTTCAACAGTCGCTGCGCTATCGCGACAAGAATGGCCAGCGGCGTGGTGGCAAGCGCGCAGGTGCCGGTCGTCCGCCGAAGGGCGCGCGCTCGAGTGAACGCCACGAGCGTCGCCCAACGCTGAAGAAGGACGAGGCGGTGCACGTCGTGTTGCGCGCGTCCTCCAGCATCCGGCAGCTGCGGAAGCGGGAGATCTACAAGGCGCTACGCAAGGCGCTGGTGACGACGTTCAAGCGCGAGGACTTTCGCATCGTCCACATCAGCATCCAGGGCACGCACGTGCACCTGCTCGTCGAGGCCAACCATCGGCTGGCGCTCGCACGCGGCATGAAGGCGTTCGGGATCTCGGCGGCGAAGCACATCAATGCGGTGTTGCCGCGCGACGCCGACGGCAAGCGGCGCCGCGGCACGGTGTTCCCGGATCGCTATCACGCACAGATCATCAAGACGCCGCGGCAGGCGAGGCATGCGCTCGCCTACGTGTTGAACAACTGGCGCAAGCACGGCGAGAGTCAGCTCGTCATCGCGAAGGACTGGCCGATCGATCCGTTCTCGAGCGCACCGAGCTTCGCCGGCTGGCGCGACCTCGATGCGTCCAAGATCGAGTGGCCGCGCACGTACGAGCCCTTGCCCGTGTGCGAGCCGAAGACGTGGCTCTTGCGCGAAGGCTGGAAGCGCTACGGACTCATCGCCTCGCACGAGGTGCCGAGCCGGAAGCAGACAGCTCGCATGTTCGCGCTCGCCGAGTAGAGCGGACGAGACGACTGGACACAGAAGGCCGGCGCTCGCCGAGGAGACGTGCATTCGGCTTGCACGAATCCCCGCAAAATCTCACCGGGGGCACCGCGACCACTCGAGCCGCGGACAGAAGGCCGGCGGTCCTGCGCGTCGGCGCGGCGCAGCGGCTTGCTCGTCTGCATGCCTTCGTTCACCTCGACAACGGCGTACAGGCTGGCGTCCTCTCGGCCGTCGCACGCGTGCCGTCCTGCGCCTCGGCGCGGCGCAGCGGCTTGCTCGCCTGCATGCCTTCGTTCGCCTCGGCAGCGGCGTACAGGCTGGCTTCCTCTCAGCCGTCGAACGCGTGCCGTCCTGCGCGTCGGCGCGGCGCAGCGGCTTGCTCGTCTGCATGCCTTCGTTCGCCTCGGCAGCGGCGGCTGGCGTCCTCGCAGCCGTCGAACGCGTGCCGTCCTGCGCGTCGGTGCCGGCGCAGCGGCTTGCTCGTCCGCATGCCTTCGTTCGCCTCGGCAGCGGCGTACAGGCTGGCTTCCTCGTAGCCGTCGCACGCGTGCCTTCGTCGAGCTTTCGATGGTTCGCCTCCGCCTGGCCGGACCGGGCCGGGCAGTTTGCCGGGATGGGAATTCCGCGGCCCGCCGTGCGATTCCCCACGACAACGGGCCCAGGGCCGGTGTTAGGGTCCCGTCCGTGAGGGAATCGCGTAGTCTCGTTGTCGTCGCCGTGCTTTCGCTCAGTGCCGCTGCATGCGGCGGCGAAGGGAGCGACATTCCCGCAAACTGCAACCCGCTCGGTGGGCAGGGCTGTCTGTTGCCGTGGCCGTCGTCGGCGTACGAGGTTGCAGATTCGACGACCGCGACGGGGCGCCGGCTCTCGATCCCGATCGAGTCGATGCCGAAGAACCTCGACGATCTGTCGGTCGATCCGTCGTGGCTGAATCGCTGGGACGGGTTCTCGCCGACGGGACCGATGCTCGCTGCGTTTCCCACGGGTGTGTCGGCGGAGGGGCTGCCGACGTGGAAGGACCCCGACGCATCGCTCGCGGCGGACTCGCCGATCGTGCTGCTCGACATGGATACCGGAGAGCGCGCGCCGTTCTTCGCCGAGGTCGACCAGAACACGAAGGAGGTCGAGAAGCGCGACCTGATCATCCGGCCGCTCGCACGGCTGCATCCGGGCGCGCGCTACGTGGTCGCGATCCGGAAGGGCGTGAAGGCGGCGGACGGCGGCGAGCTGCCGAGCCCGGCCGCGTTCAAGGCGGCGGTCAGCGGCGAGGGGTACGAGCACGCGCGGTTTGACGGCAAGAAGTACACGGAGATGTTCGCGGCGCTCGCGTCGGCGGGCGTCGAGAAGAGCGACCTCGTGCTCGCGTGGGACTTCCACACGGCATCGGACGAGTTCATGCGGAGCGATCTGCTCGCGATGCGCGATGCGGCGATTCCTGCGATGGGTGCGAACGGCTCGGCGCTGACGTTCAGCGCGACGGCGCAGCCCGCGCGGACGGGGTTGCTGAAGAGCTTCGTCGGGACGTTCAAGAGTCCGAACTTTCTGACGAAGGACGAGGCAGACGACTCGATCTTGCGCCGCGACGCGAGCGCGAAGCCGGAGATGATGGGGCTGCGCGACGCGCACTTTGCGGCGCTGGTTCCCGAGTGCGTGACGACGCAGCCACTGCCGCGTCCGACGATCGTGTTCGGGCACGGCCTGTTCGGTTCGGCGGCGGAGTATCTCGACAACGACTTCGTGATCGATCTGGCGCAGCGGTACTGCTTCGTGATCGTCGCGGGTGACTTCATCGGGTTGACGTCGCGCCAGCTGCAGCTCGCGCCGCTCGCGGTCAACGACATGAACCGCGGCCCGCAGATCACCGAGAAGCTCGCGCAGTCGGTGATCGACTTCATCGCGCTCGAGACGATCACGCGGGGCCCGTTCAAGGACGCCGCGGAGTTCAAGTACAACGACCAGGCGGTGATCGATCCGTCGAAGGTGTTCTACGTCGGTGGCTCGCTCGGCGGCATCATGGGCAACACGTTCATGGCGTACGACCCGAACATCACGCGCGGCGTGCTCGCGGTGCCGGGTGGCGTGTGGTCGCTGCTGTTCGAGCGCTCGAACGCGTGGCACCTGCTGATGGGGGCGGCCCAGGGCGCGTACGAGGACCCCGAGGTGTATCAGCTGAACATCGCGTTCCTCGGCATGGGCATGGAGCCGTACGATCCGATCACGACGGCGGCGCACGTGACGAAGGACAACCTGCCGGGCGTTCCGCAGAAGAACATCCTCATCTGGTACTCGCTGGGAGACTGCCTCGTGACGAATATCTCGACCGAGATGATCGCGCGGACGATGGGCATCGACCTGCTCGGTCCGGCCGTGAAGCCGGTGTGGGGGATGCCGGCCAAGGATGGTCCGCTCGTCAATGGCATGACGAACTACAACGAGCACCGGACGCCGCTGCCGTCGGATCTCAACATCCCGCCGGTGAGCGACAACGGGACGCACTCCGGCGTCAACCGGAACGCGTCGGCACTGCGGCAGGTCGAGGCGTTCCTGCTCGGCAACCAGCAGGTGATCCAGACCTGCGGCGGTGCGACGCCGGCGCCGTGCGACTGCGCGACCGGCGCGTGCGACTGAGGACCGTCGAGCGCCCTCGCGGGTGACTAACTAACCCCAGGGATCGCCTGGGTTGACCTCGTAAGCGCAGGCGCAAGCGTAAGCGTGAGCGGCTTTGGCAACGGCGGCGGTGGCCGGCCGAAAACCGGGGCATGCCCCACTTCCGCACCCTCGACGACAGATGCGCCGTGGCCTTTCTGCCGAAGGCGTATGCCATTGCCGAGTTGCTCGACGGCGAGATGGCAAGTCAGCTGCG
>JAEWJO010000434.1 GCA_023386455.1 Pseudomonadota bacterium | reverse complement strand
CCGATCACGAGAGCTGGGACCAGCTCGCGGCCGCGACCGGTCTCGCCGGTGAAGGCGAGCTCGAGATGCAGGTCCGCGAGGCCGAGCAGACGGAGGCCGAGCACCTCGAGAAGGTGCGGCGCTGGCTCGCGGCGGCGGCGAAGGTCGTCGGCAAGTCGGTGCACTGACGCGTCACAGCTCGGCGACGCGCGCCTGCAGCTGCTGGAGCTCGACGGCCTCGAGCTCGTCGGGAATGTTGTCGACGCGCAGCTCGGCGATCGCACGCTCGAGCAGCTGCTTGCGGGCGGCGGGGCTCGCCAGGCGCGGCAGCTTGTCGAGTAACGGCGCGAGCTCGATCCGGGCGACCGCCTGGATCAGCTCGCGTCGTGAATGGGGATCCTCGATCATCTCGAGCGCGCGACCGAGCGCGACGCGCCGCGCGACGATGCCCTCGGTGCTCTCGATCCGCGCTCGCCATGCCTCGAACGTCAGCGGCGGCGGTGCGACGCCGGCGGCAACGGCGGGCGTCGGCACGGCGAGCCGCGCCTTGCGATACCCGTCGAGGAGCTTGCGCAGCTGCGGCGTCACGTTCGCGAGCACGCTCGCGTTCTGCTCGGCGAAGCGGGCCGCGAACGTCGGCGACGCGAACGTGAACGAGCTCGTCTGACCGGACCAGCCGCGGTACTCGAGCGCCAGGTCCGTCGACGCACACGAGGCGCCGCACAGCTTCTTCGCCGATGCGCGGCGCGCGCCGCGGACGAGCGCTGCGATGCACGCGGCGGCGATGAACACGACGAGACCGAGCCAGATCTTCGCGGTCGCCGCGATCACGATCGCCGACAGGATGCCGAGCAGCATCACCGCCGCGGACGCGACACCGGACGACTCCCACGCCGACACGTGCGCGACGCAGCGCCGGCAGTACGGAAAGGCGAGCGATGGGCCGCTCGGCCGCGCGGTGACGCGTACGTCGGTCTCGGGCGTCGCACCGCAGCACGGGCACTCGAACGGCACGCCGAACTTGCGCGCGGAGACCTCCACGATCACCCCGGCCATGGACCTACTATCTCACAGGGTCACGCCCCGAGTGCGGCGACCATCTTCGTGCGCTGTGCCTCGTCCGGAATGCGCCCGAATGCGGCCTGGACGTTGTCCGCGATGTGCGCGGGATTGCTCGTCGCGGGGATCGGGCACGTCACCGCCGGGTGGCCGATGATGAACTTCAGGAAGAACTGCGCCCAGCTCGTGCAGTCGATGTCCGCGGCGATCGCGGGCAGTGCCTTGCCCTTCACCTTCCGGAACAGCGCGCCGCTCTCGAACGGCGTCATCACGAGCACCGCGGTGCCGGTATCCGCCGCCGCGGGTAGGATGCGCTTCTCGGCGAGCCTGTCGGTCAGGCTGTACGGGATCTGGATGAAGTCGAGCTTCTCGGTCTTCATCAGCTTCTCGATCGCGTCGAACTGATCGTGCTGGTAGTGCGTGACGCCGAGGTAGCGAATCGTGCCGGCGTCCTTCCACTCGCGCAGGACCGGCAGGTGCGTCTTCACGTCGAGCAGGTTGTGCACCTGCATGAGGTCCATGCGCTTCGTGCGCATCCGCCTCATCGAGCGCTGCATCGCCTCGATGCCCGCCTTCTTGCCGGTCGTCCACACCTTCGTCGCGAGGAACGGCGTGCCGAGCTTGCCGATCGCGGCGAGCTCGTCGCCGGTGACCTCCTCGGCGCGGCCGTACATCGGCGACGAATCGATCACGCGACAGCCCGCGGCAAGGAACGCGGTCAGGACCTCGTCGATCGGCTTGCGCGCGGCGGCGCTCGCATCGACGTCGAACGTCTGCCACGTCCCCAGGCCAACGACCGGCAGCTGCTCCTTGCCATCCTTGGACTTCGGGATCGCGCGCGTGTTGATCATCTTCTTGTCCTTCGCCTCGGCACGGACGGCGTGCAGCGCGGTGGCGACCGCGGTCAGCTGGAGCAGCTCTCGGCGATTCAGGGACACGGCTTGGACCTCGCCTCGTCGTCGAAGCATAGCCCCTTGCCACCTTCGAGCACGGCCTTCATGACCCTCGCCTTCGGGCCGAGGACGACCTGGCTGCCGCGGGGAATCGTCTCGCTCCCGATCACGACGCTGCCGCGCAGCACGCAGCTCGTGACTGCACCGTCGGGACCGTAGGTGATCGGACCCGCGCCGCACACGACGACCGACTCCTTCGGCGTTCCCGCGACGGTCTCGGGCGGGGCGAAGATGTACTCGGACTCGCACGCGACGCTCCTGTCCGCGGCGACCTTCGCCGTGCCGGCCTTGCACGCGGCGGGCAGCGGAGGCGGAGCGGCGGGCGCCGGCTCGGCCACGGGCTCGGGAATCTTCACGTCGGGCAGCGGCTTCAGCTTGAGCCCGTTCGCGGCGAGCGTGTGATCGAGCGTGCGCTCCCACCGCGAGACGTCGTCCTGGGCGTCCATCATCTTCGCGTGACCGCTGCGAAACTTCGCGCCATCCGGCGGCTCGAATGCGGCGGCCATCTCGGCGATCGCGTCGCGCTCGGCGCGGAGCGTGACGAGGAAGTCGTCGTGCAGCTGCCGGGCGCCGGCGGGCGGCACGAGCTTGCTCGCGCCATCGAGCGCCTCGCCGAGCAGGGGCAGCGCCGCGTCGCGGATCCGGTACCGGGTCCGGCTCGGCCGCTGCTCGAAGTCGTCCGCCGAGATGTCGCCGTAGCCGGCCCGCGCCGCCAGTGCCCGCGCCAGGTACGGCGCGAGCTCCGTGTTGATGTAGCGGTCGACGTCGGGCGCGCCGTCTGGCTTCCGGGACCCGCAGCCGACCACGACGAGCACGATCGCCAGCGCACATGCCTTCATTGCCGGGATATCATAGGGCATGAGGTTTCTCGCGTTGGCGCTCGCGGGCGCTGTGGCCGCGTGTGGTGGTTCTGGAGACGACGGCTCGGGGACGTACGCCAGCGTCGAGGTCGAACCCGAGTTCGCGTCGGTGACCGTCTCGCTCGGCGGCACGACGACGCAGGAGTACCGGGTGTTCGGCGTCAACGGCAGCAAGCGGACCGACATCACGTCGACGTGCACGCTCGCGATCGATCCGGACTTCGGCACGTTCGCCGCGGCGACGGCGACCGTCGTCGCCCACGGCGGCAAGGCGAACGTCGGCGCGACGTGCGGCGATCAGAGCGGTGCCGCCGTGCTCGCGGTGAACCTCGTCGGCAGCGTCGTGATGCCTCCCGCGCCGGCGAACGCGCCCGACCTGTTCAACTCCGCGGTCGCAGGCAACGATGCCGCGCGCACACCCGCGATCGAATATCCGATCGACAACGCGGTCTCGCCGAAGAACATGCCGGCGATCGAGGTGCAGTACACGAAGGCGGACAACGACCTGTTCCACGTCCGCCTCGCGTCGACGTTCCTCAACATCGACGTCTACACGACCTCGCTCGAGGCGATGCTGCCCGAGACCGAGTGGGAGGCGGTCATCGGCACGGCAGCCGGTGACAACATCGTGATCGGCGTCGAGGGCCTGCAGCAGGCATCGCCGGCGACGAAGTACGAGAGCACCGAGGTCAAGGTCGTCGTGTCGCGAGACAACATCGACAAGACGTCGATCTATTACTGGGCGTCGTCGCGCGGAAACATCATGGAGCAGCAGTTCGGCTCGCTGACGCCGCCGAACCTCGTCAAGGACGACTGCACGTCGTGTCACTCGGTCAACCGTGCAGGCACGCGCGTCGGCTACAGCCGGTGCGTCGCGGGCAACTGCGCGGGCTCGGAGATCATGGTCGGCTTCCTGCGCTACGACGCGACGACACAGACGTGGAACGAGGCAGTCGACGCGAACGCGAAGGCGATCAACGGCTCGTACACGACGTTCTCGCCGGTCGGCAACCCGTTCCCCGACGACAGCCAGTCGCTCGCGATCGTCACGAAGGCCGGCGGCACGCTCTCGCTCTACAACCCCGACACGGGCGCGCCGATCGCGTCGAACCTCGACACCGTGTCGACCCACGGTACCGGCGCGCGCTCGGCGCTGATGCCCGACTGGTCGCCCGACGGCAACTCCGTCGTGTTCACGTCCGCCGCCGGCGCCGGCCAGTGGATCGATCTGGCGAACGGCTCGATCGGCATCATGAGCTACCAGTTCGCGAACGGCCAGCACGTGTTCGGCGAGCCGCAGTTCCCGTTCCCGAACCCGATCACGCTGACGAACGGCACGTACACGAACTTCTTCTTCCCGAGCTACTCGCCGGACGGCAAGCTGATCGTCCTCAACGCCGCGCGCAGCGGCTGGCGCAGCAACCCCGCGCGCGATGCCGGGCAGCGCCTCATGCTCGCCGACGGCGGCGGCGCGTGGATCACCGACATGCCCGCGATGAACGGCGGCAATACCGACCTCGACATCACCTGGGCGCACTGGGCGCCGACCGTCGGCACCGACTACTACTGGGTCGTGTTCTCGAGTGAACGCGATTACGGCCACCGCATCACGGCGGCGAACACCGCGCCGGCGTGCGTCGCCAACGGCGTCAGCCAGTGCAAGCAGATCTGGATCGGCGCCGTCGCGAAGAACAAGCTGAACGGGATGGTCGACCCGAGCGCGCCGCCGATGTGGATGCCGAACCAGGACACGCAGGCCGACAACATCAGCCCGTACTGGTCGGCCGCCCCCGGGATCCAGTAATTCCCGATCAGAGCCGCGTGGTATGAGCCACGCATGCAGCCCGTCTCGATCGGTACGCCCGGCAGTCCCCACGCCACTCGCGTCCTGCTCCTCGGCTCGGGAGAGCTCGGCAAGGAAGTCGTCATCGAGCTCCAGCGGTTCGGCGTCGAGGTCATCGCGTGCGATCGCTACGCCGATGCGCCGGCGATGCAGGTCGCCCATCGCAGCCACGTGATCGACATGCTCGACCGCGCGGCGCTGCGCCGGGTCGTCGAGCAGGAGAAGCCGCACCTGATCGTCCCCGAGATCGAGGCGATCGCGACCGCCGAGCTCGTGCAGCTCGAGGCCGAGGGCTGGCACGTCATCCCGACCGCGCAGGCCGCGCGCCTGACGATGGACCGCGAGGCGATCCGCCGCGTCGCCGCCGAGGAGCTCGGCCTGCCGACCGCGAAGTTCCAGTTCGCCGACACGTTCGACGAGCTCCGCACCGCCGCCCGCGCGCTCGGCTGGCCGGTCGTCATCAAGCCGATCATGTCGAGCTCTGGCAAGGGCCAGTCGCTCGCCCACACCGAGGCCGATCTCGAGAAGAGCTGGCACTACGCGCAGACCGGCGGCCGCACCGGCGCCGGCCGCGTCATCGTCGAGGAGTTCGTCCACTTCGAGTCCGAGATCACGATGCTGACCGTGCGCTCGGCCTCGGGCACGTCGTTCTGCGATCCCGTCGGCCATCGCCAGGTCGGTGGCGACTACGTCGAGTCGTGGCAGCCCCACGCGATGAGCGCGCTGCAGGTCGAGCGCTCGCAGGCGATCGCGAAGGCGATCACCGATCGCCTCGGCGGCCACGGCATCTTCGGCGTCGAGCTGTTCCTCCTCGCCAACGACGGCGTCATGTTCAGCGAGGTCAGCCCGCGCCCGCACGACACCGGCCTCGTCACGCTCGCGACGCAGGTGTGGAGCGAGTTCGCGCTGCACGCGCGCGCGATCCTCGGCCTGCCGATCCCGACGATCCGCCGTCACTCGACCGGCGCGTCGGTCGCGCTGCGTGCCGAGGGCACGATGGCGTCGCCGATGATCGAGGGTCTCGCCGAGGCGTACGCGACCCCCGACATCGACGTGCGGTTCTTCGGCAAGCCGAACGCGGGCCCGCGCCGCCGGCTCGGTGTCGTGCTCGCGACCGCCGACACCGTCGAGTCAGCTCTCGCGAAGGCGACCCAGGTGGCCGGCGTCGTGAAGCTCCGCGACGCCAACGGCTGAGACGAATCGCTCGCGATCGCCGTCGCACCTGTCGCACCGACGAAGCTCGGTCGCGAGCGCACGGACCTTGTTACGCTCGGCGCCACGCGCCGTCACTGAGGCACCGCGGTGCCAGCTTCACTGCGGCGAGGATCTTAACTTAGTCACACGGACGGAGCACGCGGAACACGCCTCCCGAGAACGAGCCGAAATCGGTGATCGCCTCGGGCATGAACAGGACGCTCCAGTAGGCCCAGCCGCCTCTCGCGACGATCGGACCGACGCCGCGACCGAGGTTCTCGACGACAACACGTGGCGTGTCGGCGGGGCTCCTCGACAGCAACATGTGGCCCGACTCGGCGAGGTAGAGGTCGGTGCCTTCGATGCCGAACGAGCCGATGTCGGTCGCGCCCGCCGGATACGAGTAGAGCCGGACGCGATCGCCGCCGGCGACCGGGACGGAGAAGATGCCCTCGTCCGTCGAGTAGTAGAGCGTCTGGTCGTGCACCTCGAGGTGAAAGCCGGGGTGGCCCGCGAGGATCTCGAGGACGCCGGCGCGCAGCGCGAACACGCCGGTCGTCGTCGAGAAGAACAGCGTCCCGCTCGCCGCCGCGAGCTCGCGGACGTCGCCCTGATCGACCGTCGAGGTCCACACGGTGGACGTCGTGCCGTCGCCGGCGACCGCGAGGATCGACGACGGTACGTCGCCGCACGCGACGGTGCCCGCATAGGACGTCGTTCCATCGACCGCGATCCCCGACGGCGCGCAATCCGGCAGCGTCGACAGGAACAGCGGCGCGCCACCGGCGATCGGAGAGGCGAACAGCGAGCTCGAGCCCTCGGTCGAGGTCGACGCCCAGTAGAGGAACCTGCCGTCGAGCGCCAGGCCGCGGCCGAATACCGCCGCGGCCGAGCGGATGCCGAGCGCCTGCACGCCGCCGCCGGCGAGCGGCTCGCGCAGCACGAGGTGCGTGCCGTCGCCGTCGATGTCGTAGTCGGAGAAGTAGATGTGAGTGTCGTCGACCGCGAGCTGCAGCGACCAGATGTTCTTGAACGTCTCGATCGGGTCGACGTAGCCGCACGGATCGGCGTTGTCACCGCAGCCTCCGAGTGGCCAGGCCGCGAGCAGGCAGGCGACCGCGACTCGGCGCATGCGAACAAGATACCCTCTCCGGCGATGGCGAGCGCGAAGGCACGGCTCAAAGCCGAGCTGATCAAGCACCTGGAGTCCGAGCTCGAGACGGCTCGGAAATCTCACGAGGCCGCGGCGGCGGCGGCGACCCACGAGGAAGCCAAGGCCGAGAACGACAAGGACACGCGCGGGCTCGAGCAATCGTACCTCGCGCGTGGCCACGCGATCCGCGTCGCCGATCTCGAGAACGCGATCGTCGAGCTGAACGTGTTCGAGCCGCGGGTCTATCGCGAGGATGACGAGATCGCGGTCGGCGCGCTCGTCACCGTCGAGGACGACGACGGCACGCGTCAGATCTGGCTCGTGCCGCACGGCGGCGGCATCACCCTCGGCACCGGGGTCACCGCGATCGCACCGACGAGCCCACTCGGCGGCAAGCTGATCGGCAAGGCGATCGACGAGGAGCTCGAGATCGTGCGCGCCGGCACCAAGCGCACGGTAACGATCATCGGCATCGAGTAGCCGCGGCTGGTCCCGGCCCACGTCCGGCGATCGGGACGCCGGCTCTGCGTTAGAATCGGGACAGGTGATGAGCGAGGTGAACCGGTCCGGGTCGAGGAATGGCGGCATACCTGCGTGAGGTGCATGAGCTGTGGGACCGCACTCGATTCGCGCGCGACGTTCTGCTCGACGTGCGGCGCCACGGTTCCCGATCCCTTCGTCGGTACGTTGATCAGCGGTCGCTATCAGCCGGCGAAGCGGATCGCGATCGGGAACTTCGGATCGATCTACCGCGCGGTCGAGCTCGTCAGCCACCGCGACGTCGCCCTCAAGATCATGCACCGCGAGCTGTCGGCGGACCGCAACCTCGTCGAACGATTCCGTCGCGAAGGGGTCGTGCTGCGCAAGCTCCTCGACGTCCACGCGGTCGCGACGTACGAGCTCGGCGAGACGCACGACGGCCTGCCGTTCATCGCGATGGAGCTGCTCGACGGCGAGACCCTGCTCTCGGCGTTTCGCACCGCCGGCACGCTGCCGTGGCAGCGCATGTTCGCGATCGCGAAGCAGGTATGCAGTGCGCTCGGCGAGGCGCACTCGCTCGGCATCATCCATCGCGACCTCAAGCCCGCGAACATCTACCTGACCGCCGGCGACGTCGTGAAGGTCCTCGACTTCGGCATCGCGAAGATCCTGTCGAACAGCCAGGTCGGCGATCCGAAGGAGCTGACGGTGATGGGGACCGCCGTCGGAACACTCGAGTACATGGCGCCCGAGCAGCTGATGGGCGGCCGGCCCGACGGGCGCACCGACATCTACACGCTCGGCGTCGTCACGAACGAGATGATCACCGGGCGGCGCCCCTTCAACGCGGCCGGGCTCGACCTCCTGACCGAGCAGCTGACGAGCGAACCGCCGGCGCCGTCGACGATCGTCGCGGTTCCGGCCGAGGTGGATGCGATCCTGCTCCGCTGTCTCGCGCAGGATCTCGACGACCGGTTCGCGACCGTCGCCGACCTCGTGCGCGCGATCGACGACGCGCTGCTCCGGCACCCGACCCCGGCGTCGAGACCTCGCGCGCCGTCACCGGCGGTCGAACGGCCGCAGCCATGGCTCCAGACGGCGCCGATCCGCAGGCGACCGCGGAGGTCGCGGCTCGCGCTCGTGCTCCTCGTCCTCGCCACACTCGGCCTCGCCGGCGGCATTGCCGCGTGGCGTCTGTTGTAGCCTTCCGGGCATGGCCGACACGCTGTTCGTTCTTCGCCCCGGCTTCGACGACAAGGGAACGTTGTACTTCTGCCCGTACTCCGCGCAGGTGATCGGCTTTCTCGCGTATTACCCGCAGGTGAGGAGCACGCTCGAGATCGTCGAGCTCGCGTTCCCCAAGCCGCGCCATCCCCTGGCCGATCTGCTCGGCGAGACGCACCAGTCGGCACCGATGCTCGTCCTCGACGGCGATGGCGTCGACGTGCCCGGCGTGACCCGCCACCAGGCGAACGGCCACACCTACGTCGAGAAGACGATGGAGATCCTGCGCTACCTCGCCGCGACCCGGAGCGTGCCCGGACCGCACTGACCCGAGGATCGCCTGGGTTGACCTCGCAAGCGTAGGCGCAATGGTTGCGGTCGGAATCTCCTCGACCGAAGCCTCGGATGCCGATGCTCTCCTGGTCAGGATCGATCGGGTAGTCGCTTACGCCTACGCCTCGACCTCTGGGGTCAGTGCGCGCACGAGGTCTCCTCGATGCCGTGCGGCGCCATCCGCGGGATCGTTCGCGTCGCGCACGAGGCGCCGATGCCAAAGCCCTCCGCCGGTGCGCGCAGGATCGCGGCCTCCGTCATCGGTCCATACGCGCCGTCCTCGGCGATGTGATCGGCGGCCGGCGTGTTGCGGTTCCACAGGCGCTGGAACGCCAGGACATCGGCGCCGCGGATATCGGCCGACGCGAGGTGATCGAAGTGCACCGGGTCGCCGGGCACGTCGTGCGACCAGCCGTGCGCGCCGAGCGTGGTGATCCACTCGCTGTGATTCGAGACGTCGAGCGCGCGCCCGCTCTCGTGATTCGAGTCGCCCGGATCGGCCGCCGCGGTGATGCCGCAGCGTCCCTGCTGGAACCACCGGAACAGCAGGTACTGCTGGACGACCGTGCGGAACGCGCTCGTGACGCGGATCGTGCGGCCGTTCGCCTCGGCGGCCGCCTCGTAGAGCGCCGCGCGCGCGGCCTCGCCGAGGTACGGCAGCACCGCCGAGCCGGTGAATTCGATCGCCGGGCCTGCCTCGAACGCGACGAGCGCGCCCGGGCTCGCGCACGTCACCTCGTCCGCGATCTGGGTCGCGAGCGCGAGCACGTCGCCGGTGGAGCACGACGTCCCGACGAACGTCGACAGCGGCGTGCCCGCGATCGACGGTGTGCCCGCCGCATCGGGCGTCGCCTCGATCGGATCGTCGGAGCATGCCGCGGCCCCCGCGATCGCGACGACGAGGTACCACCGCAGCACCTCCCCATCGTAAGCGAAACGTCTAGCGCGCGGGCGCGAACCAGCTCGCGGGCACGCGACCGGACAGCGCCGTCACCGTCCGGGGCGCCCACGGCTTCGACCACTTCGCGCGGAGCGGCGCGCCCGGGGTGCCGCGCGCGAGACCCTCGTCGGCAGACCAGTCCGGTTTCACGCCCGGTGCGACGCCGTGCAGGCCGCTCTGGTGGAAGCCGATGATGTACGTGTGGCCGGCGATCCGCGCGCCGAGGAAGTCGGCGAGCCGTTGCGCGAAGTCGTGGCCGGCCTCGGCGCCGAGCGTCTCGCACGTCCGGAACCAGACGAGCGCGCCCGGCGCGAGCCGCTCGCGGACGGCCTCGAGCTGCGCCCGGCGCGCCGTCAGCGCGGTCGCGTCGAAGCTGTCCTCGCCGACGAACGCCCTGCCCCCCTTGCCGTGTCCTGGACGAGCGCCAGCGCCGTCGCC
>JAEWJO010000096.1 GCA_023386455.1 Pseudomonadota bacterium | reverse complement strand
GTGCAGACAGCGCGGCGGCGGCCTCGTGGGGATCGCCGAGCACGACGGGCACGAGTCGAGCGACCGAGCTGACCGCGCCCATGCGGCCGAGTGCGCCGATCGCGGCGCGGCGCAGGACCGCGGGTGCGCCCTCGGCGACGAACGCCGCGACCGCCTCCTCGAGCGCGGGGAAGCCGAGCCCGCCGGCGGCATCGAGTGCGGCGGCGGCGATCGTCGGATCGCGATCCGAGAGCCGGCGATGAACGAACGGGAGCAACCAGATGTTACGGAACCCGCGGCCCATCGCGGCGATCACGCCGCGGCGATCGGCGGCGGTATCGGCGACGCGCGCCGCCTCGAGCAGCGCGAACGCAGCACGCTCCGCGGCATCCCACTCCGCACCGAGCGCGCGACCCGCGAGATCGCCGAGCAGCCGGCACACCTCGAGGCGCGCGGCCCGCGTCGGCGCATCGGTCGCCGCCGTCGCGAGCCGAGGAAGGACATCCCGGGGGCTCAGCTCGCCGCGCTCGAGCCGGACGCGAAGCTCACGTGTGCTGATGTCATCACCCATGTGAAGGACGTTAACAGGTACATTGCGCCGGCTGTGCCCGAGCGCTTCAGGTTTCCGATCACGCCCGGCGAGGCTGACATCGACGAGCTCGGCCACGTCTCGAACCTCGTCTATCTGCGCTGGGTCCTCGAGACAGCGACCGCGCACTCGATCGCCAAGGGCTGGGGCCAGGCCGAGTACCTCGCGGTCGGAACGGTCTGGGTCGTGCGCCGTCACGAGCTCGATTACCTCGCGCAGGTGAAGCTCGGCGATTCGCTCGTCGCCGAGACGTGGGTCGATTCGTGGAAGGCGGCCTCGTGCATTCGCAAGACCGAGCTCGTGCGCGGTGACGGCGTCGTCGTCGCGCGCGCTGCGACGACGTGGGCGTGGATCGCGCTCGCGAGCGGGCGACCGATGCGAATCCCCGACGAGCTGCGCGCGACGTTCGAGTAGCGGTCACTGACTGACCGCTGTCTGACCGCTGACAGCGATCGCTCGAACGATCGTCACGTTGCAGCGTGGGCAGCGAGTCTGCACACGATCGTGCGCACGCACGTACACCGTACGCGCAGCGATCCATCTAAGTCCTGCCGCAGCCGATGCATTCATCTGCCTACATCGTGCGACCGGGTGGGTGGCACTCGACGTGAACCAGGGCGGCGGCGATGAAGGGAACCTGCGCGTTCTTCGCGGCACTGGCCGCACTCTGTCTCGCGTCGTGCACCTCGGATGGAACCGGAAGGACCGAAGGTCCTGAGGGAACCGTCGAGCCGGCGCAGAGCCTCGATGATGTCTTCAAGGAGGCCGCCGAGACGTATGACGTTCCCGTCGATCTGCTGAAGGCCGTCTCGTTCGTCGAGACGCGCTGGAACGCGGTCACCGGCGAGGACGACGAGCTCGGCCGCCCGGCCGGTAACGGTGTGTTCGGCTTGTGGGGCGAGAACCTCGCGAAGGGCGCGGCGGCAGCCGGCCTCGACGAGGAGACCGTCCGCACGAACACGCCTGCGAACATCCATGCAGGTGCGGCGCGGCTCGCCGAGCTCGCGGCACAGCAGAACGTCAGCGGCTCGGACCTGATGGCCTGGCAGCCCGTGCTCGCTGCGTTCTCGCAGACCGACGACACCGAGGCGCGCGCCGCCTACGTCAGCGACGTCGTCCGCGTGCTCGCGGAAGGTGCCTCGTCGACCGCCGAGGACGGCACGGTCATCGCGCGCGTCGCCGCGCACGCCGAGGTCACGATGCCGGAGCCGACGACGCTCGCCGCCGGGTCGACCGATTTCGCCGGCGCGATCTGGCGCTCGTCACCGAACTACAACTCGCGCAACGGCTCGGCGGTCAGCCTCGTCGTCATCCACAGCTGCGAGGGCGCGTACGCCGGTTGCTGGGGCTGGCTGCGTAACACGGCAGCGCAGGCGAGCGCGCACTACGTCGTCAACGAGAGCGGCAGCGAGGTCACGCAGCTCGTGCGCGAGTCGAACCGTGCGTGGCACGTCGCCGCGGCGTACAACTGTGGATACGCCGGCAACACGCAGTGCAACAAGAACGGCGTGTCGGTGAACAACTTCGCCGTCGGCATCGAGCACGCGGGCTTTGCATCGCAGTCGTCGTGGTCGAACGGCATCATCGAGAAGTCTGCAAAGCTCTCGTGTGACATCGCGAAGCGCCACGGCGTGCCGCGCGACCGCAACCACATCGTCTCGCACGGCCAGCTCCAGCCGTACAACCGCACGGATCCGGGGCCGAACTGGCCGTGGAGCCACTACATCACGCGCGTTCGCGAGGTCTGCGGTGACAGCGGCGGCGGCGGCGGCGGTGGTGGTGGGATCATCATCGACAGCAACAACGCGAACAACAACCAGAACGTCGCCAAGATCGAGCTGACCGGCACGTGGACCGCGTCGACGAACGTCGCCGGGTACTACGGCAGCGGCTACTGGTACGCGAACACGGCGTCGACGTCGCAGCCCGCGACGTTCAAGTTCTACCTCGCGTCGGCCGGCACGCACACCGTCCAGGCGTGGTGGACCGCTGCGAGCGACCGCGCGACCGCAGCTCCGTTCATCGCGTTCAACGCGAACGGCACCGAGGTCGGGCGCAAGCTCGTCAACCAGACGACGAATGGCGGCCAGTGGGTCACGCTCGGCACGTACAACTTCTCCGCCGGCTGGAACTCGGTCGTCCTGTCGCGCTGGACGAGCAGCGGCAGCGTCGTCATCGCCGACGCGATCCGGGTGCAATGACCCGCGTCGCGCTCCTCGCGGCTTCCGTACTCGCCGCCTGTAGCGCGTGCAGTGACGATCGGCCCGCGCCCGTGCGCACGACCGAGCCGCCGCGCGTCCAGCTCCCGGGCACGCTGTGGTTTGTCGAGGGCACGTCGCTCGTTCGCCTCCACGCCGGCGCGCGCACCGTGATCGGCGAGAACCTGTTCCCGTCGACCGGCGCGCTCCCCGATGGCCGGCTCGTCGCGATCTCGTCGCGCGGCGACGGCAGCGCCGACTCCGAGCAGCTCGCGCTGATCTCCGCCGACGGGAAGGTCACGCGCGTCGGACCGACCGCCGCGCAGGTGCGCGACCCGGCCGTCGATCCGCGCGGCGCGTGGATCGTCGCCGCGATCAACCTCGACGGTCACAGCGACCTCTACCGGATCGATCTCGGTGGCGCGGAAGCGACGACGCGGATCACGAACGATGCCGCCGGCAACTTCCATCCCGTGGTCATGGGCGACGACATCGTCTACGTGTCGAGCCGCGACGGCGATGCCGAGCTCTACAAGACCGGCCAGCGCCTCACCGCGTTCTACAAGGACGACTTCGATCCGGCGCCATCGCCGGACGGCAGGACGCTCGCGTTCTCGAGCGATCGCGAGGGGCCGGTCCGGTTGTTCGTGATGAATCCCGACGGCACCCAGCTCCGCCGCCTCACGACGCGCATGGACGAGCTCGACGAGGCCGAGCTCACCTGGTCGCGCGACGGGGCCCACGTTGCCTACGTCGTCGACGGCCGCGTGATCGTCCGTCACGTCGCGACCGGCACCGAGCGCTCGCTCGGCGACGGCCTCGAGCCCGTGTTCTCGCCCGACGGCACGTATCTCGCGGTGTCGCGCGTCCGCGGCCAGACGACCGACATCTGGGCGATCCCGCTCGGCGTGGGCGAGCCCGTCCAGGTCGCCACCGATGCCCGCCTGCCGCGCTGGCGCTGATCCTTAGCGCGTCGCGCGCCGCTCCTTCGGGCGCACGCCATTGGACTTGAATCCGGCGAGCGCACCGAGCGCGGCGAACACGCCGTGCGCTGCCACCTCGGCCCCGAACAGCGGCCATTTTCCGAACAGCGTGCGCGTCCTCGGGATCGCCCCGAGGATCGCGAGCGGTGCCATCGCGAACGCGACCGCCCTCGCGTACGTGCGGGCAGGGCGCTCGCTCTCGAGCTGCGAGACCGCGACGCCGGCCGCACCGAACAGCGTCAGCGCGACCTTGTTGAAGATGTTCAGCGGAAACACCCCGAGGAACTTTCCGTAGCTCGTCTCGATGTCGAGGCGCGGGAGTCCTGCCTTGCGGGGAGCCACCGACAGCCGCGGTACGAACGAAGCGATGCCCATGCCCAGCATGGCGGCACCACCGATCAGGGCGAAGTGCTTGCTGCTCGTCATGGGGACCGTCGCTGCAAGCAGCGCCCCAGTCGTGGATCACTGCGTGCACCGCGGTGAGGTGGGAGGCGACCATGGCACGGAAGAATCGCTCGCAGAGACCGATCGGAACGGTGTACCCGCGACCGGAGCACCGCTTTCGCGACGCGAAGGTGGGCATGACCTATACCGACTCGGAGCCCGACTATCCCGAGCTCGCGAAGGCACCGCCGTCGTCGCCGAACATCGTCATCGTGCTTCTCGACGACGCCGGCTATGGCGTCGCGAGCGCGTACGGCGGGCTCGTTCGATCGCCGGCGACCGAGCAACTGTGCCTGCGTGGTTTGCAGTACTGCCAGTTTCACACCGCGGCGCTATGCGCGCCGACGCGCGCGTCGTTACTCACGGGACGCAATCATCACTCGGTGTCGTCCGGCGTCGTCGCAGAGATGGCGACCGGCTATCCGGGCTACTCCGGCATCATCCCCAAGAGCTGCGCGTTCATCTCCGAGATCCTGTCGCACAACGGGTACGCGACCGGATGGTGGGGGAAGAACCACAGCGTTCCCGATACGCGGACGAGCGCGGCTGGACCGTTCGAGAACTGGCCGCACCGCCGCGGCTTCGACTACTTCTACGGCTTCCTCGGGGGCATGACGGATCAGTTCTACCCGGCGCTCGTTCGCGGCACGACGCCGGTCTCACCGTCGAGGACGCCCGAGGAGGGCTATCACCTCACGACGGATCTCGTCGATGACTGCATCGGCTGGATCCGGACCCAGAAGTCGATCGCGCCCGACCGTCCGGTCTTCGTGCACTTCGCGCCGGGTGCGATGCACGGTCCGCATCAACCTCCGCTCGCGTGGCGTGGTCGGAATCGCGGCCGCTTCGATCTCGGCTGGGATCGCTATCGCGAGGAGGTTCATCGCCGCCAGCTCGAGCTCGGTGTCATCGCGCCCGGCACGAAGCTGACCGCACGGCCGCCGGAGATCCCGGCGTGGGACAGCTTCGGCCCCGAAGCGAGGCAGGCCCTGGCGCGCGAGATGGAGAACTTCGCCGACTTCTACGAGCACACGGATCACGAGATCGGTCGACTGGTCGCGGAGCTCGAGCAGATGGGCGAGTTCGACAACACGCTCTTCATCTACATCCTCGGTGACAACGGATCGAGCGCCGAGGGCGGGCTGACGGGGACGTTGAACGAGTCGGCGACGATGCAGGGCCACGCGCCGCCGATCGAGGGTGTGTTCGCGCGCATCGACGAGCTCGGGCTGCCCGGTACATCACCGCACTACGCGGCGGGCTGGGCCTGGGCCGGCGACACGCCGTTTCAGTGGATGAAGCAGGTGGCGTCGCACTTCGGTGGTACGCGCAACGGGATGATCGTGACGTGGCCCGCCTGGATCGCGGACGTCGGGGCCAAGCGGTTTCAGTTCCACCACGTCATCGACATCCTGCCGACGATCCTGGACGTGCTGCACATCCCCGAACCGACGATGATCGACGGTGTGGCGCAGAAGCCGATCGAGGGCGTGAGCATGGCGTACACGTTCGATCGCGAGCACGCCGATGCACCGAGCACGCACCTGACGCAGTACTTCGAGATGCTCGGTAACCGGGCGATCTATCGCGACGGCTGGATCGCGTCGTGCCGGCATGGCCGGCTCCCCTGGCAGACCGCCGGCGGCGCTCCGTTCGACGAGGATCGCTGGGAGCTCTACAACATCGACGAGGACTTCAGCCAGGCCGAGGACCTGGCGCAGCAGCATCCCGATCTGCTGCGCGAGCTCCAGGACCTGTTCCTGGTCGAGGCCGCCCGCTACGACGTGCTGCCGCTCGATGATCGATTCTTCGAACGCTCGGACATCACGCTGCGCCCGGGTTACTTCACCGGCAGGAAGCAGATCACGCTCCACCCGGGCCTGACACGCTTGCCGGAGGGCAGCGCACCGCAGCTCAGCAACGTCGACCACACGATCACGGTGATCGCCGAGATCCCCGAGGACGGTGCCGAGGGCGTGCTGATCTGCGTCGGCGGAGACTGGGCAGGCTGGTCGCTGTTCGTCGACGGCGATCGCCTGCGCTATCACTACAACTGGTACGGCCTCGAGCGGTACGACGTGATCGGCGAGGCGCCCGTTCCGCGCGGCCGCGTCGAGATCAAGCTCGAGCTCGAGTGCGACGATCCGGAGACGCGCGGTGCGCCGGCGACGGTCCGGCTGTCGTGCAACGGCGCGCTCGTGGCAGAAGGCAGGCTCGACCACCAGGTTCGCGGGCGCTTCGGCGAGGGTCTCGACATCGGCCAGGACTCGCTCTCGCCCGTGTGGGGCGGGTATCGCGACCGACTGCCCTTCCACTTCACCGGCAGGATCGAGCGCGTGCACGTCGAGCTCGGCGAGGCCGCCGAGATGACCGCCGGCGAGCTCATCGAGGAGCAGGTGCGCGCCGACTGAGCAGGGTCACGCCGCGGACCCGGCGAGCGGCGCGATCTGATCCTTCGGTCCGCGACGCCGCAGCGCCCACGCGATCGGAAACAGGACCACCAGGTCGAGCACCGACAGCACGACCACCATGACGAGGACATCGCGATCGGCGAAGTCGCGGGCCGCGACGACCATCGCCGCTGCGATGTTGCGTTGCGCCGTGCCGAGCCCGAGCACCGCCCGCCTGCCGCCGCCCGGGCTCGCGGTCAGGTAACCGACGGCGAACGCACCGGCGAACAGCAGCAGCGCCGCGGTGAACGCCCCCGTCCCGACGAGAGTCGCGAAGGTCGGTGCGTTGACGACGACGGTCGAGCACAGGAGCGCGATCAGCGCGACGCTCGCGGTCGTGCTCGCGATCGGGCGCACGACGGCGGCCACGCGTGGCAGTGCCGCGAAGATCGCGAGGCCCACGATCAGCGGCAGGATCATCGTCAGGAGGAGCGGCCACACGATCGCGCCCGCCGTGACCGTCGCACCCGGGATCACGAGCGGGACCACGAACGGCATGTAGACCACGGTCACGGGCACCAGCAGCACGAGCAAGGTCGCGCTGAGCGCGGGGTCGCGCTTTGCCGCCAGCGTGAGCTTGATGAGGAATGGCGCACCGGCAGCGCAGCCGACCAGCATCAGGCCCGCGGCAAACGCCGGCGCGAGCCCGAGCAGCCTGCCGATCCCGTACGCGAGCAGCGGCACGACGACGAAGTTGGTGACCAGCGCACGGAAGACGCGGTGAGGGTGGCGGAGCGGGCCGACGATCTCGCCGAGCGTGAAGGCGAGCCCGACGGAGAGCATGCTGGCGACGGGAAACACGATCACCGCGATGCCCAGGAGCGATGCGAAGACGGCCGTCACCGATCGGGTCTCCTTCTGCTCCACGCGCCGCGCATGTCCACACTCTAGCGTCGCCGGGTCCACCCACCATCCGCCGGGCTCGCACGGCCCGTGGCTTGCTTCATCAGGCGATCGACCCGTGCCTGAACACGTTCACGGACGTCCTGGAGACCGGAGCGACGCATGACGTTCGCGATGCTGAGCGCTCATGACACGCTCGTGCTCGTCATCTCGATCATCGCGTCGTATCTGCTCGCGCTACCGCTCGGCTGGGAGCGCAAGGCGCACTCGCACGCGTACGTCGGATTGCGCGTGTTTCCACTCGTATCCGTCAGCTCGTGCGTCTACGTCATCCTCGGGCACCACCTGTTCACCGGCGCCAGCTCGAACGAGCAATCCGACGTGCTCCAGGGGCTGATGACCGGCATCGGGTTCGTCGGCGCCGGCACGATCATGAAGGAGTCGGACGAGACGCACGGTGTGGCCACCGCCGCGGCGATCTGGGCGACGGGCGCGATCGGTGCGTCGGTCGGCTACGGCTACTACACGATCGCGATCGCACTCTGCGCGCTGGCGCTGTTCATCCTGTGGGTGATGCCATTCATCCGCCGGCGGTTCAGGGGCGCCGCCGCGGAAGAGAGCTGACGCGCGGATGTCGCTCGCGAGCCTCACCATGCTCTCGATCGTCGACACGGTCGTCGCGCTCGTGGCCGCTTACCTGCTCGCGATGCCGATCGGATGGGAACGCAAGGCCAAGGGCAAGACCAGCATCGGATGGCGCACGTTTCCGCTCGTCTCCGTCGGCACGTGCGCGTACTTGTTGATCTGCCGCGACCTCTACGCGCGCGGCATCTTCGACGCCGATGGGCCCGCGCGCACGCTCCGCGCGATGATGACCGGCATCGGGTTCATCGGCGGCGGGGCGATCCTGAAGGGCACGAAGGGCATCACCGGCGTCACCACGGCAACGAGCATCTGGACGACCGGCGCGATCGGAGCCTCGGTCGCGTTTGGCTACTACATCGTCGCGGTCGTGTTGACGGTGACGAACCTGTGCGTCGTCGAGCTGACCGCGATGCTCGCGCGTCGCACGCAGGTCGGCGACGAGCGGAGGCAATGACGTGTCGACGAGTCATCGACTCGCTGCCGCGCTGGCTCCTGTCGCAGACGTGCCGAGGCACGCGCGCGACATCGTCCGTGCGTCGCGCGTCTGGGAGTGGGTCGCCGCGATCGCAAGCGTGCTCGTGCTCGGCCTCCTCACGTGGATCACCACGCGGTGGGTCGCGCGCCGCCTGCACGGCAAGACCCGGTACGGGCTGCGAGGACTGGATCGCCTGACCGCGCCGCTGACGATGCTCGTCAGCGTCTGTGCATCGCTCGGCATCCTCGCATCCTCCGACCGAGAGCCGCCGCTCGTCACGACCACGCTCGAGCTCCTCGTCGTCATCGTCGGGTTCTGGCTGGCGTCGCGCGTGCTCGATGTCATCTGGGCAACCGGCCGGCACAGTGCGCGCCTGCGCAGCCAGCCGCTCGCCGGCTCCGCGCTGCTCGCGGGCCGCCACATGGGCAAGCTCGTGCTCGGCGGAGCGACGGCCGCGATCCTTGCGGTCCGGCTCGGCGCGGGGCAGCAACTCTATATCGTCCTCGCCGCGATCGCCGCCGCGTTCGCGTTCGCCGCGCGGGATCCGATCCGAAACGGGGTGGCGTTCGCATCGATGATGATCGATCCGCCGTTTCACCTCGGCGACCGCGTGCGGTTCTCCGACTTTCGCAGCGGCGAGGATACCGTCGGCGAGATCATCGACATCTCGCTCTCCGGCGTGACGCTCCGGACCCGGGCTCACACGCGCGTGGTCATCGCGAACGTCATGGTCGGGCAGCTGCGCGTCGAGAACCTGTCGACCGCGGATCGCCGGCGGATCGAGCTCGCGTTCCCCGTGGCAAATCTCTCGACCGAGGAGATCCGCTCGGCGTGCGCCGAGATCGAGACCGATGTCAGCCGCAACCCGTACGTCTCGAAGCAGCAGCCGCCGCGGGTCTGGCTCGCCGGCATGAGCGACGGTCTCCGGCTCGAGGTCGAGGTCTGGCTGCGCCGGGCGGCCGACTGGCGCGAGGCGCAGCGGGAGCTCGTCCTCGCGATCCGGTCGCGGCTCGCGCAGCTCTAGCGAACGGTCAGCGTGCCCTTCATCGTCGGATGAAACGTGCAGCTGTAGGCGAAGTCCGCCGTCTTCCTGGCCGCGTAGCTCCATGCTTGCTTCGTGCCGATCGACTGGGAGTCGAGCTCGCCGGCTGCGGTCACGGTGTGCGGGACGACATCCTCGTTGGTCCACACGACGGTGTCCCCGACCTTGACCTCGATGGCCGCGGGAACGAACTGCATCGCGCGGATCGCGACGTGGTGCGTCTGCGGCGCACGCTCGGTCGACGAGCAGCCGGCGGTGATCGCGAACGCGATCGCGACGCTGACCGCGCGCATCATTTGCCGTGTTCGTGGCCCGCAGATCCCGCGGAGCCGGTTCCCGCCAGCGTCGCCTGGATCTGCTCGGCGTGCTGCAGGTGTGCATCGAACGCGGGCTTGACGCCGACGAGCGTGCTCTTCAGCTCCGCGTTGGACGCCGAGGGAATCAGCTGACTGTCGAGCACGGCGATCACCGCCTTGTGATACGCGACCTCGTTGTCGACGTACGCGCGATCGAATGCATCGCCGTCGAGCTGCTCGAGCTTTGCCCGGGTCTCGGCACCGCCGGACGTGAGGCCCTTGCTCGCATCCGACTCCTCGGGGGTCACGTTCAGCTTCGTGACGAGGTCGACGGCCGCCTTGTTGACGGCCGTGTGGTCGGTGACCATCTGCTGCGCGAACTTCTTGACCTCCTCGTTCTTGGACTTCTTCAGCGCCAGGTTGCCGGCGTCGATATCCACTTGATTCGCGGCGACGACGATCGCTGCGATCTGCGGATCGGTCAGGGCTCCCGCGGCGGGCGCTGCGGCGGAGCCTGGCTCGGTGTTGGCCGATCCGGTCAAGGCCGAGCCAGCGGGGGCAGTCGCCGGCGGTGGCTCGCTACTCTTCTTCTTGCACGCGGGTGCGACCGCCGCGATCGTCAGGGTCGATAGGATCAGTACGAGTGAGGTGCGCATCGGTATCTCCTGCGTATTCGAGAGGCGTCGCGCGCGATACGTGACAGGCGATCTGCGCTTCTGTCGTATCGCGCGCCGTCTCGCGCAGTCCCGGACGCAAGGTACGTGCCGCCACGCGCCCGCAGGCCACTACGCGCGGAGCGAACCTTGCAGGGGCTCAACGCATGATCCGCTCGACGTTCGCCCTGGGCTTCGTGTTCATCCTCGCGTGCGGCAAAGGCTCCGAGCAGGAGGCGCCTCCCGCCGACAACCCCGACGTCCAGGAGGCTCGCCAGACGTTTCAAACGCTCTGCATCACGTGCCACGGCGAGAGTGGCAAGGGCGACGGCATCGCCGCGAAGACGCTCGATCCCAAGCCGCGCAACTACACCGACAAGGCGTGGCAGGCATCGGTGACCGACGAGCACATCAAGGAGATCATCGTGAAGGGCGGTGCCGGCGTCGGCAAGAGTCCGCTCATGCCGGCGTCACCGCAGTTCCAGAACAAGCCGGGTGTCTTGAACGAGCTGGTCCGGATCGTGCGCAGCTTCGGGAAGTAGACATCAGGTTGATAACGCCAGCGTTCTCGTTTTGACGACGTGGCGTGGCCGCTGCATCGGTTCCTTTGCGAGGAAGCCATGATCAAGATCAAGCGTGCGTATGAACCGCCTGCGAGAGGAGATGGCCGGCGTTTCCTGGTCGAGCGCTTGTGGCCGCGTGGACTCCGCAAGGGCGACCTCCACGCCGAAGCATGGCTGAAGTCGGTCGCCCCATCGACGGAGCTGCGTCAGTGGTACGGGCACCAGCCGCAGCGCTGGCCCGAGTTCCGCCGGCGTTATCGAAACGAGCTCCGCGCGAACGAACGCGCCTGGTCTCCGCTGCTCGCGGCCGCCGCGCGCCGCAACATCACGCTGCTGTACGCCGCGCACGATCCGCTTCACAACAGCGCGGTCGTGCTTCGCGATTACCTGGAGCGGAGGCGGAGCGCCGGCCGTGCCAGGAGGGGGGCATCTGCTCGTCATGCGAAGTCGGCTTAGACGCTTCTGGCTGACGGCCATGATCGGCTACGGCGTCGTCGTGCTGCTGCTCGCCGGCGGCATGATCCTCACGACGCAGCGGTTCAACGTCGTCTCGTCGACTCACGTCCGCCGGATCCGCGCCGAGGAGGATCAGATCAGCATCGCCGAGCGGCTGCGCTGGAGTGGCGAGGCGATCGTCTCCGCCGGTCGCGGCTACCTCATCTCCGGCGACCCCGCGTTCCTGAACGGCCTCGAGGAGGCCCAGTCGAACTTCGACCAGGGCATCCGCATGCTGACGGCGGGCGCGTCCGACGTGGCGACGAGTGCGTTCGTGGTGGCGGTCGAAGGGGACGCGCGGGCCTTCCGCAATCACCAGGAGATCCTCGTCGCGGAGACGCACGAACAGGACCTCTCGACGCGCGCTGCGCGATTCGAGAGGGAGCTCGTGCCCCTCCAGCGAAAGCTCGGCGCCGCTCTCGATCGCCTGATCGAGCACAAGGAGCTCGCGATCGACGACGTCTACCGGCGAGTCGCGCTCGAACGCTCGCGACTCCGTCACCGCCTGAACACGTCCGTCGCCTTCCTCATCGCCGCGAGCCTGGGCATCGCCGGATACATCGCGAGTGCGCTCGGACGCTCCTACCGCAAGGAACAGCGGGCGCTCGAGACCACGCGAAAGGCCGTCGCCGCACGCGACGAGATCATGGGGATCGTCGCGCACGACCTGCGCAATCCACTCTCCTCGATCTCGCTGCACGCCGAGGTGCTTCGCGAGGATGCAGGCGATCGCGACGCGACGAAGCTGCACGCCGAGAAGATCGGGACCGTCGCCCTTCGCATGGACTCGCTGATCTCGAGCATGCTCGACGTCGCGACGATCGAATCGGGTCACTTCACCGTGAGCCCGAGCCCGTCTGCCGTCGACGAGCTGGTCGAGGCGGTCATCGAGATGTTCGGCGACGCCGCCGACAAGAAGCAGCTCCAGCTCGAACGCCGCCCGGTGCCGGGCTCGCTCGTCGTTCGCGCCGATCGAGACCGCGTGCTCCAGGTGTTCCAGAACCTCGTCGGCAACGCGATCAAGTTCACGCCGCCGGGCGGTCGCGTGTCGATCGCCGCGGAACCCGAGCGCGACGTCGTTCGCTTCCAGGTGTCCGATACCGGACCGGGTATTCCGCGCGAGGATCTTCCGTCCGTGTTCGATCGGTTCTGGAAGCACGAGACGCGCGGCAAGAAGGGCACCGGCCTTGGCCTGTTCATCGCCAAGGGAATCGTCGAGGCGCACGGCGGCCGGATCTGGGTCGAGAGCGCAGCGGGCGAGGGCGCGACGTTCTCCTTCACCCTGCCGGCGATCGAAGCGACCGAGCGCCTCCAGCCGCCGACGCGGCGGGCGATCGAGCGGTGGGAGAACGAAGGCGGTCGCTAGCTCGCGTCACTCGTGCGTCTTCGGCGGGGTCGCGATCTGCGTGCGCACGCCCCAGAGCTCGGGGAAGAACGTGAGATCGAGCGCCTTCTCGAGGAACGCGACCCCGGAGCTGCCGCCGGTGCCGCGCGCGAAACCGATGATCCGCTTCACGGCGGTCATGTGCCGGAAGCGCCAGAGCTGGAACCGCTCCTCGACGTCGACCAGCTTCTCGCACATCTCGTAGGCCTCGTAGTGCCGCTTCGGGTCGTTGTAGATCACGCGGAAGACGTCGACGACGCCGGCACTGTTCGCGTACGGCTGCGTGAAGTCGCGGTCCAGCCGGTCGGCGGGGATCTGGAATCCGCGGCGCGCGAGCCACCGCAGGAACTCGTCGTAGAGCGATGGGGCCTCGAGCCGGCGCACGAGCTCGGCGTGGACGGGGGCGTCGTGCACGTGGGGCTTCAGGGTGTTGTGGTCCTTGTTGCCGAGCACGAACTCCAGCGCGCGGTACTGATAGCTCTGAAAGCCGCTCGCACGACCGAGCGCGTGTCGAAACTCGAGGTACTCGCTCGGCGTCATCGTCTCGAGGACGGCCCACTGCTCGAACAGCATCCGCTGTACGTGCGCGACGCGCGCGAAGATCTTGAACGTCTCTGCGAGCCGGTCGCCGCGCACCAGCTCGACCGCGCGATCGAGCTCGTGCAGCAGGAGCTTGATCCACAGCTCGCTCGTGTGGTGCTGGATGATGAACAGCATCTCGTCGTGCGCGCTCGTCAGCGGATGCTGGGCCGACAGCAGCTCGTCGAGATGGAGGTAGTCGCCGTAGTTGACCGACGTCGAGAGCTCCAGGTGCATCCCCTTCTCGAGCTCGCGACGGTTCTCGGTCATCGGTGCGAGTCTACGTGGACCTGGAGGCGATGGTCGAGCGGTCGTTTTGTCGCGACGCCCCTGGCATGCGTTATCTCCTGGAGCCGGCTGTCGTCGAATCGATGACAACCGGCGCGCCGACGGCCGCCCCGGGCGCGCCAGGGCCGGGCACGCGCCTCGCATCGGTCGGGCTCGCCTCGTCATGAACGGCGACCCGGACACGCTGGATCTGTTGCAGCTCGAGACCCGCTCGCGGCCCCGCGAGTACGTGCCGATCGCACGGCTCCTGCACGAGGCGAGCGAGCGCGTGGTCGAGGAGGCGCGGCGACGCTGCCTGGCGATCACCGTGATCGCGGTCGACGACGAGGTGTTCGTCAACCGGCCCCACGTCGAGGTCGTGCTCGTCGCCATGCTTCGCAGCGCGATCGAGCGAACCCACCGCAACGGCAGGATCGCGATCACGGGCCAGGAGATCGAGCGCGAGCTGGCGTTCGCCGTCTATGCATCCGGGCCGGCTCGCCCGCCGGCGAGCGCAGCGGACGACCTCGCACGCGTCCATGCCGGTGCGCTGGGCGGCCGCTTCTGGCGGGGTGATCCGTCGGACGGGAAGCTGGCGCTGTTCACGCTGCCGCTGTACGTGGATGAGAATTAACCGGAGCCGGCGCGCCTGGTGTGCCACGTGCACGCTCGAGGGGTATGACGGCACCCCGACGTATCCCGCACTCGGTCTTCGGGATCGGCGCGTTCGTGTTGTTGCTGCTGGCCGCGTTCGTGCTGGTCCTCCTGAGCGGACAGCTGACGCGCCATCCGGGCGCCATGATGGTGGTGCTGATCGGTGTACCTGCGCTGATCGCGTTCACCATCCTCGTGGGGACGAGATGGCGACGGGCGCGCACGGGCCGTACGTAGCTCGCGCAGCTAGGTAAGCTTGCCGACCGCGCGCGCGATCGCCGCGGCAAGAGCGGCCGGTTGCTCGAGCGTCGGATCGTGTCCGCTGTCGGCGATGGTCTCGAACGACGCGCACGGCAGTGCCGACGAGATCGCGACGTACTTGGCGTCGTTCGCGCCGGCGATCAGCGCGATGCGATCGCGGTGCGCGCTGACCGCGCTCCAGTAATCGGGCATCGCCGCGACGCCCATGACCTCGAGGCTCCGCGCGAGCTGCTCGGGATCGAGCCGCAGCCGCTTCTCGCGGCGCACGGCCCGCTTGTCCTCGGGTACGCGCTTCTGGGTCGCGAACAGCGGCTGGCTCACCCAGGCCTCGTGGAACGCAGCGATGCCCTCGCTGCGGAGGAGGCGCGCCCACGCGGCATCGAACTCGCGGCGTGCGGCGCGCTCGGTGTCGGCGATGCCGGGATTGACGCCGACGAGCACGGCCTTCGAGGCGAGACCGCTCGCGACGAGGCCGAGTGCGACGCGCGCGCCGAGCGAGTAGCCGACGACGACCTCCATGCCGGCGATCGCAGCGGCGACCGCGGCAAGGTTCTCGTCCCAGGTGTCGAGCACCGGGCCGCTGCCGTGGCCGGGAAGCGCGATCGCGATCGGCGGCGCCGGCAGCTGCCAGGCGTCGATGACATCCGCCCATGCCGATGGCTCACCGGCGAACCCGTGGAGGAGCGCGCAGCGCACGGTCAGAGCACGGTGAACTGAGGCGCGACGACGAGCTTGATGAACTCCTCGCGGGTCGCGAGCTCGAGGAACACGCCGCGGACACCGGAGGTGACGAGGCGCGCCTCGTGAGCACCGACGCCACGCGCGGCCATGCACATGTGGAGGCCTTCGATGTAGACGGCCGAGCCCTGCGACTGGAGCTGCAGGTGGAGGATGTCGGCGAGCTCGTGGGTGAGGTCCTCCTGGAGGCGAGGGCCGCGCGCGATCAGGCGAGCGAGGCGCGTGAGCTTCGACAGGCCGAGCACGCGCTCGGTCGGGATGTACGCCATCGAGATGCGATAGACGACCGGCAGGAGGTGGTGCGGGCACACGCCGAACGCGGTGTTGTGCTTCGAGATGACCATCTCGGTGTACTTGGCCGGGAACGTCTTCGCGAGGAGATCCTCGACGGCCTTGTTCACCTGCTTCTGGTCGTGGACGAGCTCGTGGAAGCCCTTCGCGGCGCGCTTCGCGGTTTCCTGGAAGTTCGGGTCCGTCGTGTCGAAGCCGAGGCGGGCGAGGCCCTGGATGATCTTGTCGTAGCCCTCGGTGAAGAGAGCGAGCGCTGTGGGGTCGAGCTCCATGGTGTGTCCTCGTACTTCGTCAGGATCGCGGTGGTCGCTGCGGCCACGCCCAGCTCGCGAATGGCCGAGAGCTTGACGCGCGTGAGGGTGTCGTAGCCTGGAACCGCCGCCCGGACAATCGGGCGAACGAGCGTCGCACGAAACACAGCGATGCGGAGCCGGCGATGCGTCAGCGTCTGGTCGTGGTGTGCAACTGGTTGGGCATCAAAGGATGTAACGCCGAGGGCGTTCGCGATCTCCTGCACGGAATCTGCCTGCGGCAGCTCCCACAGGCCGCCGAACAGACCCTCGGGGCTGCGGCGTCCGAGGAGGAGCTGGCCGCGCGATTCGATCCAGAGCGCGGCACGCGCGAGGATCGGCAGCTCGCTCTCCTTCTTGCGCGCGGGCACGACGGGAAGCAGGTCCTGCTTGCCGGTCCTCGCGGCGACGCAGTGCGCGGCGAGCGGGCAGACGAGGCAGCGCGGAGAGGTCGGCGAGCACAGCGTCGCGCCGAGCTCCATGAGGCCCTGGTTGAGATCGCCGGGCGCGTGCGCGGTCGGCAGTGCGGTCATGAGGTCGGCGGCGCGCGCCCACAGCGTGCGCTGACCGGTGGTCGACTTGATGTCGTCGGTGATGCCGAACACGCGCGCGAGGACGCGGGCAACGTTGCCGTCGACGAGCGGCGTGCGCTCGCCGAATGCGATCGAGGCGATCGCGCCCGCGGTGTACGGGCCGATGCCGGGAACACCGCGCAGCTCGGACGCGCGCGAGGGCAGGGCACCGCCGAGCTTCGTCGCGACGGTCTGCGCGCCCGCATGGAGGTTGCGCGCGCGCGAGTAGTAACCGAGACCCGCCCACGCCGCGAGGACATCGTCGAGCGGTGCGTCGGCGAGCGCGCGCACCGTCGGAAACCGGGACATCCAGCGCTCCCAGTACGGGATCACCGTCTGGACGCGCGTCTGCTGCAGCATGATCTCGCTGACCCAGATCGCGTAGGGGTCGCGAGTACGCCGCCAGGGCAGGTCGCGACGGTCACGCGTGTAGTGCGTGACGATCGCCGACGCGACGGCCGCGTGTTCCACGCAGCGTTGGTAGCACGCCTCTCAGTTGTAGAGGTGCAGCATCATGAAGACCTGCGGCGAGAAGATGACGCCGATCTCCGTGGTGCTGCTCGACGTCGTCGTGCCCGGGCCAGCCTGCACCTTCTGCGAGCTGTACGAGACGATGTCGTTCGTGACGTTCATGCTGAGCTGCCAGTGCGGCGAGAACCAGTAGCCGACACCGAGGCCCCAGCCGATTCCGAACGAGTTGACCGTCGTCGTGTTGAAGTCACCGTCGGGGTTCGTCTTGTCGTTCGCGAACCCGAGGCGCGCGAGCACGTTGAGGTCGGCGCGTCCGCGCTGGATCAGCGAGAGGCGGCCGAGCGCGAACAGCGCGAACGTCGTGTGCTTGTCGGTCGACTCCATCACGGTCTCGGTCGTCGACGACTCGTTCGAGATCCGCAGCGCGGGCTCGATCTCGAAGCCCGACGAGAGACGGATACGGGCGCTCGTGATGTTCGGCGTCTGGAGCGACGTCGGCAGCGCGTAGCCGAGGCCGAGCGCGATCGCGAAGCCCTCGGGGCGATCGCTCGATACCTCGGGCTGGGTCTGCTGCATCACCGGCCGCGGCGGGGGCTGCGGCTGCGGCTCCGGCTGCGGCTCCGGCGTCGGCTCCGGCGGACCCGGGTCGGAGATGATCGTCGTGTCGGCCGGCGGTTGAGGCGGCGGCCCCGGTTGCGCGGACGCGATTCCGCCGAGCGCAACGGTCAAAGTCAAAGCCAGGGTCTTACACCTCATTGAATTCCTCCAAGTAACGTTGAAAAGCTGCACGCGTTGTCACATTCAGAGCCCAGGGACGAGCAGGTCTGCGAGTACTGGTACACGCAGTCGAGACATTCGTCCGAGATGGTCGGGGTCGGCTCCGTACACCCGGCCACGCACTGTGCGCGTTGCGACGTGCTGGTGAAGACACAGTCACACGCGGCACTGCACACGTCATTCGCCCGTTGTTCGGGCGGTACCGTGCATCCACCGAGCAAGAGCCCGACGACTATCGACACCCCAGCGAGTCGCATCTTGAAAAATTGTCCCGCGCTCATAACGGCGTACGCAAATTTTCTTACAGATCGATCGCGAGCGGGAACGCTTGCCAGAATGTGCCACCTCGGTTGTCGCGGACGATGATCACTAGCTCACCCGTGCACGCGCCGGCTGTGACGAGAGTCGCGGTCGGCTCGTCGTGATCGCGGAGCTCGCCACACGACGTGAACCAGCGCGCAATTTGTGCGTCGACGCGAAGTGACACCTCGCGGTGCGCGGCGAGCGCGATCGATGTGGGCGCAGCGGCGCCATCGATCTCGACGCTCGCCGTCGGGTTGGCGTACGACGCGCCGAGGACGACGATCTTCGTCGCGTACAGCGGCCCGGGGAACTGCAGCGAGACCTCGAGCGGCACCGGCGCGTCCGCGGCAAGACCGAGCTCGGCGCGCGCCTGCGCGAGCTTCGCGTCGTCGGGGCCGTCGATCTCCCAGTGGTCGATGTTGAAGTGCACCGCCGTGAACAGGTCCGCGGGGGCGCCGGCCGCGGTCGCGGAGGACGGGACCTCGGTCGTCGTGGGCCCACCGGCGTGCGCGAGCAGCGCGTCGATGCGCGCGACCTCGCCGGGCAGGATCGCGGGCGGCTCCGAGCGCACCGCGACGATGCGGTCGTGATCGAGCTGCCACGGCGGATCGCCGGCATCGACGCAGCCCGCACACGCAAGGACGAGTAGCACGCGCTTCATTCGTCGAACCTCAGCGTGAGCCCGACGTACGGCACGATCGGTTGCGTGACGTCGAGCCGCTCGCGGAAGTCGTAGCTGTACGCGTAGCCGATCGGCGTCGTCGCTCCATAGACGTTCGCGAGGTCGATGACGCCGACGAGCGAGACCGCGTCCTTGATGCGGAACACGCGATCGAACCGGACGTCGACGCGGTGCTGGAACGGCAGCCGCTCGGAGTTGACCGCGCCGAACAGCGGGTCGTGGTGATCGCCGTCGGCGTCGTAGACGACCGCGGCGACCGGCGTCACCGGCAGCCCGCTCGCGAGCTGGACGCGAGCAGCGAGCTGCCAGTTCTTCTTCGCGCCGCGATAGCCGGCCATCGCGTCGAGCCGGAACGGCTGGTCGAAATCGGATGGACGCTCGGCGCCGCGCTGGTAGTCGATCCTCGTCGAGCTGGCCAGCGACGCGCTCGCGGCACCGAACCAGTTACCGAGCTGGCCGTTGACGATCGCCTCGACGCCGTAACTCGTGCCGCGCCCGGTGTTGACGAGCGTCTCGGTCGCGCGGTCACGGACGATCAGGTGAGAGCGATCGATGTAGTAGCCGGTGACGTACGCATCGGACAGCGTCGCGAGGCGCTGGTGGAGCGTCGCCGCGATCTGCGTCGTCCGCTCGGGATGGAGATCCGGATAGAGCAGCTCCTCGCGCTGCTGCGGCGGGCGGCGGAACGCGGCGGCCGAGATGCGCGCTCCGGTGCGCTTCGCGAGCGTGAAGTCGATGGCGCCGCGCGGTTGCGTCGCGAGGTCGTCGCCGCGGCCGAACCGATCGACGCGCACACCGCCGGTGATGCGGACATCGTCGCCGACGTTCGCGGCGAGCGACGTGTAGCCGGCAACGTCGGGCGTCCAGAACGCGCCGTCGAACATCGTCGTCGTATCGCGCGGATCCAGAAGCGGCGACTGCGCGGAGCCGTCTCGGGCCTCGCGCGGCATCGCGAGGTCGAGGTCGTACCGGGTGGCGTTCGTCTCGGAGCCGACCGTCCACTCGACCTTCTCGAGGCCGAGCGCCTCGTCCCAGTGCCGGGTCGCGATGATGCGCGTGTCGATCGAATCGCGGCGATCGTGCACGTGCTGCACGCCGCGCTCGAGGTCGCGATGACTCTGCATGCCCGACGCCGCGACCCAGACCTCGAGCTTCGGTGTCATGTAGCGGGTGGCGAGGATCACGCGCGCGAGATCGCGATACCCGACGGGCGCGAGCGCGTCCGCGCGATCACCCTCGTCGTCGATGGAACCGACCGCCGATACCTCCAGCGTCCAGCGGCGAGACAGGCGGAAGTCCCAGCGGCCGAGTGCGTCTGCATGGCGAGCATTGGCAACTCGATCGAACGGCGTGCCGCGCGCCGCCATGGCAAACATGCCGGATCGCCACATCGGCTGGCGGCCGGCACCGCCTGCATCGAACACCGAGATGCGGAGGTCAGAGAACCGCGGCGACTGAGCGTCGGTCGCGATGTTGACGAAGGTCGCGGCGCGACCGAACGCGGGGTCGATCCCCTCCGTCACCACCGATGCGTCGCTGATCCCGGGTGCGATGACCGATCGCAGGTGCCTGCCGTGCCAGAGGTACGGCACCGCGAAGCCGTCGAGCAGCACGATCGTGTCGGCCGCGGATCCGCCGCGGATCGAGATCCCGTCGAGCAGTGGAGCGTCGGCGAGCGAGGTCGACAGGCCGAGCTCGTGAAGCGGATCGTCGCCCGTGCCGGGGATGCCGTCGGCGCGCGCCGTGCCGGCAACCGAGACGAGTGCGACGACGACCGCGAGCTTCACCGGATCACAGCGTGCGGACGCTCGGCCGCGCCTCGATCGTTCGCGCATCCGACCCAGGAGCACGCGTCGTGTCGCGCTGCGGGACGAGCAGCTGCTCGTCGGGTGCGGTCTCGGCGTCGGACCTCGACGTCGCCTGCGCGCGCATGCTCCCCCACCACATCTGCGCGTGCGTGTCGGTCCACGCGTGCTCCTCGGGGATCTCGATCGAGGCGAGCGCCTTCTGCAACGCGCGCGCATCCTCGGGGCGCTCGTTCGGCTGCTTCGCGAGGCACTGCACGATCAGCTGCTCGAGCTCGACCGGCAGCCACGTCCGCACCTTCGTGCGCAGCACCGGAATCGGCTCGTGGACGTGCGCGCGCATGACCTCGTCCTCAGTCTTCCGCGGGTAGACCTCCTGGCCCGTCAGCAGGTACCAGGCGACGCAACCGAGCGCGTAGAGGTCACCGCGCGCGTCGAGCGGCGCCGCGATCGCCTGCTCCGGCGGGATGTAGCCGGGCGTGCCGATGACCGCGCCCTCGGTCGTCAGGCGCTCGCCGGACTCGACGCGCTCGAGCGCCGTCATGCTCTCGGCGGAGTGTTGCTCGATCGGATCGGCGATGTTGTGGACGATGCCGAAGTCGAGCACCTTGACGATGTCGACCTCGTCGGCGGCGCGGCAGACGACGAGGTTCGCGGGCTTGATGTCGCGGTGGAGCAGGCCGGCGCTGTGCGCCTCGGCGAGCGACTGGCACGCCTGGCCGATGATGCTGATCACGCGCGCGGCGGGCTGCGGGCCGTACTCGCGCACGAGCTGCGAGAGATCGAGACCGTCGAGCAGCTCCATCACGTAGAAGAACGTGCCCTCGTCGGTGACGCCGTAGTCGTACAGCTCGATCGTGTGCCGCGACCGCATCGAGGCGAGCGTCTGCGCCTCGCGGCGGAACCGCTCCTGGATCAGCGGTGCGTGCATGCGATCGCGCAGCACCTCCGGGCGCACGAGCTTGATCGCCGCCTTGCGGGCGAGCAGCTGGTGCTCCGCGCGCCACACCTCGCCCATGCCGCCCGCGCCGAGGCGAGCGACGAGCTTGTAGCTGCCGAGCTGCTTGGCGCGCGCCTCGGCGGACCGCGCCTGCTCTCGCGCGGCACCGACGGCGCGGCGCATGCGGAGGATGTTCCACGCGAACATCAGCGCGACGCCCATCGCGATCGCGAGCGCGGCGCCCGAAGCGATGATCGAGTCGCGGCCGAGCCGCTGCATCGCGCCGAACAGCGTGCGCTCGGGGACCAGCGTCGCGAGGTACCAGTCGAGCTTGGCGTCGTCGGTGCTGCGCTTGTCGCCGACCTTCGACACCGACGCGAGGTAGTTGCCGTCCGTCGTGTCGAGGTGCATGAACTTCTGCTCCGACGACGACGACGAGCCGAGCGCCTTGAACAGCGCCTCGAGCGCCGGGTCCTTGAAGTCCTCGTGGCGGAGCAGCCGCTTCTCCTGCGACGAGGTCTCGGGGATCGAGACCGCCGGGTACGCGAGGATCGTGCCGTCGGCGGTGAACATCACGTTGCGCGCGCCGGCGAGCGGCGACTTGCGGATGAACTCCGACAGCTCGGCGACCTCGAAGTCGAGCGTCAGCACGGCGGTCAGCGTGCCGTCGCTGCTGTAGACCGGCTCGCTGACCGTCAGCGCGGTCTTGCCGCTCGACGACAGGACGCGCGGTGGCAGCCACACGCGCTTCTTCTGCTCGACCGCGACCGTGTAGTGCGGCCGCGCGCGCGGGTCGTAGTTGTCGACCTTCGTGTCGATCGTCTGGATCTGACCGCTCTCGACGCGGAAGTTCGTCCGCGTGGTCTCGGTCTCGGTGATCCGGCTCTCGAACACGTTGACCGCGCCGGTCTTGCGGTCGAGGTAGCTGCCCCACAGGACACCGATCGGGAACGCGATGCTCGCGTTCGCGATCCCGGGTCGATTGACGACGATGTCGCGCAGGCGCGTCATCGCATCGGGCGTCGCCATCGCCGTGTCCGACAGCGAGTGCATCATCGCGAGCACCGGACCCGCCTGGTCGAGCGCGAAGCCGACGTCGTGCTGGACGCTCTGCGCCTGGGCGACGAGCGTGTTGCGCGCCATCGTCTCGGCGGTGTCGCGGGTCGCGCGGCGGCCGAGCAGGAGGACGACCACGCCGGCGGCGATGACGAGCGCCGGCAGGAGGATCAGGACGCCGGCAGGCGATGCGAACAGCCGCGCGATCCGGGCGGGAGCTGCACGATCGCCAGCGGTGTTGACCGGACCGGTCGTGAGTCCCACCCGATCAGTGTATCGCGGGTGTCACTCGGCGCGCACGGGCCAGACCCGCCACGCGACACCGCCCTCGCGATCGCGGACGACGACGACCAGCTCGCCGGCCAGACGGTCCTCGGGTGCGACACGCAGAAACGACGTCGCGACGTCGTCCTGGAACAGCGTGCCGACGTTCGTGAGCCAGTTGACGCGCTGGCCGTCCGCCGCCTCGACGTGGAGGTAGACGTCGCGGCCGATCGGCAGCGCGAGCTCGCTTTCCTCGGCGGGGACCGCGGCACCGTCGACCGTGACCGCCGGCATCACGGGGTTCGTCGACGGCTCGCCGAGCCACACCGTCTTCTTCACGCGGAACGGGTCGAGCCCGGCGCGCTCGTTGCCGTGCGAGAACGTCAGGACGACGTCGACCGGCACCGGCGCGTCGCCATCGAGCCCGAGCGCGGGCCTCGACGCGGCGAGCGTCTCGGCGTCGGGCGCGTGGAGCACCCACGAGCCGCCCTGCTGCGTCAGGTAGCGCGCAAAGCTTGCAGACGTCCGGGCGACCTCGGCGGTCATCGGCGACTCGACCGAGACCGGCTGACCCTCGTGCGCGACGAGCGCGTCGAGGTCGGTGCCTTCACCGGCGCGGATGCGCGGCGGCGTCGCCCGCGCGACGATCACGTGGTCGTGATCGAGCTGCCAGCGCGGATCGATCGCGTCGATGCATCCCGTGATCGCGATCAGGACGAGCACGTATCTCAAAACTCACCTCGCAGTCCGGCGGTCGGGAGGATCGGCAGCGTGCGGAACGCGGCGCGCTGCGAGTAGTCAAAGCCGTAGAAGTAGCCGACGACGGTGTCGTTCAGATAGACGTTCTGCACGTCGAGGAACTGCGTGATCTTGATCGGTCCCCACTTCGACGTCCGGTCGATGCGCAGGTCGAGCTGGTGGTGCAGCGGCGCGCGCTGCGAGTTCACCTCGCCGTAGACCGGGTAGTAGAGGTTCGCGTCGCTGTCGTAGACCGCGTCGACGACAGGCGTCTGCGGCAAGCCCGAGTGGACGCGGAACCGGCCGCCGAACTGCCAGCGGCCGCGCTTGTAGCTCGCGGCGACGTTGAGGCTGTGCGGCTGGTCGTAGTCGAACAGGCGCTCGCTGCCGCCCGGCGCGTGGACGCGCGTCGAGTGCGAGTACGCGTAGGCGAGCCACGCGAACCACGGCCCGCGCTGCAGCGAGCCGACCAGCTCGGCGCCGTAGGTCGTGCCGCGTCCCTCGTTGGCGAGCGCGCCGGTCATCGCGTCCCGCGTGATGAGGTTCGTGCGCTGGGTGTAGTAGAGCGAGCTCTGCAGCCGCACGCCCTCGGCCGGCTCGTAGAGCAGGCCGGAGATCGCCTGGTGCGAGCGCTCCGCGGCGAGCGTCGCGTCGAGCAGCTCGAGCTGGTACTCGGCGGGCCGGCTGTAGTAGCCGGCCGAGACCCGCGCGACGACGGCGGGCGAGAGCCGGATCGACAGCTCGCCGCGCGGCTGCACCGCAACGTCGTCGGCGCGCGTGTACGCGTCGACGCGCAGGCCGGTCTCGAACTTCACGCGCTCGTCGAGCGACGCCGCGACCGACGTCCACCCGGACACGTTCGCGGTCTCGACGGTGCCGGTGTACTGCTCGGTCAGATCCATCGTGTCGTCGACCGGCGGCGGCTCGCCCTCGCGGCGCTCGCGCGGGGCGGCGACGTCGAGCGAGTGTCGCGTCGTGACGGTCTCGACGCCGGCGCGCCACGCGACGTCGCGGAGCCCGGCGAACGCAGACGCGGTGCGCGACACCTCGGCGCGCGTCGTCAGCGCCGGCGACGTCACGTTCACGTGCTGGAGCTCGCCGCGCTCGAACGCGGTCTGCGTCGCGATGCCGCTGATCGCGAGCTTCGCGGTGAGTGGACCATCGTGATAGTGCGCCGCTGCGATCATGCGGATGAACCGGCCGCGGTTGCCGAACCGCTTGTCGGGGTTCTGATCGCGGCTCGCGTAGAGCTCCATCGCGTCGTCGGAGCCGAGGCTCGATACGCGGAGCGTCCACTTCTCGGACAGCGCGTAGTCGAGCCGGACCTGCTCGTCGTAGTAGCGGGGCACCGTCGTCAGGGCGAGGTCCGCCGACGGCGGGATCAGGAGCGGCAGCAACAGATCGATCGCCGAGCGGCGGAACGCGATCATGTACCGCCCGCGATCGAACGTGCCCTGCGCGAGGATGCCGACCTCGCCGGCGCTCGTCTCGAACTGCTGGCCGCGCTTGTCGTCGCCCGCCCGCGTCGTCAGCGCGACGATGCCCGAGGCCGCGCGGCCGTGGCTGACGTCGAAGCCGCCCGGGATGTACTCGAGCGTGTCGATCGCGTCGCTCGGGACGATCGAGCGAAAGCCGAGGTAGTGATAGAGCATCGGGACCTCGAAGTCGTCGACGAGGATCTTCGAGTCCTGCGGCGAGCTGCCGCGAATCACGACGCCGGCCTGACCGAGCGGCAACGGATAGCTCGCGACGCCCGGCATCGCCGACACCGCGCGCATCACGTCGTTGCCGGCACCCGGCAGGCGCTGCAGCTGCGAGCGATCCAGCGTCGCCGCACCCTGGGCACCCGGCGGTCGCTCGCCCGTCACCTCGATCGTCTCGGCTGCCTGCGCCTCGGAGAGCAGCACGATGTCCGTGCCATCGCCCGCGGTGCCGAGCCCCGCACCGTAGCCGTCGGCGATCACGATCAGCGACGTGCCCGCCTCGACGCGCGGCAGCGCGAAGCGGCCGCTCGCATCGGTCGTCGCCGTCGTGGTCGCGCCCTCGACCGACACGACGGCGCTCTTCACGGGCCGTCCCTGCGCGTCGATCACGCGACCGGTCGCCGGTCCCGGATCCGCGGACGCGACGTGCGCGCCCAGCATCATGACGACCACCCAGCGTCGCAAAGCCTGCCTAGGGTTCGCGCAAACCGTGCATCGGGCAAGGTGGAAAATGCTAGGCATTTCTCGTAGCTACGAGAATCTGCGAGATCGCCGGTCACGAAACGGCACCGCCGGCGCACGTGGGAGGCATGCACGCATCTCGCTGCCTCGCGCTCGCGCTCGTCCTCGCTGCTGCACCTACGGCATTCGCCGAGGACGAGGAGACGGCGCAGGTCGACGTGCGCGCCGAAATTGCGCCGTCGGGCGAGACCGTCAAGCTGACGACGACGATCGGCGGCGGCAAGAAATCCGGCATCGCGCTCGCGGCGGGCAAGGCGAAGGCGGCGACGCTGTATCAGGGCGAAGGCGCGGCGACGCTGAAGGTCGGCCACGGCAAGACGGTGCTCGCGCTCCTCGTCGACGATGCGAAGACGCCGTTTCGCGTCCATGTCCTCGACGGCACCGACGCCGGCAAGCCGCGCGCGATCGAGCGCAAGGGCAAGCGCGCCGACGTGCCGTACGCGATCGCGATGACGTCGACGCCGACGGGCTTCACGATCTTCTTCCAGGAGATCGAGGCGCAGAGCTCGAACGAGGCGCACACGTACATGGCGGAGCTCGACGCGGACGGCAAGCCGACCGGCGCCGCGAAGGAGGTCCAGATCCCGTGGGCGCTCGCCGACGTCGCGTGGAATGGCGACGGCTACCAGCTCGCGCTCATCTACGCCGGTACACGGCTGTCGATGGTCGGCGTCGCCAAGGACGGCATGCCGCAGCAGCATCCCGACTGGGCGAGCGAGGCCGGCGCGATCGGCGACGTTCACCTCGTCGCAGATGGCGCCAAGATCCACGCGATCTACCGGTGCGGCGCCGGCGATCGGATCTGCGATACCGACGTCTCGAAGATCGGCCAGTGGAGCCAGGTCGCGGTCAAGGCGCGCGACCTCGGTGCGATCGGCGCTGGTGAGGCGATCGCGATCACGCCGAAGGGCGCTGTGAAGAAGGTGAAGCGCTGACGTACGATGATCGCCATGCGCACGCTCCTGCTCCTCCTCGCCCTCGCCGCATGCGGCAAGAAGTCAGCCTCCGACGACCGGATCGCGTCGTGCCACAGCGAGGCGATGCACGCCTGCGTCGAGTACCGCGGCGCGAACCTCGCGGCCGGAAGCGACGGCCTCGCGGAGCTGTGCACCGTCGTCGACAGCGGCGCGAAGTTCACCGCCACCGCGTGCCCGACAGACAAGCGCATCGGCGCCTGCAAGCGCGACGAGGGAACCGACGTCTACTACGACGGCAATCCGCTCGGGGGCGCGGCGGAGCTCGAGAAGATGTGCATCGGCAAGAGCGGCACCTGGACGAAGTGAGTCACTCGGCGCGGATGTTCCAGAGCCGCCAGGCGACGCCGCCCTTGCCGTCGCGATAGACGAGCGCGAGCTGGCCTTCGGTCGGATCGTCGGGACCGACCGTCAGGTACGCCTTGTGCGAGTCGAAGTCGTGCATCTCGCCGCACGATGTCAGCCACGTGATGAGGTCCTTCTCGTCGTCACCCTCGACGTACAGGTGAGTCTCGGCCTTCGTCATCGCATCTGGATCCTTCGGGACGACGAGGTCGGTCCCCGCTGGATCGTTGCCGTCGATCGTGATGCCCGTCATCGTCGGGTTCGTCGCAGTCTCGCCGAGCATGATCGTCTTGGTCGCGCCGAAGTGCATCGAGTCGATCGACATCACCGGGTTCGGCCACGCGGCGGCGACGCCGATCACGAGCGGCACCGGTGCACCGGGCATCAGCCCGAGCTCGCTGCGCGCCGCGGCGAGCTGCTCCTCGCTCGGCGCGGTGACGACCCACGTGCCGTTATCCGGCGCGAGCACACCGGCGAGGCTCGTCGGCGACACGACCTGGGCGAGGTCCGGCGCGCGCTCGGTCGCGGGCATCTCCTCGAAGCCGACGAGCAGATCGAGTCGCGACTGCTCGCCGGGCATGATCGCCGGCGGCTCCGCGCGTACCGCGATGATGCGGTCGTGCTCGAGCTCCCACGGCTGATCGATGTCGATGTTGCACGCGCCGGCGACGAGCGCGAGGAGAAGGATCGCGAATCTCACAGCACACCTCGCAGACCGAGCGACGGGATGATCGGGATCGACGTGAACGCCGCGCGCTCGGTGAAGTCGTATCCGTAGAAGTAGGTGACGATGCTCTCGTTCATGTAGACGTTCTGGACGTCGACGAAGAACGTCAGTGCGGTCGGGCCCCACTGCCAGTTGTAGTCGACGCGGAGATCGAGCTGGTGGTGGATCGGCGCGCGCTCGCTGTTCACGTCCGCGTAGAGCGGGACGTAGATGTTGCGATCGCTGTCGAGGATCGAGCCGATCGCAGGCGTGTACGGCAGACCCGAGTACAGCTGGAACCGGCCGCCGAGCTGCCAGCGCTTGCCCTTCCAGCTCGCAGCTGCGTTGAGGCTGTGCGGCTGGTCGTAGGTGAACAGGCGGCGCTCGTCACCCGGGTGATCGACGCGCGTCGAGTGCGAGTACGAGTAGCTGAGCCAGCCGAACCACGGCCCGCGGCGATACGTGCCGAGGAGCTCCGCGCCCGTCGTCGTGCCGCGACCCTCGTTGCCGAGGGAACCGTCCATCTGGTGCGTGATCAAATTCGAGCGATCGATGTAGTAGATCGACGTCTGCACGCGCGCGCCGTCGACCGGCTCGTACTGCACGCCCGTGATCGTCTGCGTCGAGTGCTCCGACTCCAGATCCTTCTGCAGCACCTCCGACTGGAACTCCGGCGGGCGGCGATACGCACCCGCCGACAGGCGCCACGTCCACTTCGGATCGAGCTTCCACTTGAGCTCGCCGCGCGGCTGCGGCGTGATCTCGCCCGAGCGCGCGAACGCGTCGCCGCGAAGCCCGAGCGTCACGCGGATGTTCGGATCGACGTTCGCCGACACCGCGGTCCACGCGGCGAAGTCAGGGATCCAGAACTTGCCGTCGAACGTCTCGGTGATGTCGCGCGGATCGAAGCCGTCCATCGTCTCGCCCTCGCGCGGCTCGCGGGGGAGTGCGAGCGAGAGGTGGCTGCGGCCGACCTGCGCCTCGCCGCCGACGCGCCACTCGACGTTCGACAGGCCGAGCGCCTTGCCCCACGTGCGGATGACCTCCGTGCGCGGCGTGACCGTCGGCTGGGTGACGTTGATGTGCTGGAACGCGCCGATCTCGAAGATGAACTCGGGCAAGAGACCCGACAGCGCGAGGTTCGCGGTCCACGGACCGTCGTGGTACCGCGCCTGTGCGGTGAGCCGGAGGAACTGCGTGCGGTTGAAGAACCGCTTGGTGTCGTTGTCGGTGTTCTTCGTGCCGTACAGCTCGAACGTGTCGATCGTGCCGAGACCCGACAGCGACAGGTTCCACTTCGACGACAGCGCGTGATCGATCCGGAACTGGCCGTCCCAGTAGCTCGGCACCGTCGTCAGCGACAGGTCCGCGCTCTCGGGGATGATCGATGGCAGCAAGAAGTCGATCGTCGAGCGGCGAACGCCGAACATGTAGCGGGTCTTCTTGCCCGCGCGTCCCTGCGCGAGCAGGCCGCCGTCGATGAACGACACCTCCGCCTGCGCGCTGCGTTGCTCGCTGCCGGGTCGCGTCGTCAGCGACACGATGCCCGACGACGCACGGCCGAAGCCGACGTCGAAGCCACCGGGGATGAAGTCGAGCGTCGCGATCGACTCCGCGGGAACGACCGCGCGAAAGCCGATGTTGTGAAACAGCACCGGGATCTCGAAGTCGTCGACGAGGACCTTCGAGTCCTGCGGAGACGCGCCGCGGATCACGACACCCGAGTAGCCGAGCGGCACCTGGAGGTTGACGACGCCGGGCATGACGGTCAGCGCGCGAACGACGTCGCCGCCGGTGCCGGGCACGCGCTGCAGCTCCTGGCGATCGAGCTTGGCGGCGCCGGGCGATGGCGGCGGCGCCTCGCTCTGCACCTCGATCGTCTCCGACACCTGCGAGGTCGTCAGCAGCACGATGTCATCGAGCGTCGCCGCGGTGATGTTCGCGAGTCCGACCTCGTAGCCATCGGCCTCGATCACCAGTGACCCACCGATCGGGCCATCGAGTCGGAACCAGCCTTGCTTGTCGGTCCGGACCTGATCGCTCGACCCCTCGAGGCCGACCTTCGCGCCGCGCACGGGGCGACCGAGCGAGTTGATCACCCTGCCACGTACCGTGACGGACTTCGCATCGACGGGGACCGACGGTGGTGTCGGTTCGGTCGACGGAGGTGTCTCCGCGGGCGGTTGTTCGGCCGGCGTTTCAGCCGGCGGTTGTTCGGGAGTCGGCTCGGGCTGCGCCGAAGCAATGCCCGCCACCGAAACGACACAGATACCAACGAGGAATCGCATCGGACTCGGCGCTGAGCAGCAATAAGAATGCCGCGACGCGCTCATGGTTACAACGATGTTAGCGGCTGTCGGGGCTGTCGGACTTGTCGCCAGTGCCAGGAAATCCGACGGCGGCAACTTGCCGCGCCCTTTTGATTGAACGAATCAGCGCGTCAGTAGCGCTGCCACTCGAGGCAGCACGGACCCTGGACCTGACTCGTGCCGCTGAGGGCGACGACGTCGCTCGCGGCGCAGCCACCGACGACGGCATACGAGCCCGTACCGGCGACGTCGTTCAGGAACGAGCGTCCGGGATTCGGCCGCAGAGACCGGCACACCGCCGTGCGCCATTGCGCGAGCGTGCAGAGGCGCGCGCGAAAGTGCAGGTCGCAGTAGTCGTCGGTGCTCGTCCACGTGCCGCTCGTGCCCGGGTGCCAGCACAGCGTCGAGTGCGGCGTCTCGATCTGGATCATGTCGGCCGGGCACGACGCGATGCTCACCGGGCCAGGATCACCTTGATCGCCCTGGTCGCCCTTGGGGCCCTGCGGACCCTGTTGACCCGCGGCGCCGGTTGCACCCGCCGGTCCCGCGGGACCCTGCATACCCGTCGCGCCGGTTGCACCCGTCAGGCCCGTCGGACCGCGTGCACCGGTCGCACCCGTCGCACCGGTCATGCCGATCGGTCCCATCGGTCCCGTCGCGCCTTGCGGTCCTTGCGCACCCGTCGCGCCAGCAGGACCCTGCGCACCGGTCGCGCCTTGCGGTCCTTGCGGCCCCTGCGGCCCGGTCGGTCCCGCGGGCCCTTGCGGACCCGTCGCGCCTTGCGGTCCCGCCGGTCCCGGCACCGGCACCGCGGTGCAGTCATGCACGTCGCACGTGCCCGACAGGTCGATGTCCTCGTCGGCAGAGCACACGCGATCGCTGTTGAGGTCCCAGCAGCTGACGCCGTCCTTGCCCATGTCGCCCATGTCGCCCATGTCGCCCATCGCGCCCTGCTGGCCGCGAACGCCCATGTCACCGGCCGGTCCGTCGCAACCAACAGCTGCGATCACGGCCACCACACACCCTAGGAATTTCATGCGGCGCTACACAACACGAACGATCGGATTGGTCCAGCCGAAAATACAAACGGGCCGGCGAACCGGCCCGTTCGGGTGATCGAACTTACGTTCAGCGATCAGTGATCGAAGTCGTGACCGTGGCCCTCGTGACCGCCGGCCTTCTCTTCCTTCTTCGGCTTCTCGGCGATCAGCGTCTCGGTGGTGAGCATGAGGCCCGCAACCGACGACGCGTTCTGGAGCGCGGTGCGAACGACCTTCGTCGGGTCGATCACGCCGGCCTTGACGAGGTCCTCGTACTGCAGCGTCGCGGCGTTGAAGCCGAACGAGCCCTTGCCGTCCTTGACCTTCGCGACGACGATCGAGCCGTCGGTGCCCGCGTTGCCCGAGATCTGGCGCAGCGGCTCCTCGAGCGCGCGACGGACGATGTTGACGCCGTAGCGGCGGTCATCCTCGAACGTCAGCTTGTCGAGCGCCGGGATGCAGCGAACGAGCGCCACACCGCCGCCGGGGACGATGCCCTCTTCGACGGCCGCGCGGGTCGCGTACATCGCGTCCTCGACGCGCGCCTTCTTCTCCTTCATCTCGACCTCGGTCGCCGCGCCGACGCGGATGACCGCGACGCCGCCGACGAGCTTCGCGAGGCGCTCCTGGAGCTTCTCGCGATCGTAGTCCGACGTCGTCTCCTCGATCTCGCGGCGGATCTGCTTCACGCGACCGTCGATCGCGTCCTTCTGACCGGCGCCCTCGATGATCGTCGTGTTGTCCTTGTCGATCGTGATCTTGCGCGCCTGGCCGAGGTCCTTCAGCGTCAGGCTCTCGAGCTTGATGCCGAGATCCTCGGTGACCGCCTCGCCGCCCGTCAGGGCCGCGATGTCCTGCAGCATCGCCTTGCGGCGATCGCCAAAGCCCGGCGCCTTGACCGCCGCGACCTGCAGCGTGCCGCGGAGCTTGTTGACGACGAGCGTCGCGAGCGCCTCACCGTCGACGTCCTCGGCGATGATGACGAGCGGCTTGCCCTGCTTCGCCACCTGCTCGAGGATCGGCAGGAGCTCCTTCATGTTCGAGATCTTCTTCTCGTGGATGAGGATGTACGCGTCGCTCAGGTTCGCGACCATGCGCTCGCTGTCCGTCACGAAGTACGGCGACAGGTAGCCGCGGTCGAACTGCATACCCTCGACGACGTCGAGCTCGCTGTTCAGCGTCTTCGCCTCTTCGACGGTGATGACGCCTTCCTTGCCGACCTTCTTCATCGCCTCGGCGATCATCTCGCCGATCTCGGTGTCGCCGTTGGCGCTGATCGTGCCGACCTGCGCGATGTCTTCCTTGCCCTTGGTGGGCGTCGACATCTGCTTGATCTGGTCGACGACCGACGCGACCGCCGCGTCGATGCCGCGCTTGAGGTCCATCGGGTTCAGACCGGCGGCGACGAGCTTCGCGCCCTCGTTGTAGATCGCCTGCGCGAGAACCGTCGCGGTGGTGGTGCCGTCGCCGGCCACGTCGGAGGTCTTCGACGCGACCTCCTTCACCATCTGCGCGCCCATGTTCTGGAACTTGTTCTCGACTTCGACTTCCTTCGCGACCGTGACGCCATCCTTGGTCACCGTCGGGGAGCCCCACGACTTCTCGATGACGACGTTACGACCGCGCGGGCCGAGCGTCACCTTCACAGCGTTGGCGAGCATGTTGAGGCCCTTCGCGATCTCCGCGCGGGCGCTCGACGAAAAAATGATTTCCTTGGCAGCCATTGAAATACCTCGTTGCGATTCGTTGATGGATCAGTCGAGAACCGCGAGGAGGTCGTCTTCGCGGAGGATGAGGTGCTCGTCGCCGTCGATCTTCACTTCGGTGCCGCTGTACTTGCTGAACAGCACCTTGTCGCCGGCCTTCACCTCGAGGGCGATCAGCTTGCCGTCCTTGTCGCGCTTGCCGGCGCCGACGGCGATGACCTTGGCCTGGATCGGCTTCTCTTTGGCCGAGTCGGGGATGAACAGACCACCAGCGGTCTTGGTCTCTTCGTCGAGACGCTTGACGAGAATTCGATCGTGCAGCGGACGGATCTTCATTTCCTCACTCCAGATTGGGGTTCGTGGCGCCTCCTATAACGACGCCCTTCGACCTTGGCAACCCCTCAGAGCGAGTGCTAACAAAATTCGCAAAACGCCAGCAATTGCAGCGTCTTGAGATCCGCGAATAATCCGGGCTAGAACGTGCCGGCGAGGCCGACCTGGGAACCCGCGACGTACGGCTGCGCCGGGCCGAGGCTGACCTTCGGGAGTGCCTTGCGCATGAGATAGATCGAGCCGTAGAGGCCGACCGCGCCGGCACCGCCGGTGATGAGCCCCGCCGTACACATGCCGCTGCGGTCGGTCGCGCAACCGACGGCGGTGAGCGTGATGCCGGTCGCGAGCGCCATGCCCGACAGCGACGTGAACACGATGCCGGTCGCGTACATCCCCGACGACAGCGGCTTCGCCGTGACCATCAGGTCACCGGCGGGCATGTAGCCGACGTCGAGCCGGATCGGATTGCGCTCCTGCGAGCGCAGCACGACGAAGCTGAGCGGCATGATGCCGAGCGAGCAGGGCGTCTGACACGCCGGCTGCTTGTCGATCCAGACGTCCCATTTCTCTTCGCCCGTCGACACGAACGTCGCTCGCGTCGGTGCGGGCTGCTGGATCTGCCCTTCATCGGGCGCGGATTGCGCAGCGGCGGTCGAAGCTGAACCCAGGATCACGAAGAAGATTCCGTACTTCATGAGGCTACTCACGTAGGTACGGACGTGCCACGAAGACCATTCTCTCCGAACAGTTCCGACGCCGCAATGTGGTAAATCCCCCGACAAGATGGCGCCTCTGACCGACTACGAGAAGTACATCCGCACCGAGGAGCTGCTGCGCCTGCAGAAGCCCGCGGAGGCGCTGTCGTGTCACGACGAGCTGCAGTTCCAGGTCGTCCATCAGGCACACGAGCTCTACATGAAGCTGATCGAGCACGAGCTCCGCTTCATGACGTCGCTCCTGGCCGCCGACGAGGTGCCGCGCGCGACGTCGACGCTCGAGCGCGTCGCGAAGATCCAGCGCGTGCTGCTCCACTCGGTCGAGCTGCTCGACACGATGGCACCGACCGACTACATGACGATCCGCCTCGGCCTCGGCCGCGGCTCGGGTCAGGAGTCGCCGGGCTTCCGGACGATGCTGAAGCTGCCCGGTGAGGTCGTGTGGCCCGCGTTCGCGGCGTTCCTCGAGCGCACCGGCGTGTCGCTGCGCGAGATCTACGACAGCCCGCACGATCACCACGCGCTGTTCAAGCTGTGCGAGGGCCTCGTCGACTACGACCAGCTGCTGCAGATGTGGCGCTACCGCCACCTCGTGCTCGTCTACCGCATCATCGGCACCGGCACGCCGTCGCTGAAGGGCAAGCACTCCGACCTGCTCGCGCACGGCATGAAGACGCGGTTCTTCCCCGCGCTGTGGGATGTCCGCGACGACGTGTTCGCCGACTGGACCGCCAAGCAGGCCGCCAAGGGCCACGAACCCGGCTATCACGGATGAGGCGCGCGCTCGGTATCGTCGCCCTGCTCGGCGTGTGCGGCTGCGCGTTCGCGCAGAAGCATCCCGCCGTGACGATCGGTGCGGTCGCCGGCACGCTGACGCTCGGCCTGTGCTCGCTCAACGTCAGCGACAAGACCGACTGCCTGATCGTCGGCGGCGTCGCGGGCGTCGGCCGCGGTGGCCTCACCGGGCTCGTGATGCTGTTCGCGTACACGAATGCAGAGGAGCCCGATCCGTATCTGACCGAGGGCGATCCTCGGTATCAGTCGGTGACGCCGCCGCCGCCGGGCCTGCCGCCCGAGCTGCGCATCGACGCCGGTGTGCCGCTGCCGGTCGCCGCCGATGCGGCCGTCGCCGTCGACGCCGCGCCGTGATACGCCAGGCGCATGGCTGACCCGATCGCCGAGAGCCTGCTCGAGTATCGCAAGCACTTCCCGGCGCTCGAGGAGTGCGTTCACTTCATCTCGCACTCGCTCGGCTGCGTGCCGGCAAGGACCGCCGACGATCTCGCCGAGTTCGCCGAGCTGTGGCGGACGAGGTCGATCACCGCGTGGAGCGAGTGGCTGCCGGAGGTCGATCGCGCCGCCGCACGCATCGAGAAGATCATCTCGGCGCCGCAGGGCACCGTGACGATGAACCAGAACGTCTCGACGATCACGAGCATCCTCGCGTCGTGCTTCGACTACACGCCGGAGCGCAACAAGATCGTGTTCGAGGCGCTGCAGTTCCCGAGCGTGTCGTACGTGTGGCACGCCGAGCAGCGCCGCGGCGCGACGTGCGTGCTCGTACCGCCGGCCGCCGACAAGATCTCGATCGATGCCGACGCGATCTGCGCGGCGATCGACGAGCACACGCTCGTCGTGCCGATCTCGCACGTCGTGTTCTCGAGTGGCTACATCCAGGACGCGAAGAAGATCTGCGCACGCGCGAAGGAGGTCGGCGCGCACGTGATCCTCGACTGCTATCAGTCGATCGGCACGGTGCCGCTCGACGTCGTCGACCTCGGCGTGTCGTTCGCGATCGGCGGCTCGATCAAGTACCTGTGCGGCGGGCCGGGCGCGGCGTGGCTCTACGTCCGCAAGGATCTGATCGAGCAGTTCGCGCCGCGCGCGACGGGATGGTTCGGCAACGAGGCGCCGTTCGCGTTCACGATGCCCGACCAGTCGTATGCCGAGACCGTGTGGCGTTTCATGGGCGGCACGCCCGCGGTCGCCTCGCTGTACCAGGCGCGCGCGGGTCACACGATCATCGCCGAGATCGGCGTCCGCAAGATCCGCGAGAAGAGCCTCGTCATGACCCAGGCCTGCATCGACTGGGTCGACGAGCTCGGCATGAAGCTCAACAGTCCGCGCTCGGCCGAGAGCCGCGGCGGCTCGGTCGTGTTCGACTTCGTCGGCTCGGCCGACGTGTGCCGCGAGCTCAACCGCCGGAAGTTCTTCTGCGACCACCGGCCGACCGCCGGCATTCGCATCGCGCCGCACTTCTACACGAAGCCGGAGGAGATCGATCTGTTCTTCACCGAGCTGAAGAAGGTGCGCGGCGGCGCCGGACGATAGCGACGAGCGCGAGCGCGATCGGCCAGCCCCGCGACGGCGCACCCGGGCCGCTGCACGCGCACGCGTAGAAGCTCGTCTCGTCGAAGTCGCGGCCGGTCGCATCGCCGGAGAGATGGATCGTGCGAGGGCCCGCGTCGGTGACGATCTCGAGGTTCGCCTCGTAGCGGCCGCGCGCCGGCGGCCGGAACGTCACGGTGATCGCCTGCTTCTCGTGTGCGGCGAGCATCTTGTCGTAGCCGAGGCGCGGCTCGAGAACCCACGCGCCGACCGCGCCCTGCTTCGTGTTGATCGCCTTGATCGTGATCTTCGAGGGCGCGAGGTCGCAGTTCTCGAGCGTGATGTGCTGCGGGAACGCGGCAGCGTCGACCGCGACGGTGCCGAAGTCGAGCGCGGCGGGCGATAGCGCGGTGCCCGACGACACGTAGTCGAGCTTCACCGGGATGTGGAACTCGCTCGGGCTGTCGTCGCGCCAGGTCAAGAGGCCCTCGATCGGTCCGGTCGCGCTCATCGCCGGCGAGACCGACGCGGCGATCGCGTTCATCGGCGACAGCGCGAGCGGGTACGTCGTGCCCGGCGGGCTCGACGCGAGGAAGCTGCCGTCGAGCTGCGGCGGATCGACGCCGAGCGTCGCGGTGCCGTCGTTGATCAGCATGACGGTGCCCGCGACCTGCGTGCCGACGCACGCGGTGCCGAGGTCGAGCTCGCCCGGCACGACACGCGAGTGCGGTGTCACGACCTTGCCGGTGACCGGCAGCGCGAGCATCGCGCCGTCGACGTGGATGTCGAGGAACTCGCCGGCGAGATCGGAGTCCATCGCGGTCGTCAGCTGCAGCGTCGCCGACGCGGCGTCGCCCGGCTGGAGCACGACGTCGGTGCTCGGCGGCACGAGCGAGAGGCCATCGCGCGGATCGCGAAGACCGAGGCTGACGACGTGCGCGGGCGCCGGCGCGGTCATCGGGTTCGTCACGGTGACCGCGAGCGTCCGGGCCGGCGAGCCGATGCGGACCTCGCCGAAGTCGAAGCTGCTCGGGGTCACCTGGACGAGCGTGTCGGCGATCGTGCAGTGGACCGCGAGGCTCTGCGGCGAGCCCACGTACGCGTCCGACGTGATCGACAGCGTCTGGTCGTTGTTCGCGCTCGCGGTGCTCGACTGGCACGTCACCGTGAAGCTCTTCGGCGAGCTCGTGATGAAGTCCGATGCCGGCATCACCGAGTACGGCGCGGTCGCTCCGGTGATCTGCGCGGTGATGCCCGCGTTGCCGCTGTTCGCGATCGTCACGGTGCGCGAGAACATCTGGCCGCGCGGGATCGTGCCGAGGTCGAGATCGTAGGGAGGGCCGGCGGGCGACGTGACGACCATGACGCCGCCCGTGCCGACGCCCATCAGCGAGACGAACGCCGGGCTCGCCGGATCGTTCGACGCGATCTGCATCGTCGTCGACTTGTCGCCGTGTGCGGCCGGCGCGAACGTGACGGTGACGAACGTCGACGAGGCCGGCGCGATCGAGCACGGCGACGCCGGCGTGCAGGACGACGCGCTCCAGTGCGGGCCCGACGGGCCGGGGAACGTGATCGCGACGCCGCTCAGCATCGCACCGCCGGTGTTGCGGAGCTCGAACATGAACGGCGAGGTCTGGCCGACGGGCACCGTGCCGTAGTCGTGCGAGCCGGGATTGACGAACAGCATCGGGCCGCCGCCGGTCGACGTGCACGTGATCGGCTTGAAGTCGGAGCCGCCGCCGGGCTCGACGACGGTCAGCGTCGCCAGCTTCGGCGCCGCCGCGGTCTGGCACTCGACGGTCAGGCTCGTCGGCGTCGAGATCGCGGGCGAGAACGCGCAGGTCTGCGCGCCGCAGTTCGAGATCTTGAACGTCGCGTCGCCGCCCGAGATGAACGCGTTCTGCATCGTCGTCTGACCGATCATCGCGACGACGGTCGCCGAGCCCGAGCCAACCTGGCCGAGCGGCGCGGTGATCGAGATCGGATTCTCGACGATGCGGATGAGGTTGCCGGTGAACGCGTCCCACACGAGCGTCGCCGAGCCCATGCCGGGCACGGGCATCATCGAGCCCGACCCCATGCCGGGCATCGTCACGACCTCGAGCTGGGCGACGACGGCCATCGTCGAATTCGGCTGGCACTTGATCCCGACGCCACCGCCGCCGCTGCCACCGCCGTTGACCGACGTGAAGCACGAGTGACCGCTGCACGCGCCGGTGAACGACAGGTTCGACCCCGCGTCGCCGGTGATCGTCATCATCGCCGGCGCGCTCGAGCCGTAGTTCGTGACGAGCGTCTGCTGGATCTCGAACCCGGGCGCGGTCTGCGAGCCGAAGCTCATGATCGTCGGCTGGACGTCGATCTCGCCCGGCGTCGCCGACACCTGATACGAGGTCGTCACCGTCGGCGCCGGCGCGATCGCGGGGTTCGTCGCGATGTCCCACGTGCAGTTGTACATGCCGGGCATCGCGAACCCCGGCGACACGGTCGCGAGGTACTGCTGCTGCTCGTTCGACGCGAGCGTCCTCGCCTGCATGCCGGGCATGTCGAGGCGCGACAGGGTCACGTTCTGGCAGCCCGTCGGCAGCGCGCTCAGCATCATCTGCGGCGTGAAGCCGACGATGTCGACCGAGCTCGCGGTCGTGTTGCGGATCGAGAACACGATGCGGCCGACCTGGTTGACCGGGATCGGGCCATTGGTCGGTGCACTCTGGCTCGTGATCGCGAGCTGCGCGTACGCGGTCCCGGCGACGACCGCGCTGACGACGAGCGCAGCAAGGGCCCGGCGCGTCTGACGCGACCGCGTTCTCATCGCGTTCAGGGTAACCGATCGCGCCGGCGACGAGACACCCAGAGGAACGCCAGCAGGATCGGGAGAGTCCCGAGCGGGCGGTCGCTCGACGAGCACGAGCACGCGTAGAAGCTCGTGTCACCGCCGCCGTTGTTACCGGTTCCACCGTCCGGTGGGGTGTCCTCGGGCGTCTTGCCGAACCCGAACAGCGTCACCTCGAGCGGCGCGCCCGGGAGCTGCGGCGAGGTGATGCGAAGCACGTCGGTGACGGCACCCTTGCGGGTCGGGTGAAAGCCGACGCTGAACGTGACGGTCTCGTTCGGCGCGAGCATCGGCGGGAAGTTCGGGCTCTCGATCTCGAACGGCGTGCGCACCATCGGCGGATCGAGCTGCAGCGGCGTGTCGTTGCAGTTCTGGATCGTCACGCGCTGGCCGTCCTCGGTGAACAGGTGCACGGTGACCTCGCCGAAGTCGATCGAGCGCGGCGCGATCGCGGCGCCGGCATCGATGAACTGCGCGTTGACGACGGTCTCGGCGGTGGGCTTGTCCTCGACGTCCGTGTGCCACGTGAGCGTGTCGGTCACGGTCGCGACCTGCGTCTGCCGCTTGGCGGTCACCGCGACGCGCGCGGCGCCGCCGGCCGGTCCGAGCACCGGGGGGTACTGCGTCGGCGTCGCGAGCGCGAGCGAGAACGGCGAGGGCGACGCCGCGAACGTCGGCATCGTCACCGAGATCGTCGCGGTGCCACTCGACACGAGCGCCGCGTTCGACGATGTCGTCGGCTGACCGACGCAGAACGTGCCGAGCTCGACCTTGGCGGCGACGTCGTACGACGCCTCGACGATGCGCGCGGCGACCGGAATCGCGAGCGAGTCGCCGGCGCTGCTCGCGACCGCGATCGTGCCGCTCACGGTGCCCTGCGCCGCGGACCCCGAGGGCGGCGTCACCGTCACGTCGAACGTCGCCGGCGTCGTCGTGGCCGAGTAGGCGCCGACGGAGACGTCCGGCGACGTGCCGTTGAGCTGCGGCTGGCCAGTGAGCGCGAGCGGCGCGCCCGTCGCCTGGAGCTGCACCGTGCGCGTGATCGGCGAGCCGCGCAGCCGGATCTCGCCGAACAGCACCGCGGGCGGCGAGGCGGCGAGCTCTCCCGTCGTGCCCTCGCACGTCGCGGTGAGCGGGAGCATCGGCATCCCGAGTGCGTCGCTGCTGGCGGCGGTGACCGTCGTCATCGCCGGGGTCACGGTCGACGGCGTGCAGCTCACGGTCACCGGCCTCGGCATCGCCGGCGAGACGGCCGCCATCGCCGCGGGTGACATCGTGAACGGCGGCGTCGCGCCCGTGCCGAGCGACAGGTTCGCCATCGCGTCGCGGTTGCCGGTGTTGATCAGCGAGAAGTCGAGCTGCGCCGTGCGGCCGAGCGGGACCTGGCCGAACGGCAGCGACGTCTGGCCGTTCGCGACGAGCAGCGTCGCGCCGCGGCCGATGCCTTCGAGCGGAATCTCGCGCGTGCGATCGAGCGTGTCGTTGTACGAGACGAGCAGGGTCGCGCGCCGGCGTCCGACCGCGCTCGGGTCGAACGTCAGCGCGAGATCGATCGTCTCGCCGGGATCGAGCGAGCACGTCGACGTGATCTGACCGGTGCACGCGCCGGTCGCGGTGTACGTCCAGTCGGCCGCCGAGTCGAGGTCGACGTCGACGGTGCGGACGTCGTGGATCACGATCGTGCCGCCGCCGGGATTCGAGAGGTGGACGACCGTGCTCGCGGTCTCGCCGTCGAGCTCGATGCCCGACACGATGTCGATCGTCGATGGATTGACGCCGAGTACGGGCGCGGTCGTCGCGCCGCCGATGCACTGGAGCGTGATCGGTGTCGACAGCAGCTGGAACGTGTCGGTGCCGACGAGCACGTTCGCGGTGTGCATGCCCGGTGTCTGTGGGGTGCAGCGGACTCCGATCGACATCGTCTCGCCGAGCTGCACCGGTGCGAGCAGCTCCTCGCTGCACGATGGCGCGTCGGGGTTGCACGGCGTCGCGAACCGGAAGTTCCCGTCGGCGTCGGTCGTCTGGAGGTACACGCGCGTGATCGTCTGCGACAGCGCGCCCATGTGGCGGAGGTCGAGTGTCAGCTCGGCCTCCCGGCCGACGTCGACGGTGCCGAAGTCGACGGACGTCTGCTGCGGCACGAGCGTGCCGGGCGTCGCGCCGTAGAGGCACAGGCCCATGAAGTCGGTGAGCGGCGCCTGATTCGCGTTGTTCGTCGCGTGGACGAGGCAGCGCCGCATCGCCGGGCCACCGCGCGGCGGACAGTTGAACGTCACGCTGCGCGCGCTCAGCGGCCCGAACGACGTGATCGGGTTCGCGGGCACGGTGAACCCGACGAGCGGATCACACGTGTCGTCCGCGGTGAGCAGCACGCTGTACGTCGTCGACGACGTCGTGTTCTGGAGCGTCGCCGTGCCCGAGCCACTGCCGGTCGCCGACGTGACCGTGACGACGGTGACCGGCGACACCGGCTTGATGTCGCCGTTGCCGACCGCGTACGCGACCGCGGCGGCACCGACGACGACGGCGAGCGAGACGGCGCGCCTCATCACAGCCGCCCGATGACGCCGACCGTCGGGACGAACACGGTCGCCTCCGGACGCTTGCCGTCGATCAGCTTGTCGTCGATGTTGAAGAAGTGCTCGAGGCCGAGGTCGCCCTGCAGGCTGACGTGGCCGTTGATGCGCAGCTCGATTCCGCCCGCGCCGCGCACGCCGACCGCGACGGCGTTCTGCATGTCGGTCTCGTTCTCGAAGAAGAACATCGGCAGGCCGCCCGCCGCGTACGGCCGGACCCAGCCGGTGAGGAAGCGGATGCGCACGCCGGCATAGGCACCCCACACGTTCGACTTCATGCCGGCGAGCTCGATCTCCAGGCGATCGCTCGGCGAGATCGCGAAGCCGAGCATGCCGGCGACGCCGCGACCCTTGCCGTCGACGCGCAGCGTGCCGACGACGCCCGAGCCGATCTTGCGGCCGGCCGGCGCCTCGACGGTGACCTCGCCCTCGTCGTTGACGCTGTAGGTCGGGACGATCGCCGCGACCTCGGATCCGGTGAAGCCCGCGCGGACGGTGCGCTGGTTGGTCGTCGGATCGGCGGTGCCGAACTGCGTGCCGACGACCATCCAGCCGTCGACCTTGTCGGGCGGAGGCGCGGCGGGCTCCGGCGGCGCCGGCGGCGCCGGTGTGGCGCCGTTGCCCTGGCTCACCGTCGCGATCGCGGTGACGGCGACGTCCTTTGCCTCGCCGTCGAAGCCGTTGACCGTCAGCTCGCCGGTCGCGAGCCCGCTCTTCACGCGCACGAGGTGGATGCCCGGACGCACGCGCGTGACGAGCGCGCCGCCGACGGTGATGAACGGACCGCCGTCGATCGAGACGTCGGAGCCGCGCGGCGTGACGCGCACGGTGAGCACGGTCAGCTCGGCGTCGAGCTGCGCCATGATCGACGTCACCTCGGCGACGCGCTCGGGACCGGTCATCGGATCGGCGAGGTAGCGCTGGTACGTGTTCGCCGCCTCGGCGGTGCGACCCATGTCGCGCAGCGTCGACGCGATGTTGAGCAGGATCTTCGGGCTCGGCAGCTTGTTGTACGCCTCGAGGAAGTTCGCGAGCGCCTGGTCGTAGGCCTGCGCCTGGAGCTGGCGCACGCCCTCGGTCATCAGCGCGGCGGCGAGCGGGCGCGCCTTGTCGTCGGTGACCTTGACCGCCGGATCCTGCGTGATCGTCGCGAGCGCCTGCGCGAGCTGCTTGTCGTCGCGGATCTGCGCGAGCGGGGGCGCGGCGGGCTGCGCACCCGCGGCGGAGGCCGCGAGCACGATGCCGGCGATGACCGACGCGCGAAGCATGGCGTCTATCTTACGGTGTCAGCTCGATCGGCGACCCACGTTTGGTCACCGGATGCGAAGACTGTGATCCATCCCGCTGCCTCGGCTTCCGAGGCGTAGGCGTAGGCGTAGGCGTAGGCGACGCCTGCTGGATCGGCGGATCGCGCGGCTTCGGCGTCGGCGTCGGCGTTGGCGTCGCCGGAGGTGCAGGTGCACGTGCAGGTGCAGGTGCAGGTGTTTCGGAGGTCTGCGTGACGATGGCGAAGACGACGCCCGCGATGCCGAGCGTCACGATCGCGGCGATGATCGGCAGCAGGTTGCGCCGTGGCGCGCTCGTATCGGGTGGCCTGCGAGCGTGACTCTTCCCATCGAACGCACTGTCGAGCGCGCCGATCACATCCGCCGCGCTGCCATATCGCTCGCCCGGCTCCTTCGCGAGCAGCCTCAGGATCACGCGCTCGAGACCGGGTGCGATCGTCACGCGGCTCGACGGCGGCGCCGGCGCCTCGAACATCTGCATCGTGATGATCTCGCCCGCGCCGCTGCCGACGAACGGCGGCTCGCCGACGACGAGCTCGTAGAGGATGCAGCCGAGCGAGTAGAGATCCGCGCGGTGATCGATCGCGCCGGCCGCGCGCGCCTGCTCCGGCGCCATGTAGAGCGGCGTCCCGATCAGCGCGCCGGTGCGCGTCTGGCCCGTGCTTCGATCGACGAGCTTCGCGATGCCGAAGTCGAGCAGCTTCGGCCGCTCGCGCGACGGCGTGTCGGGATCCGCGACGAGGAACACGTTGTCGGGCTTGAGGTCGCGATGGAAGATGCCCTTTGCATGCGCGGCACCGAGCGCGCTCGCGATGCCGCGCGCGAGCTCCGCGGCCTGCCGATCGCCGAGCCGGACCTCGCGGCGCAGACGCCTCGACAGCGGCTCGCCCTCGAGGAGCTCCATCGCGAGGTACGCGCGGCCGTCGTCGGTCGTGCCGAAATCGAAGATCTCGATGATGCCCGGGTGCTGGACCGCGCTCGCGGCCTTCGCCTCGTTGACGAAGCGCGCGACGAGGTCGGCGTTCTCCGAGAGACCGGCGCGCAGGACCTTCACGGCGGCGGGCTTGTCGAGCAGCTCGTGCCGTGCGCGATAGACCTCGCCCTGACCGCCGGCGGATAGCTCGGAGAGGATGCGGTACTTGCCGAGCATCGTTCCGACGATCTGCGTCCGCGCTCGCATGACCCGTCCGTCGAGGATAGCGTGCCGGTCGGGTAGGCAAGGGTAGGCGTGGTAGCCTGGCGTCCGGAGATGCCGAGCTTTCAGCGTCACGTGTTCGTCTGCATCAACGAACGGTCCGCCGACAATCCGAAGGGCTGCTGCAAGGCCAAGGGTGGCGTCGAGGTCCGCGATGCCCTGAAGAAGGAGCTCTCGGCGCGCGGCATCAAGAAGCTCGTCCGCGCGAACAACGCCGGTTGCCTCGACCAGTGCGAGCACGGCGTCACCGTCGTCGTCTATCCCGAGCAGGTCTGGTACGGCCACGTCACCGTCGACGATATCGGCGAGCTCGTCGACAGGCACCTCGTCGGCGGCGAGGTCGTCGATCGCCTGCTACTGCCCGACCAGCCGCACCTCGGCGAGACGCGCACGTTTCCCCGGCTCGACGCGAGCAAGCCGACGTGATGCGCGCGCCCGTCGCAGCCGCCGTGCTCGCGATGCTTGCCGGGGTCGCCGCGGCAGAGGTCGCCAGGAAGAAGCCGATCCCGCCTGCGCCACCGCCGGGGCCGCCCGACGAGATCGCCGACGACGAGGCGCGCGAGGCGAACCTCGAGTCGAACGCGCCGCGCGAGGGCTTCGTCGTCGCCGGCTCGCTCGGCTTCGGCATCCTGATCGGCGGCGACATCGGCGTCGGTCGCGGCCCGGCGCTGTCGCTGCGGCTCGGCCACGTCGCGACGCGCAAGAGCATCATCACGTTCGAGCTCGTCGGTAGCGGCGGTCTCCACAAGAACATGACGCAGACGTTCACCGACTCGAACATCGGTCTGTTCGCCGGCGTGCAGCGCTACGTGTCGGGCTCGCTGTGGTTCCGGCTCGCCGGTGGCCTCGACGTGTTCACCGCGAACTCCGGCGGCGGCATGGCCGGGACGCCGCATGGCGGCTTCGGCGCGCTCGGCGGCGGCGGTCTCGATATCGCGCGCTGGGGCTACCTGGTGCTCGGCTTCGAGTCGACGGTGCTCGCGTCGATCACCGGCGATGGCCCGAAGGCGCAGCTGATGTTCTCGACCGGCCTGTCGTACTACTGATCGATATCGTTCAGGACGAGGTCGACCAGCTCGCTCGCGACATCGGCGTGACCGACGGTCGCGCGGCCGACGTGATAGCCGCTCGCCGCGACGAGCTGCGAGCCCGAGCGCGCCGTGATCGTGTAGCGGCCGTCGGAGTCGGTGCGCGCGGTCGACACCTCCTGCTTGTCGAGCACCGCGGTGACGCGCGCGCCCGAGACCGGCTTGTCGTCGCGATCGCGAACGGTGCCGGTGACGGTCTTCTCGCGGCCGGTGCCGAGCTCGAGCGAGACGTACGCGGTGCGGCCCGGATCGACGGTGACCGTCTGCTGGAACGTCTTGTCACGCCAGCGCGCGACGAACGTCAGCGTGCACGCGGGCACGTCCTCGATCGTGAAGTGACCACCGGTGACCGGCACGATGCGCGGCTCCGGTGCGATCGACAGCGGATCGTCCTCGGAGCCGCAGCGCAGGAGCGACACCTCGAGGCTGCCGTTCGTGAGGTCGGCGGTCGACCCGGCGACGCGACCGGTGCCGTCGAGCTTGAGGACGAGCTCGTGCTTCGGCGCCATGATGTTCGTCGTGACGACGCCGCGACCCGGCGAGCTCGCGCGGATCCGGTAGTTGCCGTCGAACATGTTGTAGACGTGCCAGCGGCCTCCGGCGTCGGCGCGCTCCTGCTGGCCGGACAGCCCCGGATCGATCGGCATGACGTCGAGATACGCGAACGGCACGCGATTGCCGCGCGTGTCGACGATCGAGCCGTCGATGTCGGGCTTGCCTTCGTCGAGCCGGAGGACGACGCCCTCGTAGCGCTTGCCGTCGCGGCAATCGAACACCTGCGAGCTCGACGGCGGCGAGCGCCACGGCCACGCGCGCAGCGTGATCGTGTCGGTCTCGGTCGTCGACCAGTGGAATGTGCCGCCCGGCGCGACCCGGCCCGACGGGCCAAATCCGCTGCGGCGCGCGAGCTCGTCGCGCTCGATCGCACCGTCGGGTGCCGGCGTCTTGCCGTCGGCGAGCACGACCTTGCCCTCGACGATACAGCCGGCGCGCAGCTCGAGCGCCAGCTCGTCGTTCTGACCGGGGTCGACCGACAGCCGCGTCTCACCGACGATGCCGGCGTACCTCGGATGGCGGATGTCGAGCTCGTACTCGCCGGGCGGTACGCGCAGCGTGAAGCGGCCGCGATCGTCGGTGATCGCGGTGTCGGTGCCGAGCACCGGGCGCAGCGCCTCGAAGATGCCGACGCCTGCGCGGATCGTGACTCCCGGCACCGGCCGCTCGCGCTCGTCGGCGAGCACGCCCGTGACGATGCCGGCCTTCGTGACGTGGACGTCGAGGTCCGACAGATCGGTCGCCACGTCGAGCGTCGTCATCAGGCTCTCGTCGGGAGCACCGGCGAGCTCCGGACGCGGTCCGCCGTCGAGGCGCTGCCGGCCCTGCAGGCCGATGGAGATGAACTGGTCGTCGCGCACGAACACGCGGTAGCGACCGCGCGGCACCTTCGCCTCGAAGCGTCCGGATGCATCGGCGGTCGCCGTCGTGTCGCTGCCGTCACCGCGCAGCACGACGACGGCCTTGCCGACCGATGCGCGCGTCGCCTGATCGATCACCGTGCCGCGGATCGTGACGGTCTGCGCCTGCGGCGTCGCGGGCCCACCACGGCGAAGCGGGGCGCTCGCGACCTGGCGATCACCGCCGACGCCGGGATGGCCGGCGAGCCACCACGCGAGCGCTCCAGCGACGACGACCGTCGCGGTCGCGAGGAGTCGCCCCCGAGGCCAGGAGCGAGTGCTGGCCTCTCCTGTTTCGGGCCGGGTCACGCGATCGACGTACCACCGCGAGCGCGGCTACGCCAGGACCTCGATGACCAGGGCGGTGATGTTGTCCTTGCCGCCGCGCTGATTGGCGAGCGCGATCGCCGCATCGGCGCACTCCTCGAGATCGCCATCGGCGCACAGCTCGGCGACCTCGCGGTCGTTGTCGGTGAAGTAGCCGTGAAGGCCGTCGCTGCACAGCAGGAAGCGATCGCCCGGGCTGACATCGACGTCCGCGGTGTCGACCTGGACGTAGTCCTTGTGGCCGACGGCGCGCGTGATGACGTTCTTGCCGCTCGCCTTCTCGGCCTCGGCCTTCGTCATCATGCCGTGCTTCACCTTGTAGTTGATCAGCGTGTGATCCTCGGTGAGCTGCAGGACGCTGTTCTGGCGCACGCGATAGACGCGCGAGTCGCCGACGTGAACGGCGAACGCGTAGTTCGCGCGGATGAGCAGCGCCGAGAGCGTCGTCGACATGCCCTTCTTCTCGGGGTCGAGCTCGGCCATGCCGTAGACCATGTAGCAGGCGCTCTTGACGCCGCTCTCGAGGAGTCGGCGAATCTCCCAGACGCACTCGGAGTCACCGAGCGCGACTCGCTCGACGAGCCGGTCGAGGTCGCGCGCTGCGCCGTACACCCAGGACCTCAGCTGATCGGTGGCCTCGCGGCTCGCGATTTCACCCTTGTTGTGGCCGCCGACACCATCGGCAACGACATAGAAACCGCGTGCATCGTCGCGAAAGAACGCGTCCTCGTTGATCTGACGCTTCCGCCCTACATCCGACCGCGCTACGGAGAGCAGCTTCAAAGTTCCACCCGTCGAGCATCGTAACATGGCAAGGCTTCTGGCGGCTTGCTACGCTGGTGATCGTGAGTGAAGGGCCTCAGCTTGCAGCGGTGCTGCGCGACCGTTCCGGCGAGATCCTCGCGGCGTGGATCGTCCGCTACGAGCGCTCCGCGCTCCGGTTCCGTCGCTCGACCAAGGCAGCGACCCACACCGCGCAGGTCGCGAGCTTGCTCGAGGCGCTCACCGAGGCCGCCCACGGCGGCGCCGACGCACTGCAGCCTGGCTCCGATGCGACGCGCGAGCTCGAGCGCATCTGTGCGTTCATGGGCGCGCAGTTCGCGAGCGAAGGTGCGACCGGCTACGACGTCGCGGCGATCCTGCTCGAGCTGCGGGAGGTCGTTGCCGGCCTCACCGCCGAGCAGGATGCACCGCAGCTGACGCGGCTGTTCGAGTGGCTGACGGTCGTCGCGCTCGACGGCTTCGCCGCGTCCGGCCTGCAATCGTTGCGCGAACAGATGAGCGAGCAGCTCGAGGCAGGAACACCTGTCGTCGAGATCCTGCCGAAGGTGCCGGCTGTCCTACTCGTCGGCTCACCGTCACCATCGGTACTCGATGGTCTCCTGTCGCGCGCATGGATGCTGGCGGTGGGTACCGGTGCACCATGCCTCGTGATCGACTGCGCGGGCCTCTCGGCGGTCGGTGAGAAGAGCTTCGAGCGCGGCTACCGGGGGTTCCTGGAACAGGCCGAGGGCAGCGCGCTGCAGATCCTGCTCTCGAACGCGCGGCGCCCGCTGCGCGAGCTCGCCGGCAAGCTGACCGGTGAGGTCAACATGTCGTTCCAGCACTTCGATCGGTTCGACTCCGCGGTCGCGCATGCGCTCGAGCGCGCCGGCCACTTATTGATGCGGCGGAGCTGACTTAGCCCGATCGTGATAGGCTTTTGATCCGGTGGGAGACTTCCCGATCGGCTTCGGCCGGTACCAGCTCGTCGAGCGCCTCGCGATGGGCGGGATGGCGGAGCTGTTCATCGCAACGTCACCTGGCGAACACGGCTTTCAGAAGAAGGTCGTGATCAAGCGGCTCCTCCCGCACCTGAGCGTGGACGAGACCTACAAGGCGATGTTCATCGACGAAGCCAAGCTCACCGCGCGGCTCGTCCATCCCAAGATCGCCCAGACGTTCGAGCTCGGTAAGGTCGACAACTCGCTGTTCATCGCCATGGAGTACGTCGACGGCATCGACGTGCTCGCGCTGCTCCGGGAGTTCGCGACGCGCCGGCGCCGTGTCGACGCCCACCTCGCGGCGTGGATCTGCCACGAGGTGCTCGACGCGCTCGACTACGCGCACAGCTTGCGCGACGAGAGCGGCTCTTCGCTCGGCATCGTCCACCGCGACATCTCGCCATCGAACGTCCTGCTCAGCGTGCGCGGTGACGTCAAGCTCGTCGACTTCGGCATCGCGCGTGCGATCGATCCGGACCGTGCGCACAAGTCGAAGACCGGAACGCTGAAGGGCAAGTACGGATACATGTCACCCGAGCAGGTGATCGAGCTCCCGCTCGATGGCCGCAGTGACGTGTTCTCGGTCGGCGTCGTGCTCGCCGAGCTGCTCACCGGTCGCCGGCTGTTCGCCGCGGCGAACGAGCTCGACGTCCTGCTGATGGTGCGCGACGCCAAGCTCGGTCGCCTCGACAAGTACGGCGGCGACATCGAGCCGGGCCTGAACCAGATCGTCCGCAAGGCGCTGAAGAAGTCGGTCGACGAGCGGTGGGCGAGCGCGGCCGCGTTCCGCGACGGCCTCGCCGAGTGGCTGTTCGAGCAGCGCCACCGCATGACGAACAAGCACGTCGCCGACGTCGTCGCCGACCTGCGCGAGGCCGTCAACGAGCGGCGCAAGAAGGCGGCTGCCGGCGATCAGGCGGGCACCGCCGTCCTCGACGATCTCGTCGGGCGGGCGCCGAGCGAGAGCCTCGGCGTCCCGCGCGGCGAGATGGACCTCGACGACCCGAGCATGCCGGTCATCTCGGTCAGCTACGACGCCGATCAGCCCGATCCGCCGCAGCGCCCGATCTCGGTCACCGATCTCGCGGCGTCCTCGCAGGTGGTGCGCGAGTCCGCGCAATCGATCGCCGCTGCCGCGACCGCTGCTGCCG